>CBFHXH010000071.1:0-17813 GCA_965659735.1 uncultured Pikeienuella sp.
GACGAAGTTGCGCATTCCCCTTCGATGGAGATGCGCCTGCCATCGGTAGTGGTGCTAAAGGAATATGTGCGCCCGGCGGCCTATCCCGCGTTTACAAGGTTCAATCTGTTCCTGCGCGACAGCTTTACCTGCCAGTACTGCGGCGCGACCGGCGAGATGACCTTTGACCACGTCAATCCCCGCTCAAAAGGCGGCAAGACGACCTGGGACAATGTCGTAGCGTCCTGCGGCAAGTGCAATCTGGCCAAAAGCAACAAGACGCTGAAACAGGTTGGCATGCATCTACGTCAGAAACCTTTTCGGCCTTCCGCCGAACAGCTGCGCAATCTGGGCCGGAAATTCCCGCCCAATTACCTCCATGAAAGCTGGATGGATTTCCTGTACTGGGATGCGGAGCTGGAAGAGAGCTAGGCGCGCCGGGCCCGCCAGGCGATCCCAGCCAAAACCACGCTGACCACGCCGTTCCATGCAGCCATCGACAGGCCAAGGAACGACCACGGAATTTCGTCGCAGCGCACGATTTCCGCTGTCATGATCTGGTTGATCAGGTCCTGCGTCGACATTGACCCGACATCACCGCCTGAACAGGTGGTCGGGCCTTCCCACCAGCCTTGTTCCACCCCCGCATGAAAGCCGCCGATCCCGGCGCCGACCAGCAGCACCAGCGCGATCAGAACGTAGATGGGGCGACCGGGTGCGCCCGCGATGAGGGCGACGGCGGCAAGCGCAATGGCGATGGCGTGCGGCCAGCGCTGCCAGATGCACATCGGGCAGGGGTTCAGCCCGCCGACATACTGGCTGAGCAGCGCCGCCCCAAGGACGGTGGCGGGGCCGGTGAGAACCAGCCAGGGAAGAGCGCGGGTGAGTGTCATATGAGGAATTTTGCGGCCACAAAGCCGCCGATCAGGAGGATGCAGAACAGGGTGAACATCAGGCCGAGGCGTTTTTCCACGAATTCGCGGATGGGCGGGCCCAGTTTCCACAAGAGTGCGACCATGATGAAGAAAATCGCGCCGCGCGCCACAATGGACGACAGTACGAACACCCAGAAATTCAACGCTGTCGCGCCGCTGAGGATGGTGATGATCTTGAACGGAAACGGCGTCAGCCCGGCGAACAGAACCGCCCAAGCGCCATATTCGTTGTACTGCACGGCGAAGCTGTCGAATTTTTCGGCGTAGCCATAGAATTCCAACACGGGCCGTCCGACGCTTTCGAATGCGAAGGCACCCAGCGCATAACCAGCGACACCGCCCAGAACCGATGCGCCTGCGCAGACCGCGGCGATGGTGATCCACCTGTCAGGGCGGGCGATAACCATTGGGATGACCAGGACATGCGGCGGGATCGGGAAGACCGAGCTTTCGATGAAGCTGATAAACGCCAGCGCCCATATGGCGTAGGGCGTTTCCGCAAGCGCGAGGGTCCAGTCATATAGGCGGCGTAGCATTCAGCGCTCCTACCAATCATGCAGATTACTGTCCATGCGGCGAACCGGCTGAGCGCTTCGCGGCGTGCGAAAAAGCCCGCCTTGGGTCACGCAATAGTTGGCGAACGTGAATTTCCCCTATAGTCAAAATTCTCCGCAATACCCCAAGGGGTTGAGCATTTGAAATCGAAGGAAAGCGGAGAGCCAATCATCTGGCTCTGCGCCTATGGCGTGACCGCTGTTGGACCTGTTGGCGAGGACGCCGTGACCGAGCTGGGCGAAAAAGCGCTTGGTCTTTTTGTGTATCTGGCCGCGAACACGCCGACGCTGGTGACGCGCGACGCCATTGTCGACGTCCTTTGGGAAAGGGTCGAGCCCTCGCAAGGCAAGGGCAGCCTGCGTCAGGAACTGCGCAGCTTCAAACGCAATCTGGGCGCTGATCTTTTCGAGGTGGTGTTCGACGTCAGCGACAACCATATCGGCCTGCGCGCCGGGGTCGTCGCCTATGACGCGGCGGAGCATGAGGCCGCCGCCGCATCAAATGATCCGGACGACATCGCGCGGATCATGGCGATCCACAAGGCCGATTTTCTGTCAGGAAGCACGGCGCGGGCCGGTTTGAACGGTGCCAGCAGGCGGCCGACTGGGTCATCGGTGCCGACCCGCTGCACGAACAGGCGCATGAGGCGCTGATCCGCTGCCATGTCGCCAGCGGACGGCGCGGCCGGGCGCGGTCGACGCATGAGCTTTTTCGCAGCCGTATGATCCGCGAGTTCGCGGCCGAGCCTGAAGCGGACCTTGCTTCGCTGATCACGGCGGAGGTTGAGCCGCGCCAAAGACCCTGCGCGCGCCCCGCCGCCGCTGAAAGCGATCTTGCGCGGCCAATCGACAAAAAACGCCCCGTCATCGCCGTGTTGAATGTCAGCCGCGACCGCGGCGGTGATCAGGATTACCTTGCGGGCGGTGTGGTCGAGGAACTGGTCGCAAACCTGTCGCGGTCAATCTGGTTGCGGGCATGGCGTTGGGGTTGCCCATGTCGCCGCGTGATCTGAATGTGGACACGGCGCAGCGCGACCTGCGCGGCAACGCGGATTATGTGCTCAGGGTGAATGTGCAGATCGCGGGCGACCGGGCCAGCATCATCTCTACCCTGAACCGCGTTGCGGACAACGCGACGCTGTTTTTGGATAGCATGCAGGCTGCTGCGGATGACATTCTGGCGCTGCAGCATGCGACCGCCGTGCGCATCGCGTCGATCTTCGAAGAAAAGACGCTGGACGATCAAGGCGAAATGGTCCGCGACATGGACTTCACCGGGCCAGAGAATATGGACCATTGGCGCCTGCTGATGCGGGCGCGCTGGCTTTTCTGGCGCACGTCGCGCCGGTCCAACGAAAAAGCGCAGCGCCTGCTGGAACAGGCCATCGCTCTGGCGCCTGACGATCCGCCAACGCTGTGCCTTGCGGCGTTCAGCCATATGATGAACGACTGGTGCGACTGGTCCAAAGATGTGCTATCATCCTTTCAGGTTGTGCGTGAACTTGCTGGGCGCGCCGTCAAAGTCGCGCCGAACAGCCCCCGGGCGCAGTTCACGCTGGGCACCGCGTCATCCACGATCGGGCGGCTGACCGAGGCGAAGACGCGTGTCGAACGGGCGCTTAGCCTTGCGCCAACCTTCGTCTCCGCCACCGGCGATCTGGCCCGGATCAGCACCTTCATGGGCGACACCACCCGCGGAAACGCCCTTGCGGAAGAAGCGATGGAGCTGAGCCCATATGACCCGCATTACGGGCTTTTCGTGCGCACCAAATCCATCGGGCGGTATCTGGACGGCGACCTCGCCCGGGCGCTGGAGCTGATTGACTACGCCCTTGTCGTGCGCCCCGGCTGGTTCCAGAACCATTTCTTGAAGGCGGCAATCCTTTCGGAAATGGGTCAGGACGCCGCCGCCTGGGCGTCCTACGCCGAAGGTCAGGCGATGATCGGGTCCTATTCCGACGACGCCTTCATCGCCGGTCCCCCCTTTGTCGCCGATAGTGATCTTGATTGCTTCGCAAGCGCGCTCAATCAAGTAGGTGGACGGTTCCTTAACTGATTTCCCAAACGCATTTTAGGGGGAGTATTTGATCCATGGCCAAAGCTGCATCCACAAAATTCAAAGAGAAAATCGCCGTTTTGGGCGCCGGCCCATCCGCGTTGGTCGCTTCGATGCGCCTCACGCAAACGCCTGCGCTGTGCGAAAAATATGACGTGACGATCTATCAGCAGGGCTGGTGCGTTGGCGGCAAATGTGCCCCGGGCCGTGATTTGGATAGGCACATGCGCTTCTATGAGCATGGCATCCACGGATTTCTTGGCTACTATTTCAACGCACACACCGTGATGATGGAAGCGTTTGAGGAGCTTGGCCGCGCCAAAAAGCACCCATTGCCGAATTTCAAGGAAGCCTTCTATGGGATGAGCGGCGTGATCCGCTATGAGATGGACGAAGGCGAGATCAAGAAATGGCCCATTCAGGTGCCCACCAACGCCGATCATCGCGAAAACCTGACGGTCGCGGATTTAAAGCGTCTGGCGCGGATGGACATCTATTCGCTGAACATGACCAAGCTGGGCCTTGGGTTCATTCTGCAGGCCTACGCCAAGACCTTCCGCAAACTGATCACCCAGAAATTCATCACCGAGAATTTCACCGCCCCGCCATCCGACGGCCATCACCCAATGGTGACCGATCCCGCAAGCGGCAAGTTCGACCTGCGTATCGAGGACGGTAAGGAAGAGATCAACGCCGGGCTGCAAGCGGCGCTGGACGCGATCCTGCCGCTTTGCGCGCCTTTGGCGAAGGCGAAGAAGATCGATCCGAAAAAGCTGGAAGCGGCGATGAAAACCGCCGCTGTCGTCTTCAATGGCCTATCCGAAACCTTTGGCGGCATCGTCAAGGCCAAGGGCGGCGGGTCAGACGCGGAACGTGATCGCATTCGCCGCGCGGGGCTGACGCTGAACTTTGTCGGTGCGATCCTGACTGGGGTGCTGAAGGATAAACTGCTCTACAAACCGTTCAGCACGATCGACGATCAGGAGCATTACGAATGGCTCGCCAAACATGGCGCGCGGCCTGAAACGATCAATTCACCCCTGACGTCATCGACCCCCAACATCACGTATCAGTACCCCAAGGGCGACAGCATCCGCCTGCCCACGATGGCGGCGGGCGCGTACCTGCATTGGACGATGATGACCTTCACCTATACGGGCGAATTCTTTCAGCTGTTCGAAGCGGGGTCGGGCGAGACGCTGATCGCGCCGAGGCACGAAGTGTTGGCCAAGTGGGGCGTCAAGTTCGCCTTCTTCAACACCGTCACTGACATCCGTTGCGACAAGCAAACCAAGATGGTGACCGAGTTCGACATCGATGTGCAGGCGACGGTGAAAAAGGGCGCTTACAAGTATGATCCTTACGTGAAGGTCAAAGGCCTGGATTGCTGGCCGGACTGGCCGCTTTACGACCAACTGGTCGAAGGCGATGCTATCAAAGCCTCGGGCGCAGATCTGGAGAGTTTCTGGTGCGACTGGGCGCCGGTTGATTGCAAGACGCTGAAGGTCGGCGAGGATTTCGATCAGGTCATCATCGGCATTTCCGTCGGCGGGGTGAAATACCTGACCAAGAGCCTGGCGAAGGCGTACCGCAAGTGGAAGGCGATGCTGGACAACGCTGTCACGATCGCCACGCAGGCGATGCAGATCTGGTTGAACAAAACGCCCTGGGATCTGGGCTGGAACGGATATTCCAACACCTATGACGACTATCTGCTGAGCGCCAATTTCATGACCCAGCCGAACGGGCAGGGCGATTTCACCAAGTACTTCAAATACGAAAACTGGCCCGAGGATCACACACCCGCATCCCTGCTGCTGCTGTGTGGCACGATCCGGTTCTATCATGAGATTGACGGGACCGAGGGGGCGGATTCCTCCCGCCGCATCACAGAACAGGTCAAACACCAGTCGATCCAGTTCCTGCAATCAAACGGCGGCTCGATGCTGACCGGATCAACCGTGTCGGCGCAAAAGGGATATGGCGACCCGTTTTCCTTTGGTTTTGACCTGTTGCACGGACCGACGCCGGATGATGGCAAGGAAGGCGCGCAGCGGTTTGACGACCAGTATTGGCGGGTCAACGTGAACCCGTCGGACAACTATGTCTCAACCCCGCCGGGTTCGACCAAACTCCGGCTGTCCGCGAACGACACCGGTTTCAAGAACCTGTCCATCGCCGGGGATTGGACGGCGAACGGGCTGAATGTCGGCTCGATGGAAGGATCGGTCCGGTCGGGCTTGCTGGCGGCGGAGGCGATCATTGGGATCTCGCACAAGCGGTCTGAGGTGTTTGGGTTCGATCCGACGATTGCGCGGCCAAAATAGGGGGCGTCGATCCGGGCGACGTGTACGTTGCTGTGTATTTTAACTGCGCACCAGCCGTTGTCGCCGACAGCCGGCAAGAGACAAGGACACTTCCGAACAGGCTGGAGCACAGTTAAAATAATTTAGTCGTATGTCGTAAGCACCGGTTTTGCTTTCAGATCAGTGACCCGGTTCGACTCTGCGGTGACAAAGCCCAATTGCCTATCAGCCTTCGCGCCTACTAGCCTCAGACCATTGCCTAATGGAGCAGTTATGCGATTACTACGGCTGTAGAGCGCGCTTAAGGTATGACTCGAATACCGTCCGGAAGGTATGGATGATCATACGGCGCGTGTCTTCACGATGGCGCGGTTGGGCTTTCCCTGCGCTGCTGTCGTCCACCTTGTTTTAAGCGTTGTTTTCTACCTGCTTGGCCAGAACGCCCTGTTCCTCTTCAACATCGGCAGCACCCTATTGTGGCCCTTCATCGTTTGGCACTTGTTTGGGTGTGGTGAAATCAGGCTGCCGTACTTTTCGGCGCTGTAGTCGAGGTGCCTTTGCATGGGGTTCTTGCAACCTATTACCTCGGTCTCGAAACTGTGTTCTTCTTTTATGTCTTGATGACGATCATCACGTCCTCGCTGGTGCCTTTTATGGTGCGTCCGATACGTATCGGGATAAGCGGTTTTTTGTCATTGTCCTCGCGTCTACCTGCACGTTTTCAGTCTTCTACGGTGCCGCTTCGCCCCTTTCGCGGGAAGACAACGCGGCCTTTTTGGCGTTTAATGCTTTGTTTGCGCGGCTGCTGATGGCGGTTGTGATCGCACTTTATGAATGGGTTGCGGAGAGGGCTGAAAAAGATCTGATCGAAAGCCGCTGGCGTACGCAGGTCGCCAGTGAGACTCTTGAGAATGTCTCGCGGCAGTTGGCGAAGTAAATTTCACCGCTGCTCTACCAGGCGATTTTGAACGGTGAACAAGAGGTCAGGGTCGAAAGCCAGCGTAAGAAGTTGAAGGTGTTCTTTTCCGACATTGGTGGGTTCACGGAAACAACGGATCAGCTTCAATTCGAGGAACTGACAAGCCTGCTGAACGAATAACTGACCGAGATGTCCAGGATCGCCAACGCCCACGGCGCCAATTTTGACAAGTTCATTGGTGACGCAATCGTGTTCTATTTTGGTGATCCCGAGACGCGTGGCGCCAAGGAAGATGCGGCGTCCTGCATCCGAATGGCGATAGAGATGCAGCGGAGGATGACAGAGCTTCAGTCGATCTGGCGCGATCGCGGTCTGGATTGACCTTTCCAGATCCGGATCGGCGTGAATACCGGCTTTTGAACGGTTGGGAATTTCGGATCGGAAGATCGGATGGATTACACGATCATCGGTGGCGAAGTTAATCTGGCTGCTCGATTAGAGGCGATGGCCTCGCCTGGCGGCATCCTTCTTGCGAACGAGACTTATCAACTGGTCAAAGACTGGGTGACCGCCGAAGAGGCGGATACGATCCACGTTAAGGGCATCTCGCGTCCGGTGGTGACTTACCGACTATCGGGGATCTATGATGAGTCGTCACATGATGGGCAATTCTTACACCTGAAAGAACCGAGCGTCTCTTTGACGATTGATCAGCCGCGCATGGATGCAGCAGCAAAGAAGGATATCGTCGTCAAGTTGCAGGCAATAATCTACACAATGGAAAAAGGTCGCTGAGCCGTTCAGGTTGAATAGTGAAAACTGTCCGCCCTGGTCTCCAATCCGCAGTCCTCTCGCAAAAAACCTACCCCTCCCGCCCAGCCCGCCGCGCCAGCTTCGCGGCCAAATTCATCCCCACGCCAGGCCGCGACCACGGGCAGACGGCGATGCAGATCGCGCAGCCCTGGTGCTGGTTGAAAAAGGGCAAGCATAGGTCGAAATCGACATACCATTTCTCCTCCCCCCGCACGGTTTGCTTTTCGGGGGCGATTGCGAAGGGTGGGCAGGCGTCTTCGCAGATGCGGCAGCTTTGGCAGAACCCGTCGATCCCGTGATCCCGCGCCTCGGTCAGCGGCACGGGCGCGTCGGTCAGGACAAGGGCGAGGCGAAATGAAGATCCATATTCGGGTGAGATGATGGAGCCATGCTTGCCCAACTCGCCAAAGCCTGCGTCCAGCGCCGGGGGAATCATCAGAATCTGACCCGTCATCGGGCCGGTCACGGGGCGCGCAGGATGGCCCAGGGACCTGAGCCAGTTGGCCACAACCTTTGCGGCGGCCCCGGCGCGGCCGTATTGTTTTAGCACCTCGGCCCCGGCGCGGGTGGCCGGGGCTTGTGAGATTTCTTCGTATTCGTGCGCAACGCCGATGACGATGGCGCGGGTTTCAGGAACCTCGGCACCCGCCATCAGGTATTCGGGTTTGACGGTGGTCGCGCCGATTATTTCGAAATGGCCCGCTGATTTCAGCGCCTCCAGCCCGCTGGTCCAGTCCTCGGCCGTCATCAGGGTCTGCTCGGCGGCCAGGGGCGCCTCGTCCACGTCCAGCATGACGATGCGTTCCGCGCGGGCGCGTTTGATATGCGGGTCGTCAGGGTCGCGGGTATAGAACCAGCGCTGCATCTCACCATGCGGAATGTCGCTGGGATCGGGCGCCCAATAGACCATGCTGGCGGGGCGTTTTTCGCCCTCTCCCCGCCCATTGATCGCATTGCCTGAAATGTCAGGCGCGCGCGCCATCAGATCGGGATGGGGGGTGAAGGGACGGTGCGGGTTCTCACGTGCCATGGGGCGATGGTACAGCAGGCTGGCGCCGCGCGCTACATCGCGGCGCCGCCCAGCATCCAAAGCCAGAAACTGGCCGTCGCAACACAGACAAGCGTCGAGATAATAACCGTCGTCGCAACCGCGCCCACCGCCCGGTCATACATGGACGCAAAGACATAGGCGTTCACCCCGGGGGCCATGGCCGACATGATCACCGCCGACCGGGTGAACGCGTCAGACAGGTCAAAGACCTGCGTCGCCAACAGATAGGTGATCGTTGGGTGGATCGTGGTCGAGACGACCGTGATATACCCTGCCTCACCCCAGGCGGCGGATATCTTGTAGCGGCTGATCACACCGCCCAGCCCGAACAGCGCCAGCGGCAGGCCAGATCGCGCCAGCAGGTCGCCCGCCTCGCCCGCCGCTTCAGGAAAGGGCAGGTCCGTCAGGTTGAAGGCAAAGCCTGCGCCGCAGGCTATGGTGATCGGGTTCTTAAACATAGCGATAACGGCGATGCGCGCAGTTTCTGCTTTCCTGCGGCCGTCTGCGCGCGCAAGCTCCATCGCCGTGATGCCGAGGAAATAGCAGAACGGCGCGTGGAACGCGATTAACAGGTAGTTCGGCGCCAGCGCGTCAAGCCCATAGGCACTTTCGGTGATGGCGAGGCCTAGCAGCACCGAATTGGAAAAGAGCGACGCAAACCCGATGGAGATGCTTTCCCCTGGCCGGCGCCCGAAAATCCGGCGCGCGCCAATGACGCCGAGGAAAAAGCAGATCGCCGCGCCGATATAGAAACTGGCGAGCAGTTCCATGTCGAACACTACGCTCAGATCCAGGCGATAGATCGACAGGAACAACAGGCAGGGGATCGCGTAGGTCTGGGTGAATTTCATCAACGCATCGACGCTGGCGTCGGCGATCAGGTCGAACTTCGCCGCCGCATAGCCCGCGCCGACGACCAGAAAGACCGGAAGGACGATGTTGAAGATCGTCAGCATGCGGTTGCCGAAAGCTGGCTCAGACCGTGAACTCCAGCTGCCGACCATCATAGGCGAGCGATACATTGTCTGGCGTTTCGGCCAGCACCGTCTCGTAATCCATGTCGATATGCATGTTGGTCAGCACGCCATGACGCACACCGGACTTTTCGATCCAGCCGAGCGTCTTTTCCAGATGGGTGTGGGTCGGATGTGGCTCACGCCGCAGCGCGTCGACCACCCAGGTGTCGGCGGCCTCGATCACCGGCCAGGCGTCGTCGTAAATCTCAGCCACATCCGGCAGATAGGCCAGCGGGCCGATCTTGAAGCCGAGGCTGTCGATGGACCCGTGGCCAACCTTGAACGGCTCCAGCGCCACATCGCCGCCATCGCCCCAGACCGTCACGGGGCCGTCGATGCCCTTGAGGTTCAGGATCGGCGGGTAGGGGGAGCCTTCCGGCTGTATGAACGCATAGCCAAAGCGCGCGATCAGGCTGTCAGAGGTTTTGCCGTCCGCCCAAACCGGCAGGCGTTTGCGCTGATTAAAGACGATCATGCGCAGATCGTCGAGCCCATGCACGTGGTCCGCATGTTCGTGGGTGTAGACGACGCCATTCAGGTTGCCGATACCTGCGTCCAGCAGTTGTTCTCGCAGATCAGGGCTGGTGTCGATCAACACGCGGGTCACCCCGTCACCTTTGATCCGTTCCACCAGTAGGGAACAGCGGCGTCGGCGGTTTTTAGGATTGGTGGGGTCGCAGGCGCCCCAATGGCCGCCCAGGCGGGGCACGCCGCCGGATGACCCGCAGCCGAGAATGGTGAAACGCAGCGTGGCCATCAGGCGGCCTCCGCTTTCGTCCATGTCTTCGCTTTCGAAAACAACCGGTCAAAATTCGCAGTGGTCGCCGCCGCGAAGTCTTCGATGCTGACGCCTTTCACGTCGGCGCCAACCTGCGCGGTCAGCGCGGTATAGGCAGGCTCATTCCGTTTACCGCGGTGCGGCGGCGGGGCGAGGTACGGCGCGTCGGTTTCGACAAGGATGCGATCCAGCGGCGCGTTGACGAAAGCTTCGCGCACCGACACGGCGTTCTTGAACGTCGCAACGCCCGACATCGATAGATAGAACCCCAGATCCAGCGCGGTCCTGGCCAGATCGTGGCTTGAACTGAAACAGTGCATCACGCAGGTATAGGCCCCATTTGCGTATTCTTCGGACAGGATCTGCGCCATGTCGTCGTCAGCATCGCGGGAATGGATGATCAGGGGCAGGCCTGTGCGGCGGCATGCTTCGATATGTACACGCAGGGCGGCCTGCTGCGCATCCTTGCTGTCGACGGTGTAGTAATAGTCGAGGCCTGTTTCGCCAATGCCGATCATCTTGGGGTGATCCGCGATGGTCAGAAGATCGTCCAGCGAAAAGGGCGCGTGGTCAGCCACGCTCATCGGATGAACGCCAGCGGCGTAGAACACCGGATCATGAGCTTCTGCGATGGCGCGCACGGCGGGCTCGTTCGGCAGCTTGGTGCAAATCGTGACCATGCGGGCGACGCCTGCAGCCACGGCGCGGTTTACGACATCGGGCAACTCGTCCGCGAAGTCCTTAAAGTCGAGATGGCAGTGGCTGTCGACGATTTCTGGCGGCATCGATCTGGTCCTTCAGGCGGCGCGCTGGCGCGCTTTTCGGGCCGCTGCGTCAAGTTCGAAGAAGATATCGAGTATCACCTGCGCAGGGTCAAGATTGACTGCGCGCGCACGCGTCGATTTGGCCGTCACCTTTGCCGCGAGGTCGGCCCAGATGCGGGCCGCATAGGCGTCGGGCGCGAGGCGCTGCATCAGCGCGGCTTCGCCCGGTGCGGCCTCGGTCTGGCTGACGCCAAGCGCCCCTGCGCGGGCGAGGCGGGCGAGCATCACGTCGATCAGGCGCAGCGTCATGTCATAGGTTTCCGCCGCATCGCGGCCTGTGCACGCCTCGGCGATAGCGATCATTTCGGTACGGTTCATGTCCGGCGCTTCGGCGGTCATGCGGGCAAGGCGGACGTAAAGCTCGGGCCCACCGCCTTCCAAAAGCCGGATCGCCTCGCCCGCGCTGCCATCGGCAAGGGCGGCCAGCGTGGCGCTGTCTGTCGCATCTGCGCCCGCGCCAGCCAGCGCCCAGCCGAGGTCTTGGGCGCCCAGCGGATTCAGCGTCAGCGTCCGGCAGCGCGATCGGATCGTCGGCAGCAGACGCGCGGGCGCATGGCTGATGATCAGGATCAGGACCTTTTCTGGCGGTTCTTCCAGAAACTTCAAAAGGGCGTTGGCGGCGGAGGCGTTCATTTCCTCAGCAGGATCGACAATCGCCACGCGCCAGCCGCCGTCAGCGGCGCTCAACTGAAAAAACTCCTTCAGTGCGCGCACATCGTCGACGCGGATCTGGGTGTAGAGCTTTTCCGTCTTTTCATTAACCGTGCGGCGGAGGGTAAACAGCCGTGCCTCAGACCCCGCTTTCATGCGGTACGCAACCGGATGATCGACGTCGATGTTAAGTGTCGCAGGCGGCTCCGGCGCGCCAAACAGCCCGTCGCCTTCGTCAAAGGCCAGTCGGGCTCGGGCGATCCGGTAGGCCAGCGTCGCCTTGCCAACCCCGCGTGGTCCGGTGATCAGCCAGCCATGATGCATCCGGCCTGACGCCCAGGCGGACAGAAATGCGTCCTCGGCCGCCTTTTGTCCGAACAACGCCGCAGCCTCCCTCGGGTGGGGGGCGTCGCCGATGCGGTCGGGCTCAGCGATGTCTTCGTCTTTGGCCATAATGTTTGGTTTACGCGGGCCGGGCGATTAGCGCCATCACCATTTGCCCACCGTCGCGCCGCCTTCCATCGGCACGGCGGCGCCGTTGATGAACCCTGCCTCCGCCGAGGCGAGGAACAGGGTTGTGGTGGCGACCTCGTCCAGCGTGCCGATGCGTTTCAGGGGGTAGGCGTCGTGCTGGCGGCGGATGCCCTCTTCCTGATCGCCGTCAACGGCAAAGCCTGCGCGGGTCATGTCGGTTTCGATCACGCCGGGGCAAAGCGCGTTGACGCGGACATCAGGCGCAAATTCCATCGCCATTGCGCGGGTCAGGTTCACAACTGCGCCTTTCGATGCGCAATAGGCCGTCGTTTCCGGATACCCGTTCAAGCCTGATTCTGAGGCGATGTTGACCACCGCGCCCTTGGCATTGCGCAAGGCGGGCAGGGCAGCGCGGGTGCAGAATTGAACGGATTTGACGTTGGCGTTCATCACGGCGTCCCATGTCGCCTCGTCGGTGTCCTCAACCGCGCCGCGCGCAAAAACGCCGGCATTGTTGACCAGTATGTCCAGCCCGCCAAAAGCGATCAGCGCGGCGGTCACTGCGGCTTCGCAGCCCGCCACGGTCGCCACATCGCCCGGCGCCTTGACGGCGGCGGCCATGTCTGCGGCCGCTGCTGCGGTCGACGCCGCCGTGCGTCCGTTGATGGCGACGCGGGCGCCTTCCGCCATGAAAGCTTGGGCGATGGCGGCGCCAATGCCGCGTGTGCCGCCTGTGACCAGAACGGATTTACCCTCAAAACGCATCATTCAAGCTCCATCACTGATTTGCCGATAACGGTGCGGTTCTGGATCGGCTTCATCGCCGCCGCGATATCGGGCCAGGGCGCGCGGTGCGAGATATGGGGTCGCAGCCGCCCCGCATTCGCCAGCGCTATCAGATCGGCCATGGTCTTTTCGTTCAGGCCCGGATTGCGGCGCCCGATTTCCCCCGCCCGAAAGCCGATCGCCGATGCGCCCTTGATGAGGAGGAGGTTGGAGCGGATCTGAACCGGCGGCCCGCCGGTGAAGCCGATATAGAGGATGCGGCAGCCATAATTTATGGCCTTGAAGCTTTCATCGGCCACCGCGCCGCCAACCGGGTCATAAATTACGTCTGCGCCGCGCCCATCGGTCAGCGCCTTTACCTGATCCTTGAAGCCGTTCGTATAGTTGATGACATGGTCGGCGCCTTCAGCCTTTACGGTTTTCAACTTTTCATCTGTTCCGGCTGTGGCAATGACGATGGCCCCCATCAGCCGGCCGATATGGACAGCGGCCAGCCCGACGCCGCCTGCAGCGCCGTGAACCAGCAAAACCTCTCCGGGTCGCAGATGCGCGCCGTGGTTCAAGGCGTTCCAAGCAGTCATGTAGGCGGACTTGAAGACGGCGCCTTCGGCGTAGTCGAAGGTGGTGGGCAGTGGGATTACGCCTGTGCGATCAACGGCGGCGATTTCGGTGAAAAGGCCCAACCGCGCAGAGGTCATCACTCGGTCGCCTATGGCGATCCCCTCAACCCCGTCGCCGAGCGCGACGACGTCGCCAGCGGCTTCGCCGCCGGGCGTGAAGGGCGCTTCCGGCTTCAGCTGATAGCCACCGGCGCACATCAGCATGTCAACATAATTCAGGCCCCAGGCCCGGTGGCGGACCAGCACCTGACCGGGGGCGGGCGTCGGTGTCGGCGCGTCATGCACGATAAGTGTTTCAGGCGGGCCATAGACGGGGCAGATGATCTTGCGCATGACCTTAGCGTAGAGGGTTGCTGCGGCGGCGCCTAGAAAGCTTTGTCGGCCGTCGCGTTATGAGGGCCGAACTGCACTTGGTTCTAAGATGCGTATTTTGAACTCACGGAAGGTTGGGCGTGCGCCTTGGGGGGGCGCACGCCCGTTGTTCAGGATTTAGAAGCGCATGGTCAGATAAGTGACGCCGCCGAAATCGCTGCCAGCGACGCCGTTCGCATCACTGTATTCCACGCCTGCAGTGATGAGCACACCCGGGGCCAGGCCGTAAGTGACCCAGCCCGCGCCAACTTCGCTGACGCTTTCTTCCTCTGCGTATCCGGCGCCGACGGTCCAGGGGCCGGTGGTGTACTGCAGCCCGACGGCGAATTCGTCGCGGTCGCCAGCGGCGGTGTCGGTATTCTCATACGTGCCTGCAACGGTGAAACCGGCGTTCGAGGCGTTGGTGCCGATCGTGATCAGGTCGCCGATCGCGTGGCCGTCGGTGTAGCCTGCCGACACGCCAATCGAGAAGGCGTCGAAGTCACCGTTGTATGAGGCGCCAACGGTCCAGTAATCGTTTTTTTCGAAGACCGGGTTGTTGGTGTCGCCTGCGCCGTCAGAGGTCTGGCTGGGGTGGTAGGAGCCGTAGACCTTGAAGCCCGAGAAGGACGGCGATGTGTAGTGAATACCAACCTGATCAGACCTCACGCCCGCCAGCGCCATGCCGGTGTCGCCCTGCGTCGTGATTGAGAACGCGTCGTAGTAACCGACGCGCGTACCCGGCGCGAAGATGATTCTGACATGGTTGTTGTAGACTGCATCGTCGTTCGACCCGATCAGGAACGTACCGTAAGACGTGCCGATGGAGCCCCAGTTTTCGTCGATCTGGTCGCCAGAGGTGAACGCCTCAAGCTCAATCCTTGCGCGGAAGGTGACGCCGTTGTCAGCAACCAAACGGGCGTTCAGATGCGCCTCGCCGTCGCGAAGCACGCCGATCCCGTCCTGGCCCGGACTGTCGGACGCGGCGAGGCCGAGGAAATAGTAGCCGTTCACGCGGGTGTCCCATTCGGCCGCGAGTACAGGGGCGGTGGAAAGAGCAACCAACGAGGTGGAGGCGATAAGAAGCTGTTTCATGAGATCTTTCATAATAGGGGGGTAGGGCCCCCGTCGTGGGGGTCTCAAACAGCTTGGATCTGGATCGTTATTCGCAATGAAGGGCGGTCACGAAAAGTCTATTTTTTATTTGCGTGTCTTTGCTGCAACGCAATATCCCCGGCTGTGGAGAGTATGGTTCGGGTTCGCAATACCTCAGCGGTAAAATTCGACTACGAATTCTACAGGGCCTGTGATCTCGACGCGGTGGGCGACCTCAGGCGGAATGACAACTGTGTCGCCTTCCTTGAGGGTCAGGGTTGGCGCTCCGCCCACGGCCCAGTCAAATTCCAGGGTGCCACTTTCCATGACCAGACGGCCCCATACGCCCGGGCGCGTCGCATGATGTTTGAGGAAATTTGGCGGTGTCGTTGTTTCTGTGAACGCCCGCGATTTGGCGTACTGACTGACCGTGTCCGGCAGGGATGCGACGGGCGTCGTCACAGGCGCCCGGCCAGCGCCTGATCGACACGGGCGGATACGGCGTCCTGATGGCCGCTTGCGTCCACGATCACGCATCGGTCTGGCGCAGCTGCTGCGATATCTAGATAGGTCGCACGCATCCGTTCCTGAAATTCAACGCCCAGTCCCTCAAACCGCAGTTCATCCGTCGCGCGGGCGACACCGCGGGCCAGCGCCTCTGCCGAGTCCATGTCAAAAATCAGGGTCAGATGCGGGTTCAGTCCGATAACCTCATCATGCAACAAGTCGATCTGCCGCCGCGCTGCGCCAGATGCGTCTGGCCGCGCGCCCGCCTGAAAGGCGCGGGTGCTGTCGGTGAAACGGTCGCATATCACAATCGCGTCCCTGTCCAGCGCCGGTTGGATCGTCTTTTCGACATGATCGCGGCGGGATGCGAAGAACAGCAGCATCTCCGTGGTTGGCGACCATCGGCCCGGCTCGCCCGTCAGGACGAGGTTGCGAATTTCCTCCGCCCCCGGGGATCCGCCCGGTTCGCGTGTTTGCACCACCTGATGGCCCTTGGCGCGCAGCCGGTCGGCCAGAAGGCGGGCCTGGGTCGACTTGCCAGACCCGTCGATGCCTTCGACGGTCAGAAAAAATCCGCTCAAAAGACTATTCCGCCGCCGTTTCTTCCTCGGCGTCGCTGCCAGCCAGAATGGTTAACGCGGCAGTAACGCGCGAAATCAGGCCGCCCCGATCAACCGCAGCCGCAGCGACCAAAGGGATGGTCAGGGCGGGCATATCGGGGCTTTCGACCACCAGTTCGGCGATCATCTGGCCAAGGGCGATGGGCGCCTCAACCGGCCCGTCATAGCGGATGGAGACTTTCAGATCGTTCAGCCCCCCATAGGGCGCCGTGGCGATCACGTCATCTTTGGGCGCCAGAGGCACCGTGTCTGACGCGCCGATCCATACATCCGCCTCGCCGACGATCTGGCCTGCATTGGCGATCTTGTCGGTCTTGAATTCCCGAAACGCCCAAGTCGTCAGGCGCTCCGCCTCAACCGAGCGTTCCTTGGATGATCCGAGGCCTGACACGATGAAGGCGATCCGACGCCCGTTGCGCACGGCTGAGCCGACGAGGCCATAGCCAGCCTCCTCCGTATGGCCCGTTTTCAGGCCGTCAGCGCCAATGTCGAGGTACAGAAGCGGGTTGCGGTTTTTCTGGGTGACCTTGTCCCAGGTGAACTCTGTCTCAGCGAAATAGTGGTAGTATTCCGGGAACTGTTCGATCAACCGACTGCTGAGCGTGATCAGATCGCGGGAGCTCATCCGGTGGTTCGGATGCGGCCAGCCGGTGGCGTTGGCGAAGGTGGACTGGTTCAGGCCCAGTTCCCGCCCGCGTTCGGTCATGCGCTGGGCAAACGCGTCCTCGGATCCCGCCATGCCTTCGGCGAGCACGACGCAAGCGTCATTGCCGGAATGGATGACAACGCCGCGGATCAGGTCTTCAACCCGGATGCGGTCGCCTTCGCGGACAAACATCTTCGATCCGCCCATCTTCCACGCTTTGACGCTGACGCGGAACCGCTCGTCCAAGCTGAGGCGGCCTTGCTGCAATGCTTCGAACACCATGTTCAGCGTCATCAGTTTGGACATCGACGCGGGGGGCAGGGGCGCATCGACGTTCTTTTCCAGAAGCACCGCGCCGGATGAAAGGTCGACCACCATCGCCGACCGCGCTGCAGTGTCCAGCGCGGCTGCTGTGAAGGCGGCTAGCAGGCTGAGCGACAGGCCAAGGGCCAGCGAGATCAGCCGGCGGGGCAAGGGAAATGTCATGTTCATCTCACAAACCTTTTTGCACCGGCAACGCCTTCCCGCGCGGCGGCGGTGGTGGCTGCCTCAACGGCTGCCTGGTCGGCCAACGGGCCAATGACTACGATGTTAAAGAGCGTGCCATTTACAGGCCGCTGCACATAGTTTGCTGGCTGACCCGCAGCGCGGAGGCGGCTGACAAGACCTGCCGCATTGGGTTCAACGCTGAACGCGCCAACCTGCAGGAACTGCCCCGTTGGCAACTCGCCTGAAGTCGGCGTCGCGGGCGTTGTGGGCGCAGCGGCGGCTGGTTGCGCAGGCGCAGGCTCGGGCGCCGGGGCTGCCGTTGGTTCTGGCGAAGCAGCCGGCG
>CBFHXH010000072.1:0-17744 GCA_965659735.1 uncultured Pikeienuella sp.
CTTCGGGCTTGGGTCTCTTTATAGCCATCTCGGGTCCTACGCTTTCCTAACTATAGGGGCGGACCAATTTAAAGGGGAAGGCTCAGGGGCCGGCGCTGATACTGACCGCCCACGATCGACCCAACGACCGTCCGCTTTTGGCTCGGCCCCGTAGATCGGGGCTTCTCGTGGATCGATGTCGAACTGCCTCAAAAGCGCGCCGAGCGGCGTCCAGTAGCGCGGCAGTCCGTCTTCCACCTCATGGATCTGGCGCGCAAGCTCTTCACCGTAAAGCGGAATGGCTGCGACGTCCTCGCCCGCCACAGGATCAAGCTTCGCCTTGCGTTTCAGGAGGAAAGATCGATCAGCGTAGGAAATGGGATAGAAGGCCCTGGCCGGAGAGGCGGCGTCGATCTCGCCACTTTTTTCGGAGAAATGGGTCAGCGCCAGTGCGCCCCAGACGCCCCATTCCAGATCAGCGGGACCAAGCGGAGGGTCCGCCGCCGCCAGCGCCGCCCTTTGCGCCACATCGGCCCATGGCGGCGTCGGATGCGCCTGATCGGTGAAGGCGATCAGCGCCTTCAACACAGGGCTGTCTGGCGGCAACGCCAGAACATCAGGCGACAGCATCCGCCGGGACTGCCGCGCCAGCAAGACGCAGTCTTCGGGCCGCAACGGGCGTGACGCAAGGATGCGATACCGCAGGTAGTCGGCGATCAGGGCGGCAGGCGCATCTGCTTGGGGCGCAATGTCCGACGCATCGCTAATCGCGAAGCCCTCGGGCAGATTGGGCGGCGGATCGTAGGCGTAGATACTCACAGGATGGCCCGCAGCGACAAAGCTGCGCAGGCTCAGCACATTCAGGTAATTCAACGCGCCCCCACCCCAGAAACAGCAAATCTCTCGTTCCTGTGGCATGCTTTGACCGGCCTTTCGAATGCGATCTTCGATCCCTCATATCCTTCACGGCAAAACTAGGGAAGCCCGTTCGCCCGCCCGCGCCAAGTCGTCCTGTTGACGTTGATTGTGCAGGTGCGAATGATAGTGCAAAATAATAGTAAACGCGAACCGTCTCGTGAAAGGGAACGTAAAAACATGACCAATATCGTAATCGCCTCAGCCGCCCGCACGCCGGTCGGGTCATTCCTTGGCTCTTTCGCCAACACCCCTGCGCATGATCTTGGCGCCGCGGCGATCGAAGCGGCGCTGGACCGCGCTGGCGTCGACAAGGCGGATGTGTCCGAGACGATCCTCGGCCAGGTGCTGACGGCAGGCCAGGGCCAGAATCCCGCCCGCCAGGCGCATATCAACGCCGGCCTGCCTCAGGAAGCCGCCGCTTGGGGCATCAACCAGGTCTGTGGTTCGGGCCTGCGCGCCGTCGCGATCGGCGCCCAGCACATCATGCTTGGCGACGCCGACATCGTCGTTGCTGGCGGTCAGGAAAGCATGTCGCTGTCCCCCCATGTCGCGCACATGCGCGCTGCCACCAAGATGGGCGACATGAAGTATGTCGACAGCATGATCAAAGACGGCCTTTGGGACGCGTTCAACGGCTATCACATGGGCACAACGGCGGAAAACGTCGCCCAGCAGTGGCAGATCAGCCGCGACATGCAGGACGAATTCGCCGTCGGCAGCCAAAACAAGGCCGAAGCCGCGCAGAAAGCTGGCAAGTTCGAAGACGAAATCGCGCCGTTCACCGTGAAGACCCGCAAGGGCGACATCGTGGTCGACAAGGATGAATACATCCGTCATGGCGCGACAATGGAAAAGATGCAGAAACTGCCCCCAGCCTTCGCCAAGGACGGGTCGGTCACCGCCGCCAACGCATCCGGCCTGAACGACGGCGCCGCCGTCACACTGCTGATGAGCGCCGAGAACGCCGAAGCCCACGGGATTGAGCCGCTGGCCCGCATCGTTTCCTACGCGACCGTTGGCCTCGACCCGTCGATCATGGGCGTCGGCCCGATCTATGCGTCCCGCAAGGCGCTGGATAAGGCGGGCTGGAAGGCCGAAGACCTTGACCTGGTCGAAGCAAACGAAGCGTTTGCCGCCCAGGCCTGCGCCGTGAACAAGGACATGGGCTGGGATCCAGCCAATGTGAACGTGAACGGCGGCGCCATCGCCATCGGCCACCCAATCGGGGCTTCGGGCTGCCGCGTTCTGAACACGCTGCTGTTCGAGATGAAGCGCCGCGACGCGAAAAAAGGCCTCGCTACGCTGTGCATCGGCGGCGGCATGGGCGTAGCGATGTGCATTGAGCGCGGCTGACGCCTAGCCCACGAAAAAGTGGCCCGGTCGCTGTCAGCGGCCGGGCTTTTTTGTGGTTTGCAGCTTGGGCCTGATCAGCAATTCACGCCACCTCGCAAACACTCAGTCAACCGGATGAACCGACACCGCGAAGCAGCCCAGTTTCGCGTTATGAATATGGGCGTATGCAACGCCGCCCCCGTCAAAAGCGGCCTGAATGGCCTCCGCCACTTGATCACCGGACACGACATCAGCGTCGATCATCATATGGCTTCGATCGAAAAATCGCAGCGAGATGAGGCGGGATCAGATCACCTCTGGCACTTCATTGACAGCGATCTCGGCCTTCACTGCATGTTCCCTGACAAAAACCGCGTGACTCGCCTGATAGGGGCTACCTTCGGGCTGATGCTGGTAATTGCAGAGGATGACAGTCTCGCCGACCTCCGCATCGGTCATGCTGACGCGGCATGGGACGCCAGGGCTTTCCACGACGACCTTTCGACAGGCGTTCTGTGCGGCAAGTTCTTTGTCGCTCAACGTGAAAAGTTTGGCGAACTGCGCGGCCTCAAGGGATTTGATTTAAAAGTTCATGATCGGCGTCTCCTCATTGCGGCACCCTTTCATTAGTGAACGCCAACGTCCCGACGCGACCCGTTTCTTGCGCTCGGCCCCGGCGGGGCGACGCAAGGCTGAAAGGCGACGGCATGAACCGCAAACTCCCAGCGCGAAACCCCAGCAGGCCTCATGCGCCCTGTGCATACCCGCCGCGTCAAAATAGAACAGCGCTTTCGTTAGCGGAATACTTATTGTGCAGCGCAACACAAACCATACTCGTATGCAGCGGTGAAAATATGTCGCAATTATATTTCTCATTCGACCCTGTATACGAAACGAAATAACTCGAATTTTTCCAGGAGAAACCCATGGGTCGTGTCGCACTAGTCACTGGCGGATCGCGCGGAATTGGCGCCGCAATCTCAACCGCTTTGAAAGCCGCAGGCTACACCGTCGCCGCTAACTACGCTGGCAATGACGAAGCCGCAGCCGCTTTCACCGCGGAAACCGGCATCAAGACCTACAAATGGTCTGTCGCCGACTATGACGCTTGCGCAGCTGGCATCGCCCAGGTCGAAGCGGACCTCGGCCCGATCGATGTACTGGTCAACAACGCCGGCATCACCCGCGACGCCACCTTCCACAAAATGACCAAAGACCAGTGGGACGCCGTCATCGGCACCAACCTAAATGGTCTCTTCAACATGACCCACCCGATCTGGCCGGCCATGCGTGAACGTGGTTTCGGCCGCGTCATCAACATCTCGTCCATCAACGGGCAGAAAGGCCAGATGGGTCAGGCGAATTACTCCGCCGCCAAAGCGGGCGACATCGGCTTTACCAAGGCGCTGGCGCAGGAAGGCGCGTTCAAAGGCGTCACGGTCAACGCGATCTGCCCCGGATATATCGGTACGGACATGGTGATGGCGGTTCCTGAGAAAGTGCGCGAAAGCATCATCGCGCAGATCCCAGTTGGCCGTCTCGGCACCACCGAGGACATTGCGCGTTGCGTGACGTTCCTGGCGTCGGACGACGCTGGTTTCATCACCGGCGCGACGCTGACGGCGAACGGTGGTCAATACCTGACCTGATCCTCCGCAGGATATAACGATGCGATGGGCCCTTCAGGGCCCATTTGCGTTTGCGTCCTCCCCTTTTGGCGCCAACCGCGATATTCTGGGGCGAAGCAGATGGAAAAGGCAGGCGCGTGCCGACATTCTATGAATTTTTCGCAGGCGGCGGCATGGTCCGCGCTGGGCTTGGCAGCGGCTGGCACTGCCTGGCGGCGAACGATTTCGACGCCAAAAAGGCTGCGACCTACGCCCGCAACTGGGGCGAAGATCATCTGATTGTTGAAGACGTCAATAAGGTGCGCGCAGCGGACCTGCCGGGCCGCGCCGATCTGGTTTGGGGGTCTTCGCCTTGCCAAGACCTGTCTCTGGCCGGCGCGGGCGAAGGGCTGAACGGTAATCGTTCCGGGTCATTCTATGGATTTTGGCGCGTCATCGCGGATCTGGTGCAGCAAGGCCGCGCACCGCAGATCGTTGCGGTGGAAAATGTCGTTGGCGCATTGACCTCGTGCGGCGGCGCTGATTTCAGGGCGATGACTGAGACATATCTCAACCACGGCTATCGCCCAGGCGCGCTGGTGATCAACGCGGATCTCTTTGTGCCGCAATCGCGTCCGCGCCTGTTCATCATTGGGGTGCGGGGGCCGGTTGACCCGTCCCTGACGCAGCAACCGACCGCGCCATTCCATGATCGCGCCTTGATGCGGGCTGCCGATGGCTTGCCGGCGGATCTGGCGGCGCAACTGCTGTGGTGGCGCCTGCCAGCCCCACCCCTGCGCAACACCCGCTTTCAGGACCTGGTCGAGGATGCGCCAGACAGCGTCGCCTGGCGCAGCGACGCCGACACCGCCCACCTTCTGTCACTGATGGCGCCCTTGCATCAGGGCCGGGTGGCGGCGGCGCAGCAGACCGGCCAGCGCATGATTGGCTGCGTCTATCGCCGCACCCGCCGCAGCCCGGACGGCGCGAAGCAGCAACGCGCCGAGGTGCGGTTCGACGACGTCGCCGGCTGCCTGCGCACACCGTCAGGCGGATCAAGCCGACAGATACTGTTGGTGGTGGAGGGTGACAGCATCCGATCCCGCCTGATTTCGGCGCGCGAAACGGCGCGGCTGATGGGTCTGGGCGACAACTATATCCTGCCGGAACGATATAATGACGCCTATCACCTGACCGGCGACGGCGTTGTCGCGCCAGTGGCGCGCCATCTGGCGGCGCATATCTTTGAGCCGCTGCTGAGCGAAGCTGACGCCGGACGATCCGCAGCTTAAGGCCCGTGCAAAGGCCGTGATCGGATGATGTGATGGATCGCGCATCACCGCCCGCCAAGGGTTCATCGTGCGACAGACTTGCGGTATTCTTGGAATAACCGCCGATTAGTTCGGCCCCAATCGCCCCAGCAGCGCAATGACAGGACCCTCATCGTGCTGATCAACCCAACCCCAATGACGCTGGAAGACTGGCTTGCGCTTTTGGATGCTGAGGCAGGCGCCGACCGCTCTGCGGCCCAGACCAAACCGGGTGTAGCGACGTCGGGAACCAAGGGCGACGACACCATTCTTGGAACGGACGACGATGATACGTTGCGCGGCCTTGCGGGTGACGATCGCCTGGTCGGGCGGCGGTCGATGACAGATTGATTGGCGGAGGCGGCGACGATTTTATGATCGGCGGCGGCGGATCAGACCAGTTGCGCGGAGGCGGCGGGGCCGACCAGATGCGGGTCGGCGGCGGCGCGGATACGCTGAAAGGCGGCGGCGGCAATGATACGTTGAAAGCCGGCGGCGGGGCCGACAATGTGAATGGCGACGGCGGGGACGACCGCGTCGAAGGCGGCGGCCGTTAGGATGTCATCATCGGCCATCGCGGTTCTGACACCTTGAAGGGCGACGGTGCGACGGACGTGTTCCAGTTAGCGGCGCGCGACCTTTCAGGCGGCGCGATCGACGTGATTCTGGATCTTGGCCGCGGCGCTGATCGAATCGATCTGTCGCGCTTCGCCGAGGCGACCAGCCTCAACGCTCTGAATTTTGGCATGTTGGATGGCGAAGTCACCATCGACATCGGCGCCGGGCGTATTCAGCTGTGCGGCGTAACCGACGCCAGCGAATTATCTGCGGCTCAGTTCATCTTTGCGGGCGGCGGGGCCACGCCGCCAATAACGACACCTCCGATGAGCACGCCCGCAAGCCACGATACGCGGGTCGGCGGCACCGGCGCCGATGTGATCCCGACCGGTGCAGGCGCCGATACGCTGATCGGCGGGGTCGGGGGCGATGTTTTCGATATCCGTCTGGAAGGCGGTTCTATTGATACCCAGCCTGATACAGTCACAGACTTCTCATTCGCGACGGGCGATCGCATCGGCATTAGCGCCGCACTGTCAGGCGTTGCGTTCGATACGCTGGATCAGGTCGTCGCAGTGACGCCAACAGGCGGCGCGACGGAAATCGCCATTGACCACGGCGCTGGATTTCAAACGGCGCTGGTGCTGGCTGGGGTCAGCTTTACCTTTGACTATCTCGCCGCTTACGGCTTTGACGCGACGCCGCGCGCATCAGTTGGGTTCGTCGAAAACCCTTACGGATTTCAGAACAAGAACGCCTCCCGCGCCGATCCGGACGCGACCCGCGATGGGTGCGTCGTCGCCTTCGCCACTGATGGCGTCGGCGTGGCGGCGGATCAGAACGACCAGGGCGACGTCTATATCCGGGATCTATTCAACAATACCGGCCCGGTACTGGTCAATGAGGGTCAAAATGGCCTGGCCGCTGGCGGCGTCGCGCAGCCAGACTTCGCCGCCGACAGCACGGGGCTGGTCGCCCTTTCCGCCAATGGCCGCAAGGTCGCCTTTGTCAGTTCGGCCGACATCACCGGCCCTGGCCAGATCGACGCCAACGGCCAGCACGACGTTTATCTGCGCGATCTCGACGCCGGGACGACGACCCTGGTTTCGACCGCAACCAGCGGTGTGGTGGCAGTCGGCGTGCGCCAACCCTATTCAGGCTTTGGCGACATCATCGCGATGTCGGATGATGGCCGCCATATCGCCTTTATGACCGCAACAAACGTGAACAGCGACGATCCGAACGGACTGCTCGATATCTATTTGAAGGACACCGAAACCGGCGAGATGCTGTTCGTCACGAAGGCCGCCTCCAACGGTGTATTCGGGTTCGACCTGTCGGCGGACGCCAGCCGCATCGCGTTTCTGACCGACAGCGCAATCGACGCTGACGACACGAACAGAGCGCGGGACGTATATGTCGCCGATATCGACCTCGCCAGCCTGACCGTCACCAAAACCTTTCGCGCATCCGAGGCGCCGGGCGGCCTGCAGATTAACGGCGAAGACGCCGAAAGCCCCGTCATTTCCCCAGATGGCGACCGGATCGCCTGGGTCACCGCCGCCGAAGGCGTAGCTTTTTTCGACCCGACGGGCGAAGCTGATGAAGGCAACCGGATCTTTGTGCGCGATCTGACAACGGGCGTGGTGAGCGCCCCGGTCGGCCCCACCCCGGACAAGACGTTCTTTGACAGCGAATATGCCGTCTTTACCGATGATACGCTGATCTATCGCAAAGAGGTGCCAGCGGCAGGCAACTGATCGCGGCCGATATCCGAGACGCTCGCCAGCGATGGCCTGATTCCACTGGACCAGCCTGAAGTACCATCCGAAGGTGTATTTACTGGCGCCGAGCTGTCCTTGTTCACAACAGTCCGCAGCGCGATTGAGACGCCGGGCGACACTGATGTATTTCGTCTGTTCCCCGGCTCTTCCAACATCCGGGTTCAGGTGCTGGGTGTCGATGGCGGCGGCGGCACATTGCCGGACCTTGTGCTGAACGTCTATTTCGGCACCGTCGACGGAACACCCGAAGTCACCATCGACAATTTCATAACCCGCGATCCACTGTTTGACTTCGCGCTGAATGGCCAGAAGCTGTTCCTTGAGATCGCCGGATTTCAGGACGCGACCGGCGTCTATAGCCTGAGCGTTGAGACGTTGTTCTGAGCGCGTTGGGTTCGATTGGATTTATTGTGGTTTTGCGCCGCCCCGAGCGCTCGCATAGGCCGCCTTTCCTTCGATTGAAAAGGGCTTTTCCAGCTCAATGTTGACTGCCTCCTGTGCGGATTATGGAAGCCATTAGTGTTTTAGAATATCGCCATCCCAGCCTTTGAGCGCCTTTGCCACGACCAGCGCCAGATCAGTTCGGCTTTGCACTGCACCGCAAGCTAATGTGTAGCAATGGCCGACTGTTATGGTCGTGAAGAACGTTTCGACCATTGCCCGGCATGCGCGAGCACAAGGTAGGAACAAAATTCGAGAGACACTGCCCTTCCCTTGGAAAATTCGCCATTGCCATCGGAGCCAACCACACTCACGATCCCGGCCGTCATCAAAGGACGTAGCATGCGCACGCCAACCACTAGCACACGGAAATGAACATCCCCGCGCATCTTTTGCTTGGCCTTGCGGTCTGCGCGCGGCGGGACAGGCCGCGCACGGGGCGGTTTGCTGCGATGGGCAGTCTTGCGCCGTATCTGTCGCTTTACCTCATGGCGGGTGCGGCGCTGTTCGCCTTTCAGATCCAGCCGAAGCGGGTGTTTGGCGAACTGTACTTTTCGGCCGAGTGGCAGACCGTTTTCGCCATAGACAACAGTTTCATCCTTTGGGGCGCGGCCTTTGCGCTGGCGGCGTGGCTGCGCAATGCGCCCGGGCTCGCCGTGGCGGGCGCGGGTCTGTTGCATTTGGCGACCGACTTTCCGCTGCACAATGACGATGCGCGCAGCTATTTCTGGCCGCTGACCGACTGGGTGTTCGAAAGCCCGCTCAGCTATTGGAATTCGGACCATCACGCGGGGGCTTTGGCGCCCGTGACGTTGCTGGTCGTTCTGACCTCAGCCGTCATTGTCTGGAGGCGCTGGCACAGCTGGCCCGCGCGGATCGGCGTGATGGCGATCTGCGCGGTTGAGATCTGTGTGGTGCGCCAGTGGCTGCTGTTCTTTTAGGGCAACGCTTATGATCGCATGCGGCTGAAATCCGGATCATAAGGCGACGGCGCAATCACTGTGGCGCCGACAAGATCACCGCAAAGATCGATCTGCATGGCGGTTCCTTCCGCCGCCATCGCCGGATCAATGAAGGCAAAGGCCAGGTTCATGCCGACCCGATGCCCCCAGTCGCCCGACGTGACGGTGCCGACCACGGCGCCATCCTTCATCAGCGAAGCGCCGCCATGCGCCGGAGCGTGGTCGCAATCAACGCGGAGCGTCACCAGCTTGCGCGTCGGTCCGGCGTCCTGCCGTTTCAAAAGCGCGTCGCGGCCGACAAAATCGCCCTTTTCCAGTTTCACGAACCGGCCAAGGCCTGTTTCCAGAGAATCGAATTCGGTCAGAAGTTCGGATTTCCAGTGCAGGAAACCTTTCTCCATCCGCATCGATTCAACCGCGCGGGCGCCGAACAATCGCAAGCCATGCTTTTCACCAGCCGTGCGAAGCACCTTGTAAGCCGCGTAAAGCGAGGCGTTGGGTATATGAATTTCATAAGCCAGCTCGCCTGAGAAACTGACGCCCATGACCGTCGCGGGCGCATAGCCGATGAAGCATTCGCGCAGGCTCAGCCACGGGAACGCAGCCGCCGCCCAGTCGCCGCGGGCCGCAGCCGACAAGACATCGCGCGCCTTCGGTCCCGCCAGCACCAGGATCGTCTGATCGTTGGTCAGACTTCTCAGCGACACATCCTCCCCCTCGCGCACATGGGCGCTGAGCCAGTCCATGTCGTGAAACTCGCTGGCGGCGGCGGACCCGTACCAGACCCGATCAGGACCGCGGTCAGAGGCAGGGATATTGGCGACGGTCGCCTCGCCCTTCACCATGCCCTGATCATTCAGAAGATAGCCAAGGCCAACGCGGCCCGCCCGCTTTGTCACCACGCCGCAGAACATCCGGTCGAGGAAGGCATGGCGGTCAGCGCCGGTGATTTCGATGCGGTTGAAGCCGTTCACCTCAGCCAGTCCAACATTTTCCTGAACATTCCGTACTTCGCCTGCGATCACATCGAAGGCTTCATCGAAGTTGAAGCTGAGCGAGGGGTGAAAGTCGGGCGTTGGCTTGATGTAGTCCACACGCTCCCACCCGTTGACGACGGTGAATTCGGCGCCTTCCGCCTCCATCACCGGGGTCAGAGGCGTGGTTTTGGCAGACCGACCCGCGGGGCGGTGCTCGTGCGGGAAATGGAACCGGAATTCGTTCTGGTAATCTTCAATCGCCTTCAACGCCGTCAGTTCAACATTGGCGTGGCCCGTGAAGCGCCGCGGGTCGATCACCCAGGTGTCGTAACACGCCTCGCCATGCACGATCTGCTGCGCGAGCAGCCAGCCATGGCCGCCGCCTTCGCCCAGACCCGCGCGCAGGCCGATGATGCAAAAGGCGTTGCGCTTGCCCGGGATCGGGCCGACCAGCGGCGCCCCGTCGATCGTGTAGGTGATCGGACCATTGACGACGGTGTGGATGCCCGCCTCCATCAGCGCGGGCATGCGGGCAAAAGCGCCCTCCAGCACGTCCGTCACACGGTCGAGATCGTCGGGACAAAGCGCATTCACGAAATTCGGATCGATCCCGTCCATGCCCCATGGGCGGCAGTCCTGCTCGTAAAAGCCAAGCAGAAGACCGTTCTTTTCCTGCCGGCAGTAATAGTCGCTGATCGGGCAGCGCAGCAGCGGCATGCGATGGCCAGCGTCACGGATGGCGGGAATTTCCTCGGTCAGGAAATACTGATGTTCCATCGACGCGACGGGGTGGTGAACGCCCATCATCGCGCCCACCTCGTTCACGCGATATCCGCCTGCGTTTACGACGATATCGCAGTCGATATCGCCTTTTTCGGTGTGCACTGTCCAGGTGTCGTCCGTGTGCTGGGTCAGGGCTGTGACCGGGGTGTTGCGATAGACTTCCGCCCCCGCCTTCCGCGCCCGGCGGGCCAGCGCCTGGCACAGCTGCGCCGAGTCGATGTCACCGTCCATCGGATCCCATAGCCCGCCCACCAGATTGTCGGTGGAGATCAGCGGATGGCGCCGGGCGCATTCTTCCGCATCGATCACCTCAAATTCGACATCCATGCCCCGCGCCATCGACGCGAAATGGCGATACCCCTGCATCTGTTCAGCCGTGTTCGCCAGCCGGATGCCGCCATCGCCATGGTGGTAGTTGATTGGGTAATCCGGATCATTCGCCAGATCCTGGTACAGGTTGATGGAATGGGTCTTCAGCCCCACCATCGTCTGGTTCATCCCGAAATTCGTCACTTGCGCCGCCGAATGCCAGGTCGTCCCGCTGGTCAGCTCGTTCCGCTCAACCAGCACAGCATCCGACCAGCCTTCCTGCGTGAGATGGTAAAGCGTTGAACAGCCAGCGATGCCGCCGCCGATGACCACAACCTTGGTGCGCGATTTCATGACCTGGATCCCTGTCGAATGGTTTGCGCGAAACGTTACGAAGTTTCGCGCCAGTTCAATGGATTCGAATATAACTTTCAAAATATCGAAATCTTTTAGCGATAATCTCGCATCAATCTGATTTTCGTTGCTGTTTTAAGATGCTCCTGTTCGATCACAGCGCAGATCAGATCAGAGGTGACAGTGGCGCGACGTGGCAGAGCCGGCGGCGGCAGAGAAGAGCGATTGGCCAAGCGAGCAGCCAAACCGGTGTTTGACCCCTGCCCGCCCGGTCAGATTGGCGGACGCTATCGCCCGCTGACTTCGAGCGACCTCAGCGCCATATACGGCGTTGCGCTGGATCTTCTGGAAAAGCTGGGGATGGGAGAGGTCCCTGCCCGCCTGCATCGCGATCTGATCGCAGCGGGCGCGGTGGACAATGGCGAAGGCCGCATCCTGTTCCCTCCCGCGCTGGTGGAACAGGCGATCGACGAAGCGGCCAAGACCTTCGTTCTGCATGGCCGCGACGAAGCGCGGTCGATTGAGGTTGGCGGCGCCGCCGTCCACTTCGGCACGGGCGGCGCGGCCGTTCAGACGCTGGACATGACAACGGGGCTTTACCGGCCATCGACATTGGCGGACCTGCATCAGTTCACCCGCCTGCAGGACACGCTGGCCAATGTCAGTTGGTTCACCCGCTGCTGCGTGGCGACCGATGTGCCTGATATCGCCGATCTCGACATCAACACGGCCTACGCGCTTGCCCGCAATACGACCAAACCAACGGCGACCTCGTTCACCCTGGCCGAAAACGTCGCGCCCATCGTTTCGATGCTGGATATTGTCGCTGGCGGCGACGGGGCGTTTTCGCGGCGACCATTCATGAAGGCGCATATCAGCCCTGTGATTTCGCCGATGCGGTATGGTGAAGACGCGGTGGATGTCGTTTACGAATGCATCCGCCACAACATCCCGATGTCCTGCATCACAGCCGCGCAGGCGGGCGCTACCGCCCCAGCGACCATGGCCGGATTCCTGGCGCAGTCGCTGGCGGAAACGCTGGCCAGTCTGGTGATGGTGCACGCCATCCAGCCCGGCTATTCGATGATCTTTTCCAACTGGCCATTGGTCATCGATCTGCGCACCGGCGCATTTTCTGGCGGCAGCGGCGAAACGGCGGTGCTGAACGCCGCCTCGGCGCAATTGTCCAACTGGCTGGACTTGCCATCTGGCGTGGCCTGTTCGATGACCGACGCCAAGGCGATCGACGCGCAGTATGGCGTCGAAAAGGGCATCACCTCGCTTGCCGCGGCGCTGGCCGGTGGGAACCTGATCTACGAAAGCTCTGGCATGACCGCGTCACTGTTGGGCGCAAGTTTTGAAGCGTTCGTACTGGATGATGAGATGCACTCAGCCACCTATCGCGCGCTGCGTGGGATCGAAGTGACCGAAGAAAACCTCGGCTTTGACACGATCTGCGAGGCGGTGCTGGGCGAAGGGCATTTTCTGGGCGGTCAGCAGACCCATAAAGCGATGGAACGGGATTATTTCTATCCCAGCCTCGCCGACCGGGATGAGCCGCGCACATGGGCGCAGAATGGCGGCCTCAGCGCCTGGGACCGCGCCAAAGCGAAGGCGGAGGAGATTTTGGCGACCCACAAGCCTGACTATATCGGCGTGGCAGCCGACGCGAAAATTCGCGAGCGATTCAAAATCCTCTGAACCAGATCATTCGATCAGAAGAAACTCTTCCGCCAGCCAGGGCGCGGATTGCGTCATCGGGCGTAGGGTGTGCTGGGCGATCAGTTCGCGCACCCGCGCATCGACCTGATCCAGCACTGATAGCGAACAATCGGGCGTCGCCACAATCGACAGCGTGCGCGCGAACCGCTTCGCTGGAAAGGCGTGCATCCGCAGATCCGATTGAAACCGCCGGGCGCGAGAAAACAGCAAGGGCGTGGTGATCGCCCAGCCCGCCCCCGCCGCAACCATCGCCATCAATGTGCGGTCGTTCGCGCATTCGAACCGCTGCGGCGGGGCCACGCCCAGACGGCGCAGTTGCGCCTCAATCAACCGACCGATCAGCAACGATCCGCTGAAGCGCAGCAGTGGCAAATCGCTGCGCCCTTCCACAACATCTTTCACGTCGTATTTCGCACCGCGGGGCAAAACCACGAGAAACGGATCGCGCAGCAGGGGTCGCTCCATCAGGTCGCGGTAGCGGTCAGATGGATAGGATGTGATGCCGAGATCCAGCTTGCGGTCGCGCAGCATGTCGATCAGCGCATGGCTGGAATCAGTGTGATACAGGAAATCACAGCGCGGCATCTTGTCTGACAGATAGACCGCCAGTTCGGGAATGATGTCGCTGTCGAAATCCTCAATCGAACCGATGCGCAGATAGCTCGCCTGCGCCATCCCGCCCGCCGACGCCTCGGCCTTGGCCTTCCGGATCAAATGAAGCGCATCGTCGATGGTTCTGAGGAACGCCGCCCCCTTGGGCGTCAGCACCATAGGGCGCCGGGTGTGATCAAACAATGCGACGCCCAGATGGGTTTCGAGATTGCGCAGATGATGCGACACGGTGCTGACCGCCAGACCGGTTTCATCCGACACATCCTGAAGCGAGCCTTTGCGCGCACAGATCTGGAACAGCTCCAGCGCCTTAAGGCTGAGGTCCTTTGTCGATCCGTCCCGCGCCATCGCCTGCACCGTCTTTTGCCAAAAGCCGCGTTGCACGGCTCAGGTCAGTTGTCACAGCTTCGCAGCCTTTGGACAAGCGGCGCTAACCTTCATGCGCCTCCAGATAAACCTTCGCCAGAACCGCTGTGCGCGCGGCGAAATCCGGAGCCAGCGCCTGCGGTTCCGGCGCTTCGATGTGACTGCCGATCCACGCCAGCAGGGCGAACCGGCGGAACATCACCATGGTTTCAATCTCCGCCTCATCCTCAGCCGTCAGAGGGCGGACTGACCGATATCCGCCAAGCCACGCCGCCTTAAGCGCCGGAATGCGGGGGTCATCTTCGATGAAACTGATGGCGGCGGCGAAATCGTAGGTCAGCCAGCCAAATCCACAATCATCAAAATCGATCAGCCGCGTTTCCCCCGCGCCGACCAGAAGGTTCGCCAACCGCATGTCGGCATGGATCAGATTGTAACGGCCCGGCGCCTTGCCATAAGCGGCCAGACGGGCGCTGACGACGCGCTGCGCCTGTTCCAACACCGCACGAACATCCGAATCCACCCCCGGCGCATCACGCCAATCGCCCCACAGTGGTTGGGATCCGAACACAGCATCCTCGTCCCATGTCAGACGCTGAAAATCTGCAGGCCAGTTCCAGGTCATCGCATGATCGTGACAACGCGCAGCGATGGCGCCGAGTTCGCGAAAACCGGGGGTCAGATCGCCGCTTTCATCCGGCGCGTGGCCTTCGATAAAATCAAACAGGACCATGGACCTGTTCAGATCACCTTCCCCAGCAGTCTGGATGGGATCGCCGTTGCGGCCTGGCAGATAGCGCGGTGTCGGCGCGACGCCAGCGTTGTTCAGCGCGTCCATCCAGGCCAGTTCGCATTCAATCGCACGATGGGAATGATAGTCAGGCCGATGAACGCGCAGCACCGCTTTCCAGCCGCCCGGGCCTTCGACCAGATAGGTGACATTTTCGGATACATTGATCAGGCGCAGTTTTGCGTCAGCGGGAATGTCCCACAGCACCAACGCCCCGGCCGCCATGGCGCCGAGCCTAGGCAGAAGCTGATCCAAGTAGGTGGTCGCATCCAACGTCATTCAGATTCCGCCCTGTCAGCCGCGCTGCAAAGAACGCTCAACCCGGCACGGCGCGCAGGACGTCCGCGCGCCAGGGGATGGAGTTGACTGCGCCATAGCCCGACACCGTACCCGCCGCGACAACCGCCGCACGGCGCGCCGCCAGAACCGGATCGCCGGTTTCCAGCCACCAGGCCAGGAACCCGCCAGCAAAACTGTCGCCGGCGCCGGTCGAATCGACCGGCGTGGCCGGCGCCGCAAGAATCTCATGCGCCTGACCACCAACCGACAGACAGCATCCGTCGCCGCCCATGGTCACCAACACGATTTCAGGTCCCAGATCATGGTGGAACGCTGCGATCGCCGCCGGGTCAGTCAGGCCCGTCAGATGGCTGCTGTCGTCGATGGAGGTGACGGCGATTGTCGCCCGGCGCATCGCATCATGCGTCACCTGACGCGCCGCTTCGATGTCCCACAACTTCAGCCGCAGATTGGTGTCGAGGCAGATCGCCCCGCCGGCGGAGGCGACAACCTCCATCGCGGCAAGCGCCGTTGCGCGCAAATCCTCCGAGACCGCCAGGGTGATCCCGCTGAGATGCAGGCACCGCGCCGCCCGCAGCGCACCATCAGGCAGGTCGGCGGGGCGCATCAGGCTTGCCGCGGAATGATCGCGGTAATAGGTGAAAAACCGCCCTTCCGGGTCTGGCTCGACGAAGTTCAGCCCGGTTTCAGCGTCTTCCATGCGGATCACATGGTCTGCCAAAACACCCTCTTCGCGCCAATAGGTGATAACGCAGTCGCCAAACCGGCCGCCGCCCAGCGCTGTCAGATACCCGACCGACGCGCCCTGCCGCGCTGCGGCGACGGCGGCGTTGGACGTATCGCCGCCAACGCTGCGCTGGTAGAGGCCATTTTCAAGGCGGACGAATTCGACCAACGGCTCGCCCAGGCAGAGGATTTCGGCGCTCATGCGATGGCCGACAGCGCAGCGCGCACATCGCGGGCGGCGGTGCGGATGGCGTCGTCATCGCCATTCTGCAACGCCGCGTCATTGACCAGCTTGCCGCCCATGCCGACGCACACCGCGCCTGCAGCAAGGTAATCCGCCATGTTCGCGGCTTCGATCCCGCCAGTCGGCATGATGTCGATCATCGGATAGACCGACCGCAGCGCTTTCACGAAACCCGGCCCGCCCAGCTGCGCCGCCGGGAAGACCTTCACAAAGGCCGCGCCATCTTCGTGTGCGCGCAGCGCTTCGGACGGTGTGGCCGCGCCCAGCGCGACAGGCGCGCCCGCCGCAGCCTCGACGAGGCCCGGAATGAAGGCGGGCGACACGACAAAGGATGCGCCCACATCCATCGCCGCCTTGCCCTGGTCGGCGGTCAGCACCGTGCCGACGCCGATACACAGGCTGTCATCCTTGGCCAGATCAGCGATGATCGACATGCCGCCCGGGGTGGTCAGCGTGATCTCGAACAGATCAAAGCCTTCCTCGGCCAGCAGCGCCACGCCACGCCGAGCGGCGGCCTCGGTGCTGGTGCGGATGACTGGCGCGACGCGGGCGACGTTCAGTCTTGCGGCGATGTCCATGGCGGCTTGTCCCTGATACTTATCTGTGCCGCGCATCGGTATGGGACGTGCGCGCCACTTTCAAGCGCTGGTCGTTTCTGGCATGGAAATCCCGACCGTCGGGCAATATCCTGCGCGGGTTGAGGAGATCAGGATGCAGACACGAACCCCGATCGCAGCGGGCAACTGGAAAATGAACGGCGCCGCCGCCAGTCTTTCCGAACTTACCGAACTGACCCCGATGCTAACAGATGAGTGCGAAACGCTGATCTGCCCCCCCGCTACGCTAATCGACCGCGCCGCCAACGCAGCCAAGGGTTCCCGCCTGATGATCGGCGGGCAAGACTGCCACGCAAACGCCGCCGGCGCGCACACAGGCGATGTATCCGCCGACATGCTGGCGGACGCCGGTGCGACTCACGTGATTCTGGGCCATTCCGAACGCCGCGCTGATCATCATGAGACCGACGCTGTGGTCTGCGCAAAGATCAAGGCAGCTTGGGCGGCAGGCTTGATTGCGATCTTATGCGTCGGCGAGAGCGAGGCTGAGCGCGAGGCAGGTCAAGCGCTGGACGTGGTCAGCGCGCAGCTCGCCGCCTCCACCCCAGATGGCGCAGCGGCGGCAAACATGATCGTGGCGTATGAACCGATCTGGGCCATTGGCACAGGCAAAATCCCAACGATGGAGGAAATCGCTGAGATGCACGGCCACATGCGGGCTGAGCTGGCGTCGCGTTTCGGCGGCGAAGACGCTGGCATGCGCTTGCTCTATGGCGGGTCGGTCAAGCCGGCCAACGCCGCAGAGATCTTTGCGCTGGAAGATGTCGATGGCGCGCTGGTCGGCGGCGCCTCGCTTAAGGCCGCTGATTTCAGCGCGATCATCGCCGCGTTGGGTGCGGCATGAGCAGAACCTACGCCGTCACCGGCGTCGCCAGCGGCATCGGCGCAGAACTTGCGCGCATACTGAAAGAACGCGGTCACCAAGTCGTTGGGTTCGACTTGCGCGATACGTCAGTGAACGTCGATCAATATATCAGGGGTTTGAGTCCCTCAGCCGGCGCCATAAAAATCCATATAAATAAGCTACTTAATAGAATACTGTCAGCGAGACTG
>CBFHXH010000073.1:0-17537 GCA_965659735.1 uncultured Pikeienuella sp.
TTACCAGAGTGGGCGAGGTGCAAGGGGCGGCAGACGTGGCGGAGGGCTATGGCCGACGCAAATGACAGTGCGCAACGCAGCCTTCGCGACCGGGCTTTCGCCTGGTATTGGGAGCGCCAGGCGAAACGCGCCGCGGATTTAAGCGCGTTTCGTCACCTGACCCTCAGGCGACGCGCAGAACTTGACCGTATTGCGAAGAAGGTTGAGGCGCGATTGGCGCGGTCCGCGTCAAATGACGCGCCAGTGGAAGGGGCGGCATGGACCCACCGTCCTGACCTCTTTAGCCTGCCGCAGGAACAGACGATTTGGACCAACCCGTCGACGGGGTTTCGCCCTGGTGGGGGGATTTCTGTTTACCATGACAGTGATGGAGGCGCGTTCACCTTTTCCCAGCGCTCAGCGCCCAGCGCCCTGCCCGGGGCGACGGCAGCTCCTTGCGGTTTGAGTTGTTCTTTGAAAGCTATGAATTTCAGGGGTCGTACCTGTCGCTCGCACTTAGCATTCCTGATCATCTGCGTCGTCCCAAGGTGGGTGAGGTCCTGGCTGCGCGGCTGGATGCGCTTGCGTCGCGGCGGGTGAAGACGTTTCTCCGGCTCAACATGAAATCTGTTGATGCGTCAGATGTGTTACATGCAGACGGGCAAATTGGCGACGGTGCTGCGCGGTTTGAATTTGATATGTCATTCGCAGCCTTTGAGCTGGGTGAAAAAGACCAAATCTGGCTCGACATTATTTTTGATCGCCCACGCATGGTCGAACTCTCAGTCCGGGACCTGACGATATCACTGGTGCCAGGGGGCGGGTCATGACGGCAGAACCCGTAATGGCTGCGGCTGCTTTGGATCCTGATCGAGGGCGCATCGCGGGTTTCGTCGCCAGCGAAGGCGGCCGACCAGGACGGGCGCGGTTTTTCTTTGGTGATGAACTTGCCCATGAGGTGATTGCGGTCTCTCCGCTATCTACACTCAGCCCAGCAGTTTTGGCTAAGACTGGCTTGCCGCCAACGCCTTTCTGCGCCTTTTCGGCGCGGTTGCCCGCCGACTTGTTGGGGCAGGCTGACAGGGGCGCTGACTTGCGGGTTGAAACTGCGAGCGGCGCAGCGTTGCTGGAACGCAGTTTCCGCTCGCGCGCGGCGCTTGCGAGATATGTCGAAGGATGCGTGATGGCTGACAGCGCCACTCTAAGGATCACCCGTTTTCAAGCTGGCGTCTTCACAGGCCGCCTAAGGGTCGAAGGCGGCGGCGCTGCGCCGGGAATCGCTCTTTATCTGCGCGGCGAGCGTATCGCTGATGCGACCGTCGCTGACCTTGATGGTCTGGGATACGCCGTCACCGCTGCCTTGCCGGTTGGTGCGTTGGGGGATGGCGTTTCGGTTGTGGAATTTCGCGCTGGAGACGAAACGCTGACCCGCTATCCCATTTCTGCGGGCGAGGCGCTGGCCGGCGATCTGACTGCTTAGGTGGCGTCACTTCGGGCCGAGTTGGATCAGTTGAAGAAGGCTTTTCGTGGAACTTTGGCGGGCGGCGTCATCGCGAAAGATGAACGGCCAATGATCCTGGCGGAGCTGCTGACGCACGTGGACAATCTGCTCGAAGCCCGGGACCGGGTGCGCAAGATGGACGCGATCGAGCCCGATGAAGATGAGAATGATTGGGAGATCACCGAATGACGTGTGACGCCGAATGAAGGCCACAACGCTCCACGTGGTTGGCGCCGCGCCGTTGGATGATCCGCTTGACGTCATCAGACCTGTGCGCGCGCATTTACTGGATGTGTACGGCGACTTGCGGCTCGTCGGCCCGGGACGGGATATGTCGCTGCGCGCAATGCGGCGCAGTTTTCATGCCGGCGTCGATCGGCTGATGTACGATTTTACGTCGCTGGAAAGTGTCGATTGGGCGCTTCCGGCGATCGATACAATGCCAGGGGCGGCGGTGATCGCCGCCAACAAAATTGTGTCGCCCGCTGGCGCGCTCGCTGGGTTAAGGTCGGCGCAGCGTTACGCCGCCAGCGGATTTCGATTACCGCCACATATCGTGATTGGCGCAATGGACGCCCAGCCGCCCGGGATGGTGATGGACCGAATGATGCATCGCCCGGTCGTTTTCCTGACGACTAACGAGCCGGTATTCGATGTGTTGATCGCCGTCGACCCTGGCGCGATCGAAACAGCATACGCGGTTTTGCGGGCGCTGGGCGATAGCGGTCGGATACGCGCGGCGATGTTGGCGCAAACGCAGCGGGATGTGGACGACTTGATGGACATGGCGCCTGTTTTGGGACTGGGCGAGGTGCCTATTCGCCATGCTGTGGATCGGGCCTCTGTTGTCGCGGCTGTCGCCTCGGCAAAGTCCTTCATCGGGGTGTCTGACAGGAAATGGGCAGGATTGACTGATGGTGAATTTGTCGCCCGCAGCCTTGGTTCAAGTGTTCTATCTGTAACGTCGCCCGCAATGGTCGCGGAGAGTGCGCCTGACTTTCTGGATCAGATTTGCGGACGAGATCCCGCTGCAGCCGATGCGTTCGCCGAAGTCCGGCAAGCAAAACGGTTTGTCGTCGATCTGCTGAGCTTGATTGAAGAAGGTGCCCGTCGCGCCAAGCGGGCCGCCGCCTCATGAGCCTGTCTGCGGAAATTCTCATGCGACGCATACCTGAGGCTACTGGGCCGATGGCGCTGGTGTCGGATTTCGGCGACGTCGACCTATGGCTCGACAGAGGGGTATCATCAGTTCAGCGGTTTGCGCGGCGCCCGGTCGGCGGGATCGTCCGGCGGCCAGGTTTCGCAGCCTTCAAACCGCCGCTGTCCGTAGCGGATCGCCAGGTGGATTGCGCCCGGCTGGCGAGGACGCATCTTTTGGTTGTTGATGCAGTGGTAACTGACGCCGAACCTTTGATGGCTGAGGTTAAAGCACGGTTGGCGGTGGGTGTCGCGGTTTTGCGGGTCCGAGGAGCGGGCCCCGTCGCGGCTGACCCGCTGGCGTTGCTGTTTGGTGATGAGGCCACCGCTGATCGCATCTTTATACGCAGGGATCTTCTGACGGATGAATTGGCGGCGCACGCCCGCGCGCTGGCGGCTGCAGAAATCGATGAATTCGATATGTTCATACACTTTGCTGGGCCCTCGATCCATCGCATCCGCCACGGCGCCGGCCAGTCAGAGGTTATCTTTCATCCTCCGTCTCTTCTGGATCAACCCGACCCGCCGCAGATCGCTGCGGCGCTGGGCGAGGGGCGTTTGGTGATGGCGGCTGATAAAGGCTTCACTGTCTTCGCCCCGCAGTTTTCAGGCGCGCCAACGCCGATCACAGTTACTTTGTCAGGTATCACGGCGGGCGATGCAGATCCCGTCGCCTATCTGCCCAATGCCGAGAACTGGCGCGTCGATACGGCCCGACAGGGGGATCAGTGGCGTTTGCGCGCTGCGCCGCCATTGGGCGGACGGCCTGTCACGTCGGTGTTCGTCGAAATTGAGGCGGCCGAAAGTCACGCGACCGAGATCACTGAAATCGCGACGACTGTCACCCGAAGTCGTGGGGGATGGGAAATCTGGGATGAAGCCCAATCTCAGCTTGAGCTTGAGGAAAGCTGGTGAACCGCCGCGCGCTTCTCGTCCTGAACGCTGCTCCGTCGCAAACAGGCGCAGCGCCATGGCGGCGATTTCTGATGCTCGCCAAGTACTTTGCGGCGAACCAGTTTGAAGTCACAGCGCTGCATTGTGGCGCCGCGCCATTGGGTCAGCGTGCCGCTATGTGGTTGATGGCGGCGAGCGATCACGTCGCTTTCGGCTCGATTGAGGCGCTGGAACAAGCGGCGCGCCGGTTGGATCAAGCGGAATATTTTGATGTGGTCTGCGCGCTTGATCCGGACTTAAGCGCCGCTTTGCAAGGTCCTGACAGGGCGCTGCGGATCGTTGATTTGCAAGCCCCGGTGGCCGAGCAGGATCAGGAGGCGTTGCAGCATCGACTTGCTTCGTCCCAGATGGTGCTGACGGCGGAACCTGCGCAAACCAGGTTTGTGGAGGCTATGGACCGGATCGCGGCCGAGGTGCCCGCGCTAATTGATGGTGCGCGCAAGATGCGACCGCGGTTGCGTAAGTCCCAGCTTTTGGCGGGGGTGTGGGTGGAACGTGACAGAACCTCGGTCGAAGCTGTCGCTGCGTTCTTTGATGAGGTTGTCGCCCGCGGCGGCGGCGGCGCGCCGAACTTTGTGATCGCAGGCCCCGGCGCTGGGGAAATCTCGCCGCCGCCTTTGCCGTTCCCTGTCACCCATTTGGATAACGAAGTGGAAGAGATGGCTTTTTATCGCGGTCTGGACTTGGTGATCGCACCGGACCTGGCAGGTCAGGCTCCACGTCTTGACGTCGTCTCGGCGTTGGAATGCGGCGCAGCCCCGCTGGCGTCCTCATCTGCGTTAAATGGCTTGCGGCGGCGATGGCGCTTGCCGCATTTTCGCGACTTGGGTGCCATGGCGGATTTTCTGTTCAATCGATGCGGTGAACTGCGAGATGGCGGCTTGCTGACCGAACTACGCGCCCGTGCTGACTGGACGTTGAGCGGCCTTGTCACAGCGTCAGCCCGTCAGAGGGAGAGACTTAACCGCGAAATTCGGGCAAACCTGCCGGGATGAATCGCGAAGGAGTGCGTTATGACTGATCTGAAAGATGGCCCGCTGACCGGTTTGCGGGTCCTGGACATGAGCCGCATTCTGGCAGGCCCAACAGTTGGCCAATTGCTGGGCGACCTTGGCGCGGATGTCATCAAGATCGAACGCCCGGGCAAAGGCGACGATACTCGCGCCTGGGGCCCGCCTTTCGTGAAGGATAATAACGGCGTAGATACTCAGGAAAGTGCGTATTATCTGTGCGCCAATCGCAACAAGCGATCGGTCGCCGTTGATATCTCGCACCCCGATGGTCAGGCGCTGCTGGCGGATATCGCGGCAGGATCTGACATCATGCTTGAGAATTTCAAGGTAGGTGACCTGAAGCGCCGGGGCCTAGACTATGAAACGCTGCGAAAGCGCAATCCAGGCTTGATCTATTGCTCCATCACCGGGTTTGGCCAGACCGGGCCGTATGCGCATCGCGCAGGATATGACTTTTTGATCCAGTCGATGGGCGGGATCATGTCGGTAACAGGCGATCCCGAAGGGGAACCGACGAAGGTGGGCGTCGGTATAGCCGATGTTATGACGGGAATGTATTCGGCGGTGGCGGTGCTGTCCGCCTTGCACGCGCGCGAGAAGACTGGCGAAGGTCAGCACATCGATGTTGCGCTGCTGGATAGCCAAATCGCGTGGTTGATCAATATGGGCACGTCTTTTCTTACAGACGGAAAAGTGCCTGGACGGATGGGCAACATGCACCCAACCGTGGTTCCGTATGGGGCGTTTGAGGCGTCCGACGGGTGGTTCAGCCTCGCAATCGGCAACGACAGCCAGTTCGCAAAATTCTGCGCCGCTGCGGGATCCAACATGGCGAATGATGACCGGTTCACCACAAACGCCGCCCGTGTCGTGAACCGTGACGCCCTGATGCCGCGAATGTTCGCCGTCACGAGGTCAAAAACCCGTGGTGAGTGGATGCAGATATTGGAGGCTGCCGGCGTGCCTTGCGGGCCAATCAATGATCTCGACGGCGCGATCAACGACCCCCACGCGTTGGAGCGTGGCAGTCGCGTGAAACAGGATTATCCGCATTCTGAAAATGGGTTTGTTGAAACTCTGGGCAATCCGATCAACCTAAGCGCCACGCCAATCACCTATCGCCGTCCTCCGCCGCGTGTTGGTGAGCATACCGAAGAGGTTCTGAAGGAACTTGGCTTTGATGTTGAGACGCTGTTGGCCAAGGGTGCTGTAAGCTAGAACGTCTTACGCCAGCTCAACCCAGGCAAATGACAAGGATCATTCCATAATGAACCCGACCATCGGTGACCACGTTACATTGAATGATCCCGCATTCATTCACCCAACTGCGTTGATCCACGGCAAGGTCCGTCTGGAAGAAGGGTCATCCGTCTGGCCTTACGTCGTGTTTCGCGCAGAGATGTACGAAGTGGTGATCGGCGCGCGCACCAATATTCAGGATCACGTCATGGTGCATGTTGGGATGCGAACAGGCACCTATATCGGTGAAGACTGCTCTATCACCCACAAGGTTTGCTTGCATGGCTGCACAATCGGTGATCGGACGCTGGTTGGTATTGGCGCGACCATAATGGACGGCGCGCGCATTGGATCGAACTGCATTGTTGCGGGTCATTCGATCGTGACTGAAAACGCGGAATTTCCGGATAACGCCATCATTGCAGGCGTCCCTGCGAAACAGGTGGGGACGCGCAATTGTGGTGAAGCAAACCTGATTAATGCGCGGTTCTATTTCCGCAACGCTCAGAATTTCGCAAAGGGGATCGACCGATTCTCTGACGAAGATCTCGCCTTCATGTTGGGCAAATCGGGCTGAGCGCGACTGGAATTTATGGCCATCTAACTGTGACGCCTGTCACAGATCACTTTGTTTCGCATGAAATTCACGCCGAAATTAACGTTCGCGTAAGAGTAGAATGCTGCTGCGCAAGATATGCCTTTGCGTGTCAGCTCCTCCACGCGGATTTTACTCAAAGGAATAAGCCCCATTACCGACAGAAGACAGGACGCATACAATTACCGCGTCGAAGCCGCCGAGGCCGCGCGCACCCGCCCGCACCCGGCGCACAAAGCGAACGGAGATGAGCAACGTTACGCCTCTGACAACTATGCGATGAGCTTCACCAAAGGGCTGAAGCACAACAAGGATACCGTCCTTCTCGAAAATCGCCTGCATTTTGAGGCTTTCCGACGGGCGGTTGACGAAGGTTACATCGATGCCTTTACAGCGGATGTGCCCGCGCCGGCGGAGTTCATGCCGCTGGCCAAGGGTGAAAAGAAACAGCCTGATCGCCGCAAGTGGTAAGCGCCCACCGTTGGCCTGGTCTATGAACTCTGTCTGACGTCAGGTTCCAGCGTCTTTATCACCAAAGCGCTAATCGACGGATCACGGGCGGATGGCATCTTTGGAAATGGCGGCGGCATAGCCGTCGCGAATGACGCAAATGTAACGGTAGATCAGACGCTGATCGCAGGAAACAGTGGGACGCAAGTTGGCGCCTCTTTCGCGATCGAAACACTGTCTGGGTTTACCGGCACGGTTGCCGTTACGTTGCCAACGATTGCCGGAAACACCAGCACAGTCGGTCCAGCCGCTCTTTTCCTGACGGGCGGAACACTCAGCAACAACATCATCGTTGGCAATCAGACCAACGATGTTAATAACGAGACGCTGGCTAGCGTCGTGCAGGGTGGCAACCTGATAGGCACGACGCTCAGCCAAGATGGCGTCGGTCTGCAAACAGTCGACCTTAAGAACGTATTTGTCGACGCCAACGGCGACGGCTCGGCATCTCTCGTAGCGGGCGATATCAGGATCAAATTCAAAAGCCCCACGCTGGACGCAGGCGACGTCAGCTTCCTTGGCTCCGTCACCACCGACATTAATGGCGATCCGCGTCTGGTGGAATTTCAGCCGGGCGCCGGCGTTCTTGACCTTGGCGCGGTGGAACTACAGCGGCTGGATCAACCAGCCGTCATCACATTGCAGATCGCCGTTTTCGGCGAAAACCAGGGTGGGTCGACCGGCACGCCTGTTTCTATCGATGATCCAGATGCCGAAGACATGCCCTCCATCGCCGGGATCGTCGCGAATGAGGCCTTTGGCGTCTTCATAGTATCGCCGGATGGGACGACCTTAAGCTATACGCTGAACGACAACGCGCCGGACCTCGCGGCTGGTCAACTGCGCGATGATACGGCTCAGATTACCGCTGACGACGGCACGACGGGCACCTTGACCACCCGCACCGTAGGCTAAGCGGATCCCAACGCTCCGGTCGATCCACCGGCTGATCAGCCTGCGGTTTTCACATCCTCCACCGGGACTCTGCTGGAAAGCGCGGGGGCGTCTGAGGCGACGGCTGTGTCGATCGCTGACTCCGATGTAGGCGACGACCCTTCGATTGCCGGGTTGGTCGGAGTAGGCCAGTTCGGCGTTTTTCTGTCGCCGCCGATGGACAATCGTTCATCTACACATTGCTGGCCAACGCGCCTGGCCTAGCCACGGGAGTGATCCAGGAAGATACCGCGCAAATTACAGCCTCGGACGGCACTGTTGGCGTGCTAACCGCCCGCGTGACAGGTGAAGAGGTGTTCACGGGGGCCACCAATGGGGCTGACCTTTTGACCGGCACAGGCGGCGCAGACCTGATTTCAGGTCTTGGGGGGCTGACACGATTATTGGCTTGGCCGGTGCTGATACGCTGAACGGCAATGGCGGCAAGGACCAGATCACCGCCAATGGCGGCCGCGACGTGATCAACGGCAATGGTGGCGCGGATATTCTGAACGGCGGCGGTGGCCGTGATGTGCTCGAAGGCGGCGGTGGGCGAGATCAGCTGAACGGCGCTGGCGGACGCGACACCCTAGATGGCGGCGGCACCAATGATCAGGTCAGCGGTGGCGGCGGCCGGGATGTTCTTACTGGCGGCCGAGGTGTGGATGAGCTGACAGGCGGGGGCAGAGCGGATGTGTTCCAGTTCCAGACTGGCGATCTTCGCGACACGATCACTGACTTTGAGCAAGGCCGTGACTAAATCGAGATTGTCGAAGGCGCGGCGGTTTTTGAGGACCTTGTGATGAACCTGCAAGGCGACGATGTCCTGATCGGCTTCTCAAACGTTCAGATTGTCGTTGAAGATGACAACGTCGTCGCCTTCGCTGCGGAGGACTTTATCTTCTAGGGTTGGCCTGTAACGCCCGCGTCCGCTAAGGTCGCGGGATGAAACGCATCATTAAATCGCTTGGCGTTCTGATTGTCGTCGCAATAGCCTATCTTCTGGCGTGGCCTGTACCTATCGAGCCGGTTGCCTGGTCTTCTACGCCTTCGACCGGATACGTGGGCGTTTTTGAGCAAAACAGTCGCCTAGCAGGGTTGGAGCGGCATGAGATAATGGGCCGCCATGGGCCCGAAGACGCCGCAATCGGCTTTGATCAGGCGCTCTACATCGCGACTGATGAGGGCGACATTCTGCGCCGCGACCCATCGGGTGAGATGACTGTCTTTGCCCAAACAGGTGGGCGTCCGCTGGGCGTGGAGGCGCATCCAGATGGTTCGATCTGGATCGCCGACGCCTATCGCGGCCTTCTGCGCGCAACGCCGGAAGGGATTGAATCGATTGCCAACTCCGACGCGACCGGCCAACCAATTGTCTATGCTAACAGCCTGGATTTTGCGCCTGACGGATCGGTCTGGTTCTCAGAAGCCTCCAGCAAGTTCGGGGCTGAGGCGTTTGGTGGGACTTTGCAGGCCAGCTATTTGGAAATCTTTGAGCATGGCCGCACCGGTCGGTTGTTGCGTTATGATCCGGCCACCGGCGCGGCGACCGAGATGCTGTCCGGGATCAGCTTCGCCAATGGTGTTGCGATGGGGGCGACCGGGGATTGGCTGCTGTTCATCGAAACCGGTGAGACGAGGATTAAGCGTCTGTGGATTTCGGGCGACAGAGCGGGTGAAGTTGAGACCGTCCATGAAAACTTGCCGGGGTATCCAGACAATATCAAACGTGATGCCAATGGCGGGTTCCTGTTGGGACTTGTGTCAAAGCGCGTGCCGCTTGCTGATCAATTGTCGCCCTATCCATTCGTACGCAAGATGATCCAACGCCTGCCTGCCGCGATCCGACCGCAGGCTGTCAGCCACGGATTTATTATTCGCCTTACCCCTGACGGCGCCGTCGATCAGGTTTGGCAGGACCCATCAGGCGCCTACCCTTTGACAACGGGGGCGGTGCGGGATGCCGATGGCTCGCTATGGATAACGTCTCTGGGCGCTGATTGGTTGGGCAGGTTGGTTGCGCCTAACGGCTAGGCCAAGTTGGGCTAACCTTGTGCTATGAAAACGTTATCTCCGCCAACGTTGAAGGTGGTCCAACACCCTTTCAATCAAGGGTGTCGGAGAAAGTAAATTAGCGCACCGCATACGTATTTTCTCCTATAGCCGACGTCGTGATTTGCCGCATTTGATCGTAAACTCACTGCATTGCTCGCGATCTCGCAGCCTGACGAGCCTGTACCGGCAAAACTACATCGTGCGTGCGGAATTCGACCTAGTTTGCACCAAAACAACCTCCGCCGCCATTTCAGCGGTTGCGGCGGACAACGTCCAACCAAGGTGGCCGTGGCCAGTGTTGTAAAACACGCCATGCCGCCTTCCTGCGCCAACGCGGGGCAGCATGTTCGGCATCATTGGACGAAGGCCTGCCCATGGAACAGCGTATTCGGTAGATACGTCTGGGAACAGTTTTTCGCACCACTTCACCAGTGGTTTGATCCGGTCGTCGCGAATGTCGAGGTTGTAGCCATAGAACTCTGCTGTACCGGCAATGCGGAATCGGTTTAGCCCTAAACGACTTGAAACAACCTTAGCTTCGTCGTCCAACAGGCTGACCCATGGGGCGGCATTTTGGCTTTGCTTGTCATCCAACTGGACTGTGATAGAATAACCTTTAACCGGATAGATGTTTACCCGGTCGCCAACCTGCACCGCCAAGTCGCGACTTTCAACGCCTGCGCAAATAACGACTCCATCAAACAGCGCGTCCTGCGCCGCCTTATCTTCATCCTTCCAGCCAACAGTGACGCCGTCATCGCTGTGCTTCAGGGTTTGCACATCGACGTCATAGTGAAAATGGGCGCCTTGGGCGATGCAGGCTTTGGACAGGCCGCGGGCATATTGGTGAATGTCGCCGGTGAAATCGCTTTCGGTGTAGTAGCCCGCATACAGGTCACGCTGCAGCGCCGGCTCGATCGACTTGATTTCGTCCGTCGTGACTGCACGCCGTTCCAAACCACCTTCCGCCATCAGGGCGTTCACCTTAGTGGCGTGATCGAATTCTTTTTTGGTGTCGTAGATGTGCAGAATTCCGCGTGTTTCGCAGTCAAACTCAAACCCTTCGGTGGCAGCGTGATGAACAAGGTGCTCACGCGCATCGATTGCCATGCGCACTGTGTCGACCGTGTTCTGGCGGTATTGTGGGATCTTGGCGACAAATTCCGCCATCCAGGAATATTTGTGCCAGTTCGGCTTTGGGTTCACCAGTAAAGGCGCGCCAGGCGTGAACATCCATTTCATGCCTTTGAAAACGGTAGCCCAGCGGTTCCAGACCTCGGCGTTCGAAGCCGATAACTGGCCGCCATTGGCGAAAGACGTTTCCATCGCCGCATAGCGGTTGCGGTCAAAGACCGTAACGTCGAATCCGCGCTGGAGAAGAGAATAGGCTGTGGTGACGCCGGTGATCCCGGCGCCGATGACTGCAATTTTCCGCATGGAAAGGCTCCCTTGCACATGTGATCCATGCCGGCGAACCGGTTTCAATCCCATCTGTCTTGGAACCTGAGAGTTTGGGGCAGGGCGGGGCCCAACCTTTTCTCCTTCGGTGGGCGGGGTTAGCCGCCACTTTCCAGATTGCCGCACCACACGCAGTCCATTTGCCTGAGAGTTTCCGGGAAGTTGCTCCTTCGGCGTCGAATTTCTTCGATCTCTCCTGCGCGCTCGATTAGGCAGGTATCTGATGCACTATGGCGCATCAGTAAGCAATGAAAACCTTCGTGACTTCAGGCTGTGGCCAACCTTTCCCACGCCATTTTATCCGCGATGTCTGACGGTGGCGCGCCTTCGGCTTTTGCGCGGTCGAGGATGGACAGTATCGTCTGATACAGCCCCCTGATTTTCGCCTGCGATTCTTCGATGGTTGGCTGCGAATAAATCAAAGCAGCGGCGCCCATCACCCCGCCACCATTGACGACATAGTCGGGCACATAGGTGATGCCGGGGTCCATCAACGCTTGTCCATGGCGCGGTTCGGCCAGTTGGTTGTTCGCGAGGCCAGAAATCGCTTTGGCCTTAATGGTTGGGATTGTGTCGTCGTTCAGGACTGCGCCAAGCGCGAAGGGTGCGTAGATGTCGGCCTTGGCGGCATGAATGATCTCGGGCGAGGTGACTTCTGCTCCGTAAACGTCCGCCACAAATGCGATGGCTGCGTCGTTGAGATCGGCGACGATCAGGCGTGCGCCAACTTCGGATAATTGACGACACAGGTCGCGGCCAGTTGCGCCGACGCCCTGCATCGCGACACTCAATCCAGCCAGATCATCTCGGCCCCAAACATGTTTCGCCGCGGCCTGCACGCTCCTGAAGCCGCCAAGCGCTGTGAAGAGAGAGGGGTTGAAGCCGCCGGGAAATTCGCTTGCGCGGGCAAACACATAATCTCAGTTTTCGGCGAGGATATCAGCGTCCGCTGGCCCAATGCCGACATCAATCGCCGTCCAGTATCGCCCGCCAAGCGATTGGACGTGTTTCGAAAAGGCCCGCAGCAAGTCGGCTTTGTTTGGACTGGCGGGATCGGCGATGATCACGCACTTGCCGCCGCCAAGCGGCAGATCTGCCATTGCATTCTTGTAGCTCATGCCCTTGGAAAGGCGCAGCACATCCGCCAAAGCTGCTTCCTCGGCTTCATAATCGTGCATCCGGCAGCCGCCTGCCGCCGGGCCGAGCGCAGTGCTGTGGATGGCGATGATCCCACTTAATCCAATGTTGTCGTCCCGGCAGAAAAGGACTTGTTCGTGATTATCGAACGCCGCGTGTGTGAAGACGGACATAAGCAGATGCTCCCCTGTTGATTTTGGTCAGTCTACGCCTTCGTCGAAGTGGATTGTCGCCAAAGTTCTGCATCATGTCGCCAAATTTTGGTGATAATCACTAATATGGGATGTATATGAGTAGAAGCATGTCTACCGATCTGGATCTGATGGATCGTCGCATACTCGACATCATGCAAAGGATGGTCGCATCACGATGCTGGACCTTGCCGACCGCGTTGGCTTGTCGGCGACACCCTGCAGCCGCCGTGTGAAACGATTGGAAGATGAAGGTGTTATCACCGGCTACACTGCGCGCGTCGACATCGCCGCCATGGGGTGGAGCGTTGAGGCGTTGGTTACCGTCCGTCTCGCCAGTCATGGGGCTGAGGATATCCAGGCCTTTCTGAAAGCTGTCAGATTGCGGTCCGAAATCACAGAATGCCTCCTGGTAGCTGGCAATATCGACTATATCCTGAGGGTCCGGGTAAAGGATGTGGAAGGGTTGCGAACCTTTATCCTCGAAGGGCTCAAGACGGTGCCGTACGTCGCTGAAACCTCAACCATGTTGATCCTCGACGAAGATCGGCCGGAAAGGCGCTAGGGGACGACTGTCAAAACAGGTGCTGCGCCTTATATCGGGAACGATGAGCGCGCGCCCGCATATCGTCTGGTTCAAGCGTGATCTTCGTGCGGAAGATCACCCCGCCTTGGCTGCCGCCGCCACGGCTGGGGCGGTGATCCCGCTTTACATTGTTGAGCCTGACTGGTGGGCGCAGCCGGATATGTCGGCGCGCCAGTGGGATTTCATCGCCGAAATCTTGCATGATCTTCGTAATCGCTTGGGGGCGCTTGGGCAGCCACTGATTGTGCGCAGCGGCGATGCGGTTCAGGTGCTGGAGCAGCTGACGGCTGAACATGGCTGTGCAGGGTTGTGGAGCCATGAGGAAACGGGTGGCGCGTGGACTTTTCAGCGCGACAGGCGGGTCGCCAGTTGGGCGCAATCTAACGGAGTCATTTGGAGAGAGTTGCAACAGCAAGGCGTTTTTCGCCGCCTCGAGACCCGTGATGGATGGGCCAAACGATGGGATGCTTTAATGGCGGAACCTATGATCGCGCCACCATCCCTGCCGCCCGTGACAGCCGATGAACTTGGCGCGATCCCAACCGCCGCCGACTTGGGCCTTGCGACTGATCTTTGCCCCGACCGTCAGATCGGTGGGCGCGGGCAAGGGGTTGAGAGAATGCACAGCTTCCTCAAGACGCGGGGCGAGACGTATCGGACAGCGATGTCCAGCCCGGTTACTGGGGCGGAGGCGTGCTCGCGCCTTTCGCCCTATCTCGCTTGGGGCGCTTTGTCCCTTCGCGAGGTGACACAGGCGACATGGGCCCGCCAGCGTGAGGCGCGGCAGGTCAAAGGTGGTAAATGGCGGGGGGCGCTCAGTTCCTTCAACGGTCGTCTGCACTGGCGTAGCCACTTCATGCAAAAGCTGGAAGATGCGCCGCGGATGGAATTTCAGAACCTGCACCGTGGGTACGACGGCATGCGCTCCGAAACTGACGCCGCCCGGCTGCAAGCGTGGGCGAAGGGGGAAACAGGGTTTCCCTTCGTCGACGCCTGCATGCGCAGTCTCATCGCAACAGGCTGGTTGAATTTCCGGATGCGGGCGATGCTGATGGCGGTCGCCAGTTATCATCTGTGGCTCCCATGGCGGTCCTCTGGCGAACATCTGGCGCGGATGTTTACAGACTACGAGCCGGGTATCCACTGGCCTCAGACGCAGATGCAATCAGGCACGACGGGGACGAATACAGTCCGCATCTATAATCCTGTCAAGCAAGGTGCTGATCAGGATCCAACGGAGGCATTCACTCGCCGCTGGGTTCCTGAATTAGCGCCGATCGAAGACGAATTTTTGCAAGAGCCTTGGAAGGCGTCAAACGCCGGCGCCGTCTTGGGCAAGACTTATCCCTTGCCCATCGTCGACCATCTGAGCGCGGCTAAAGAGGCGCGTGAAAAGGTCTGGGCGGTGCGCAAAGGCACCGCATTTCGGGCGGAGGCGTCTGCAATCCAAAACAAGCATGGCAGCCGCAAAAGCGATATTCCTAACAGGGGGCAGCGCCCCTCGGCTTCCGCGCAGCGCAAGCAGATGAGTTTTGACCTGTGAGCAAGATGCGCCGTAAAGGAGATCTTCCACAAAAGGATTGTGCGACCTGCGGCCGTCCGTTCACCTGGCGAAAGAAGTGGGCGAAGGTTTGGGAAGAGGTCAGGTACTGCTCAGATCGATGCCAGCGCGAAAGAGGTCAGAGCGGCGGTTCCAACGCTGCTAGCCGGGCCTCTTCTTCCTGAATGTAGTTTCTGTTTCGCGGCCCTTCGTCGTGGCGTTTGGTCAGCTGGATCTGGAAGTTCGCAAGCTTGCCGTAGAGAAAGCTGATCTCTGACGCGATCAGATAGATGTCCCACATCCGGAAAAAACGTTCGTCATAAAGTTCCAACACCGCTTCGCGATTGGCGTGAAACCGTTTGCGCCACTCATGCAGGGTATAGGCGTAGTGCTTGGTCAGAATCTCGACGTCCTTGACCAAGAACTTCGCTTTTTCGACCGCTGGCAGCGTCTCGGAAAGGGGTGGGATATGGCCGTTGGGAAAGATGTACTTCTCAACAAAAGGCGGGTCCGAAAGATTCGGTTTCGCCCGGCCTATGGAGTGGATCAGGGCGGCGCCGTCATCTTCCAAGCGCTTGTAGATCGTTTTGAAGTATTCTTCGAAATGCTGCGGGCCGACATGCTCGAACATGCCGACTGAAACAACCCGGTCAAACTTGCCCTGAACCTTTCGATAGTCTTGCAGCAGGAAACGACACCGGTCTGCGATGCCAAGGTCAGCAGCCCGCTGGTTAGCGACCCGGTGCTGTTCTTCTGACAAGGTCACGCCCGTGACGTCTGCGCCCGTCGTCTGCGCCATATAAATCCCCATACCGCCCCAGCCGCAGCCTATGTCCAGGATGCGCTGGCCGGGGTTTAACAGCATCTTCGCAGCGATATGGCGATTTTTCTTGCGCTGGGCTTCTTCCAGCGTTTCTTCGCCCGTTTCGAAATAAGCGCAGGAATACTGAAGGTCGGTGTCGAGGAAGAGCCTGAACAGCTTTTCATCCAGATCGTAGTGATGCGCGACATTGCCTTTGGCCGTTTCGGTAAAGACGTGGCGGCGCAGCTTGCGGTGTAGGATGCGTCCAATCTCACGCATTACTGCGGGGGTTGAGGCGAAGTTTTTTGCCCCGTTTTTCTTCGCCAGGGCCATGAAATCGTAGATGTCGCCATCTTCCACAATCAGGCGGCCATCCATGTAAAGTTCTGCAAACTGTAGGTTCGGGTCCATCCACGCGGCGCGCACGGCCGCTGCGTCGGTCAGGCGAATTTTGGCCACCGGGTCCGAGCTATCTCCGAAGGTCTTTACTTCGCCTGACGGAAAGGTCACCTGCAAAGCGCCGGATTTTCGCATGCCGCGTTTCAGCATGCCGCTTAGGTATTTATCCATATCCGTCGCTCCCGCATGATTGATGCGGCGCTCTTATCCGGCTCTCATCACACTTGCAATTCAACTTGGCGTCGCGATTGGTTATGTTCATCAAAGGCGGGGTGGTAGCGGAGCCTGAAATATGAAGTTTGCATCACTTATCGTGGCGGCCCTGATAGCTGTTTGCGCCAACACTGCAATAGCGGAGCGTTTGGCGTTGGTCATTGGCAATGGAGGGTATGAAACCGCAGCGCTGGCCAATCCGCCAAACGACGCTGCACTTACCGCCGCCGCTTTGCGAGATTCCGGTTTTGATGTATCCACCGTCGTTGACGCGGATCAGACGACGATGAAGCGGGAAATCCGTGCTTTTGCGCAACGATTGCGTGATGCAGGCCCAGACTTGGTTGCAGCGTTCTACTATGCCGGCCATGGCGTCCAGGTTGACGGCAAGAACTATTTGATCCCGGTCGATGCAACCATCGCAGCGAAACCCGACCTCGAATATGAAACGATCGACGCGCAGTGGGTGTTGGACATGATCGGGTCAACCGGCGCTAACCTTTCGATCATTATCCTCGACGCTTGTCGGGATAATCCGTTCCGGTCCTTCACACGTTCAAACTCTCGCGGACTTGCAAGGATGGACGCGCCGCGGGGCGCTTTGCTCAGCTATTCGACTGCTCCGGGAGATGTCGCTTCGGATGGGGAAGGCGCAAACAGCCCGTTCACTGCCGCACTCGCTGCCGCTATCAGAACGCCTGGACTGAAGATTGAAGAGACATTCAAGCGGGTGCGCCGCCAGGTTCTGGCGGAAACAGGTGATCGGCAGTTGCCGTGGGAATCAACGTCACTGACTGGTGATTTCTATTTCACGCCGGGTGCGCAGGTACAGCCGCAGATCCCGGTCGCCGTCGCGCCTGAACCTCAGTCGCAGCCCCAAACCCAACCGCAAGCTGTTGCGGCGGCTCCCGCCGCCACCGTGGTTCGCGGGTTCGTTCCGGTAGAACTCAGCATGGATGATTGGGACCAGACACTGGAACTTCGGTGCTACCACCCCGAAACCGGGGAGGTGGCGACATTCGCCCCCGTGCCCTCAAGTCGGTGTCGCGGGGGGTATTACCGGATATCAGAGGCGGATTTTTTCAAGGTGCAGCAATAAGCGATTGACGTGAATTCAGCTGTGCAGTGGCGCCGATGCAAAGCTTCAGCGTCCGCCTATCTTTGGCCGTATTGACGCCGCAACTTGCCTTGGTCGGGCTTAGTGCCATTTCGATATGTAATAATTTACGTAAGGT
>CBFHXH010000074.1:0-17392 GCA_965659735.1 uncultured Pikeienuella sp.
AAGGGCGAGCAGATGGCGCGGACTTCGGTCAGCATTGCGAGCGGCGCTTTTTATATTGGCGCTGAGACGATTTCATCGCAGTATTTTGGTGGGAACATCCTTTTCGATCGGGACAAGCTCGGCGAAACCGGTACTTATGATGAAAAGGCGGCTGCACTCAACTTGGGTCTGATCCGCTATCAAGGCGGGAACGTCACAGAGCTGTTCTTTGACATTGCCGACCCCGAGAAGACCATTGAACCTGACGGTCACAGCGGTGAATTGCTGCCCTTGTCCGATTTCCTCGCTTATCTGAACGAGACTGGCGTCAAAGGATCTTTTGTCGCCCCCACAGTGCCGTTCATGGACGGTCTTGCGACCGGTGAGATGTCCGTCGCCGAGGTTCGCCAACAGATGCGATCGTTTCTCAAAAAGTTGAAGAAGGGCGAATATGGCGACGCATCGCTGATCGAGCATATCGAAATTGGCAACGAATATTATGGCTATGAAAAATTCTATGATTGGAGCGCAGTTGAACAATACGCGGAAATTGCGCCCCTTTGGGCCAAGGAAATCCGCAAGGTGTTTGGCGACGACGTCAACATCTCGGTCCAGGGCGGCGCGAATGCGGATGACAACGCCGTATTTATCGAGGCGTTTCAGGGAAAAGGCGATCTGATCGACAACGTAATTTACCATTCCTATCCGTGGGAATTGGGTCAGGTTTATAATCACGACACCTGGAAGTCATGGCTGTGGACCCAGTGAGAAGACGCGGGCCTGACGGAGGCGATCTTTCTCTCTGAATGGGGGCTGTCGAACCAACGTCTCGGTTCTGACGGCGAACTTGTGGGAACAGACCAGATCGAGGACGGTCTGGCCCGCGCTATCGCCATGGTCGAAATGGCGTCGCTGCAGATCTTGTCTGGCGTAGATTATGCGACGGTCTGGCCGGTTCAGCAAAATACGCGCGGTGATCTTGCCGGCAACGAAGGGCAAACAGCCGAAAACTCTGCCTCAACGCTCAGCGAAGATGGATTGACGTTGGCAGGGGAAGCCTTTCAGATGATGTCTGAGGTTTTGCCTGGCATGAAAATACTTGATGTCGGCGGGCCGGTTGATCTGGATGGAAAGCGGGAAAGCGACTGGTATTCGGCTGAATTACTGGTCAGGGCCTACGAAGACGCCGAAAAGATCGTGGTGTTCGCATCCGCCTGGGCGCTGGACGACGCCTTAGGCGCAGCGACGTTGAAGCTGGATCTGCAAGGCGCTTTCACCAGCTATGATGTCACGACGCTGACTGTCGTGGGTGAAAAATACACGAACCCGAACGCCGATCCGGTAACGCTGGTGGAAACGGGTCTGACGGTCGATGATGAACTGACAATCACTTTCAATCGATCATACGAATTGCAGCGATTGACGATCTTCAAAGATGAAAGCGCCGGATCAGCCTCCATCAGTCCAAATTCTGGCTTTGCAGGCGTCGACAACAATCTGGTTGGCAGCGCGTCGGATGAGCTGCTGATTGGCGAAGAAGATGTCGCCGATGGTGTCTGGGGCAAAGGTGGTGACGACATGCTATACGGCCTGGGCGCAGGCGATCAACTGAATGGCGGCGCTGGTTCAGATTCGCTTTATGGAGGGGATGGGTTTGACCTGCTGCAAGGTGGCGGTGGCCTCGACCGTCTGTATGGCGGCATGGGCGGCGATATTCTGTCTGGCGCCGCGGATGCTGATCGCTTGCGAGGGCAAAAGGGTGAAGACACGCTTAAAGGTGGCGGCGGCGACGATACGTTGCTTGGTGGCCGTCAAGCGGACAAACTGTTCGGTGGCGCTGGCCGAGATGTTCTGAAAGGCGGCGATGGCGATGATGAACTCAACGGCGGCGGCGACGACAATCTTTACGGCGCCGTCGGCAATGACGTTCTGAAAGGTGGGGCAGGCGCGGACCGGCTGGTTGGAGGCAAGGGCGCAGACATTCTGAAAGGCGGCGGCGGGGATGACATCATCGAAACCGGCCCAGGAGCTGATCTCGCATATGGTGGCGCTGGCGCGGATATCTTCGCCATCCGACAGTCGGACGATATTGCGACGGTAATGGACTTCGATAGCCGTCAGGATCAGTTCATTTTCTCGCATGTCGATGGCTTCGTTGACCTGACCATTCGCAATACGAGCCTCGGGGCCGAGATTTCAGGCGGTGGAGTTACGTTTATCGCCAAAGGGACGGCCAAGAACCAGATTGAGGACACCGACTTTATTTTCTGATCTGGCCTGCACACCATCGGTGACCACGCGGCGGCATTGACAGGGCTGGCCGTCGCTTCATGCTCTGCCTGAACAACAGGAACAGGCGCCATGACATTCAATCCTTTGCGCAACGCGTTGCTATCGGGCGAGCATACGGTCAATGGCTGGCTCAGCATGCCTTCCCCTGTTTCAGGCGAAGCGATGGCCCAGGGGGGATGGGATTCGCTGACCGCTGACTTGCAGCATGGCATGGTCGATTATCAGGCTGCCGTGGGTTTGATGCAGGTCGCCGCAACGCGGGGCGTGCCAGTCATGGCCCGGGTGCCATGGAATGAGCCGGGCGTGATCATGAAAATGCTCGACGCCGGTGCGCTGGGCGTGATTTGCCCGATGGTGAATACTCGGGAGGAAGCGGAAGCTCTGGTCAGGGCATGTCGGTACGCGCCGATGGGTGAACGCAGCTTTGGGCCGCTGCGCGCAAGCTGGCGGTACGGAGCGGATTATGCGGCGCAGGCGAATGAAGAAGTTCTGGTTTTGCCTATGATCGAAACGCCTACAGCCGTCCACAACCTTGAAGACATCATGACCACACCGGGCGTTGACGGCGTTTATGTAGGCCCCGCCGACCTCGGCCTCGGCCATGGTTTTGCGCCGAAGACTGATCGCGAAGAGCCTGAACTGCTGGCGATCATCGACCAGATAGTCGAGGTCGCCAAGACGCATGGCAAATTCACAGGCATCCATTGCGGCGCGCCAGCTTACGCCAAGCGCATGTTCGCCAAAGGGTTCGACTTCGTCACAATTCTCAGCGATGCGGCGTTATTGGTGAACGCGGCCAAGCAAGCTGTTGCTGAAACGAAATCTGGCGAAGCGGAACAATCCAGCTCCCCTTACTGAAGGAAGACTAGCAATGAATGGCGCCGAAAGCCTGGTGCGGAGCCTTCTGGCTTCGGACGTAGACGTTTGTTTCACCAATCCCGGCACGTCCGAGATGCATTTCGTCGCCGCGCTGGACCACGTCGCTGGCATGAGATGTGTGCTCGCGCTGTTCGAAGGCGTCGCAACCGGCGCCGCCGATGGCTACTACCGAATGGCGGGCAAACCTGCATCGACGCTGCTACACCTCGGGCCAGGTTTGGCGAACGGGTTGGCCAACCTGCACAATGCGCGCAAAGCCGGATCAGGCGTGGTGAACATCGTGGGCGAACATGCGACGGCACATATTGCGCTGGATGCGCCCTTGACCTCTGACATCGAAGGTTTGGCCTGGCCGATGTCGCACTGGGTTAAAACATCCACCCAAGCGACTGAGGTGGGTCAAGCGGGCGCTGAAGCGGTTGCAGCGGCACGCACTGCGCCAGGTCAGGTCGCGACATTGATCCTGCCAGGCGATACCGCATGGAATGAGGGTGCTGGCGTGGCAGAACCTGTCACGCCGCCAGATCGCACAACGGTTGATGGCGCTGCGTTGGATGCTGCTGCTGCTGCGCTAGGCGGGCCTGACAGTCTCCTCCTCCTCGGCGGCGACGCACTCAGCGAGGCGAACCTTGATCTCGCTGGGCGGATTGCGGCGAAGACCGGTTGCGGCTTGCTGACCGAATGGTCCAACGCCCGCCTTCGCCGCGGCGCTGGACGGGTTGAAGTCAACCGTATCCCCTATGTCGTTGAACTGGCGGTGGAAACGCTTGCGCCCTACAAACGTATCGTTCTTTTGGGCGCATCCCGGCCGGTGGCGTTCTTTGCTTACCCTGACAAGCCGGGCGTCCTGACCCGCGACGATGCAGAGTTTTTCGACTTAGCCACCCCTGCCGACGATATTGCCGGCGCTTTGGAGGGGCTGGCCTACGTAACTGGCGCAATGAAAATGGCGCCGCAGGGCGTTAGCGCGCCTTCTCTGCCGGATATGCCAACTGGGATACCGCATCCCGATGGTATCGCTGCCGTGTTGGCGAACCTGATCCCCGAAAATGGCGTCATTGTCGACGAATCCGTGACAACTGGGCGGGCGTTCTTTCCGACGACAAAGGGGGCTGCGCCACATGATTGGCTCAACAATCGGGGTGGATCCATCGGCTACGGCATGCCAGTCGCCATCGGTGCCGCGATTGCCTGCCCGGACCGTAAGGTTATCGCACAAATCGGCGATGGATCTGCAATGTACACGCAGCAGGCCTTGTGGACCATGGCGCGGGAAAATCTGGACATCACCGTCGTGATTTTCGCCAACCGAACCTACAAGATCCTGCAGGGCGAATTGACCAATGTCGGCGTTCAAAACCCGGGGCCCAAGGCTGTTGATATGCTGACACTTGGCCGGCCTGAGCTGAACTTTGTCGACATGGCCAAAGGCATGGGCGTTGAAGGCAAGCGCGCACATAATTTGGAAGAATTCGCCATCGCATTGCGTGCAGGCCTGGCCGTCGAAGGTCCTTACCTGGTCGAATTGATGATGTGATCTTGGGGCGCTTGGGGTAGATCGGGTGCGGGGCCTGTTTGAGAATGGGGTGTTCCGTGCCCAGAATTTTGTCGTCGACGATCACCGCCTATTCGCCTCTGGCCTTGCGGGTCTGTTGCAAGATGATGTTCCGGGTGTCGAAATAGACCTCTTTGCAGAGGTCGAGGCTGCGTCCAAAGCGGCTGAAGCGCATCATCCCGATATTGTACTGCTTGACTATTATCTACCAAGTGTCAGCTAGCGGATGCGATCAGGTTGATCTGCAATGCCGCCCCCTCGGCCCAGGTGATCGTTATCTCTGCGTCCCTGTCTCCTGCCGATCAGCAGATGAGCGAGGCTGCAGGCGCCGTCGCGTTTCTGTCCAAAACGTCAGGCCCTGATGATGTGGTTCGTGCGATTGCGGCGATCCTTAATGGGGAAAAGGCGGAAATGGCGGCCATTTCGCGACCGGCGGCGGCTGTCGATTTGACGGCAAAACAGTTTGAAGTGCTGACGCTGATCGCGAAGGGCAAATCCAACAAAGAGGCGTCATCAATTCTTGGAATGTCGCCAGAAACCGTCAAAAGCCATTTGAGCGAGATCTACAGGCGGCTCGACGTCGTGAACCGCGCCGAAGAAGTGAACGCGGCCCGCCAGCGCGGCGTTATTTGACAGCCGCCACCGAGAATGGCTTTTGCTGAAACCGCACCCCTTGCGACCTGAAGCGGCGGACAAAGTCGGGCGTTAACTCTCGCGACGCAACTATTGTGCGTTTAGCGTCTTTCCAGCCTGTCGCTTCCACTAGGTCGATGGCTGTCAGATCATCACCAAGCGATCCATCGAGAACGCGAAGGTCGTATCCTGCGACGCCCACCAACATGTTGCGGGCAATTGCTGATGGCGCGTCGACCGTCCAACCCGCGGCGTTGAGCGCAGCGACGATCTCCTCTCGGTCGGATGGGTCGTCATCGATGACCAACGCCCGGCCGGGTGCGATTGCCGGACTGGCAAGGTCAGCGCGCCTCAGTTCAACGAAAAAGCGACCGCCATTCCCATCAGCGATCCCGGCGGCGCCACCCATTTTGGCGGTCAGTTCTGAAACGATGGAAAGTCCCAAGCCTACATTGCCTGTTTCGCGACGCGCGACCTGTTTAACATGGCTGAAACGTTCGAAAATGCGCTTCCGTTGTTCCAGCGGCACACCAGGCCCATCATCCACCACACAGATTTTCACACGATCCTTTGAACGTCGCACCCCGATCAAGACACGCGTAGCTGCAAATTGTATGGCGTTTTGCAGAAGGTTTCTAAGAACTCGCTCCAAATACGCCCGGTCCGCATAAACAGCCAGGCTGGTGGGCGCGATTTGAATGGTGAGGCCATAGTGGTCTGCGCGGGCGGCCATTTGATCGCGGAGGGCGCTGAACAAGGGCGCAAGCGCGATGGTTTCTAGCTCTGCCTCTGGAATATCGCGGTGCAGCCAGGCTGAGCCTGCGACGCTTTCCACAATGGCTTCGGACGAGATCAGGCATGCTTCGGCGGTGTTGGCGAAGTTTGCTACCGCCGGCGTGTCCGATTCGCGTTGCAGGCATTTGAGGTGAAACCGCAGGGCGCTAAGCGGCTGGTTCAGGTCATGGGTGATCGCATGCATAAACCGTTCTCGCATTTTGGTCTCTTCCTCCACTTCGGCGCGTGTGCTTCGTTCGATGTCATAGGCGTCTTCCAATTTCGCATGAGCGATGGCGAGCGAGCAGCTGAGATCGGCTTTGTCAGGTTCTGGCGGTAAATTGCCAGTCCCACACCGACTGAGATCAGGTAAGCGAATAGCGACAGCGCGATCAGCAGGCCCCATAGCGGGGGTTGGCTCCACCCCGCGAAAACGATCACAGGCAGGAACAATGCCGCCTGACCGATGAAGGTAGCAACAATAATTCGGGGGGCGAGCACGGCAGTGATGACGGCGAATGTTGCAAGACCGATCAGCGCCGTGGCGTTGTCGCGATAGCTCCCTTCCGCGAATGCGATCGCCTTTGCAACGCCTGAGGCAAACAGAACGACGACCTCTTGCGTCATTACCAACGCAGCTTTTGTATCAGCGGAAGGCTGCCGCAAAATGCCGACCAGCAACAGCAAGCTCACGAAAGAGGAGGAGAACAGCCGCAGCAACAACTCGTTAAGCGTCGTGACGGGATCATAACCGCTTGTCAGTTGGATTGTGCCCAGGAACAGCGCGATCAGGATGTTGAGATAGACGAGGATCCAGCCAGATCTGAGCGATCTTTCCAACAGCTCAGCCCGGACCGCCTGCGGGTTGGCGGTGTCTGATAGGCGAAGTGGCGTATCGCTCACAACCGGGCGTCCCGCTTCAGCCACCAATTATAGACGGCCCAGAAAGCCAACATGTAGACGGGGGCCAGAAACCCAGCGCGGATCAGGCGCACGCTCATCGAAAACGCTGCAAGCTGATCATTGGTCATCGCGCCCATGCTGAGCGGTGGCGCGATAGAGAGATCAATCACTGGGTAGATGAACGCAGTGCCAATTGTTGCCGGTGTGAATGTGATCAGGCATGCAAGGAAGTAATCCAGCAATCGGTACACCCCCAGCCGCCAAACATAATAGACGACAGGCGGTGCGCAGACGAGGCAGAGGATCGCTGACACCAGCGCATCCGCCCATTGAACTAGCCGCATGCCCTGCGCCGCCAGCGCGGCGTCAAAGAAGTACCCGATCACCAGAATTCCGATTGCCCCACAAAGATGGGCGAACAGGTACGACGGCGCGTGAAATCCACGCCCCCCCGGCCCAATCGGTTTGGCTTGTTTTGGTCAAGTGCTGCTGCATCCACAGAAGGCTAACATAACGCCGCAGAGTTTCAGAAGATAAAGTCAGCGGCGGTCAAGTTGTCGGCGATCTGATCCCCAATGATGATCCTGATATTGGAAAAGAGGATCACGGGCGGGCTGCTGAAAATCGCGAAAGAGGTGATGCGAGAGCATCTGCCACGTTTTCAATAGTGGCGGGCAAGGCCATTCATCCTTTTGATACGGTTCCGGCGTCTCACAACGTCGGTTTCTCAAATCCACTGGAAAGATGCCCGACGAACCCCGCACCCTAATATCCCCCAGATGGGGGCGGGTGGGTGTGATCTAGTTTACAGTCGACTGTGACGCAGGCCTGTGTCGGTTTTAGGCGCCGCTGCGACGTCAATAAATCTTGTCTTGGCGGCGATTCATGACAAACGTCCCCCACGCCCGAACAAAGGTCCCGAAACATGAAACGCTATTCTGCCTTCGCCGTTGCGAGAGAAGCTGTTAGTTACCACCATGGGTGGGAACGCGCCTGGGGCGCGCCAGAGCTGAAATCGGAATATGACGTCGTGATCATCGGCGCTGGCGGCCATGGGCTGGCGACGGCCTATTACCTCGCCAAGAACCATGGCATGCTTAAAGTTGCGGTAATCGAAAAGGGATGGCTGGGCGGCGGCAATACTGGCCGAAACACCACCATTATCCGGTCCAACTACTTGCAGGACGCGTCCACTGCGATCTTTGAAAAGGCCCGGTCGCTGTACGAAGATCTAAGCCAGAAGCTGAACTTCAACATCATGTTCAGCCCGCGGGGCGTTCTGATGCTGGCGCAGACGGAGCATGAATTGCGGGCGTGGAAACGCACAGCCCACGCCAACCGCATCGCGGGCATCAAATCGGAAATGGTCACGCCGGAAAAGGTCAAGCAGATCTGTCCGATCATTGAAACCGGCGGCCCGCGATATCCTGTCCTCGGCGCCCTCTGGCAGGCGCGCGGCGGCACGGCGCGGCATGACGCAGTGGCTTGGGGCTACGCCCGCGCGGCGGCGGACATGGGCGTCGACATAATTCAGCGCTGCGAAGTCACAGGCATTGATGTGGTCAATGGCGCGGTGACGGGCGTGCAGACGTCGAAAGGCGCGGTCAAAGCCAAGAAGGTTGCGATGGTTGTTGCGGGCCATTCCGGCATTGTCGCCGACATGGCCGGGTTCCGTTTGCCCGTTGAAAGCGTCGCGCTGCAGGCCATGGTGTCAGAGCCGATCAAGCCGCTGATGGACATCGTCGTGATGGCCAACACCGTCCATGGCTATATGAGCCAGTCCGACAAGGGCGAAATGGTCATTGGCGGCGGCGCGGATAGCTACAACAACTACACCCAGCGTGGGTCGTTCCATCACATCGAGGAAACTGTTCGCGCGCTGAAAGAGACGTTCCCGGTGATCGGGCGCCTCAAGATGCTGCGCCAGTGGGGCGGGATCGTGGACATGACCGGCGACCGTTCGCCGATTATTTCCAAGGCACCGGTTGAAGGGATGTTTATCAACTGCGGTTGGGGCACGGGCGGCTTCAAGGCCATCCCGGGGTCCGGCTGGGCGACGGCGGGGCTGATCGCCAACGGGACGGACCCGATGGCCGATCCTTTCTCGCTAGGCCGGTTCACCGAGGGTCGGATGATCGATGAGAGCGTCGCTGCGGCGGTGGCTCACTAATGGGCGCTGCGATCAGTCTTTTTGTCGATGACGAGAGCTGGGGTGTCAGCAAGGCCCTTTGCCTTGGAGAATTCGTCGTCGAAAGAGTCTCCGGGCACGAAAGATCTCGGCTTCCTGACAATCACAGGCCATCCAAACACAGAGTAACTGAGGCGTCTGAAAAGGTCGAAGACTGTTTCAATAGCTTGTACAAAGTAGATAATCGCAAACACGATGCCGATAATCGTGTAAACGTTCATTCATTAGAGACGGGCCTTTACTCTCCGGCTTTCAATGCTCTCGGACCAGAACTAAGGGTGGCGCCCGGCTCGAGGGTGGGCGAGAAGCGCCCGCCCTGGGGGGCGGGTCGGGCGCTGCCCGGCGTTGCCGCTGGGCGGGACATCCCCGCGACTAATGCAATTGAGTTCAAAGGCGGCGCGGACGCCGTAGTTGGAGGGCTATGACATGCTCCTACTAACCTGCCCCTATTGCGGCGTCACCGCCGAGGAAACTGAGTTTGCCGCGGGCGGCGAGGCGCATATCAAGCGCTTTGGGCCCGGCTCGGAAGATGGTGAGTTCGAAGGCTATCTCTTTTACCGCAAGAACCCGGCGGGCGTTCATTTTGAGCGCTGGCGGCACGCCTATGGCTGCGGGAAATGGTTCCATGTCGCCCGCTCCACCACGACGCTGGAGGTCTTTGGATCTTACCCGGCCGACGTGATCGAGCCGCCGAAAGAGATCATGGATGAGATTAAAAAGCGGGGGGCCGCCTGATGGCGCATCGTCTCAACGCGGGCGGGCGGCTGATCGACCGCTCCAAATCCGTCTCCTTCGATTTCAACGGCAAAAAGCTGACGGGGTATCAGGGCGATACGCTCGCCTCGGCGCTTTTGGCCAATGACAAGCCTCTGATGGGTCGGTCGTTCAAATACCATCGCCCGCGCGGCGTGGTGGCGAGCGGGTTTGAAGAGCCGAACGCGCTGATGACCACGGGCGCCGGCAACCGGGCGGAGCCAAACCAGCGCGCCACGGCGGTTGAAATGTTCGACGGCCTAACCGCGAAATCGCAGAACCACTGGCCGAGCCTCGACTATGACATTGGTGCCATAAACTCCGCGGTCGCCTCAGTCGCACCGTTGTTTTCGGCGGGTTTCTACTACAAGACTTTCCTTTTCCCCCGCGTGGCGTGGAAGCATCTTTATGAACCAGTGATCCGCCAGTCCGCTGGTCTCGGCCCGGCGCCAAAGGAACAGGACCCGGACACCTACGAACACTTCCATGCCCACACCGACATTCTGGTCGTCGGTGGTGGTCAGGCTGGCCTCGCCGCTGCGCGGGCCGCCGGCGAAGCGGGCGCAAATGTCATTCTGGTAGAACAAACCGCGCATCTGGGTGGTCGCCTACTGACCGAGGCAGATGTCACCATCGATGGAATGGCGGGCGCCGATTGGGTTGCTACGCAGATCGCGGCGCTCAAAGAGATGGACAACGTCACCATTCGCACACGTACGCAAGCAAGCGGTCTCTACGACCACGGCTATGCGATGCTTTATGAGCGTCTGGGTGATCACCTGAGCAGCCATATCGGCCCTCGCCACCGTCTGTGGAAGGTCCGTTGCGCGCGCATCGTGATCTGCACGGGCGCGATCGAACGACCGCTGGCATTTGCGAATAACGATGTGCCGGGGGTGATGCTTGCCGGCGCCGTGCGTGATTACATCGCCCTTTGGGGCGTTGCGCCGGGGCGTGAGATCGTAGTTTTCGGCAACAACGATGACGCCTATCGCACTGCCATCGCGGCCTTCGAAGCGGGGCTGAAAGTGCCCGCTATTGTTGATCCGCGCCAGGCGCCTGAAGGCCCACTGCCTGACCGCGCCCGCGCGTTGGGCATCCGCATCATGGACGGTTCCGTTGTCAGCAAGGCCAAAGGCGGTAAGGTCGTTGACGGCGCTATCGTAGGCAAGCTCACCTCAGCTGGCCGTATCGGCGGCGCGACTGAAACGATCAAGTGCGATTGCATCGCCATGTCCGGTGGGTGGTCACCCGTTGTCCACCTCTATTCCCATTGTGGCGGCAAGCTGAATTGGGATTACGAGGCGGCGATGTTCCGCCCGGCCCCGGAACGCGGCGCGCCTATTGGCGCCGACGGGCAAATCAATACCGTTTGTGCCGGCGCTTCGAACGGCGCGATGAGCGTGGGCGAGGGTTTGGCTGACGCCATCGAAGTCGCTCGAGCCGCAGCAAAGGATCTTGGCCTGAAGGTTGGCCGCAAATCTGCCGCCGCCAAGGTTGAAGAGCTGGGGCAGGGTGCGTTGCAGCCGCTGTGGTTCGCACCGAGCCAGGGCAAATATGCCCACGGCACGAAGCACTTCCTCGACTACCAAAACGACGTGACCGCCGCAGATGTCGAACTGGCGGCGCGCGAAGGTTACGAAAGTGTGGAGCACGCCAAGCGATATACCACGTTGGGCATGGCGACAGATCAGGGAAAACTTAGTAACATCAACGGGCTAGCTATTTTGGCTGATGCGTTGAACGCGCCGATCCCCAAAGTCGGAACCACGACGTTCCGTCCGCCATACACGCCGATTTCCATTGGCTCGATCGTTGGTAGGGACGTGGGCGACCTGTTCAAGCCGGTTCGCAAGTCCCCGATGCACGACTGGTCCGACAAGAACGGCGCGGATTGGGAGCCTGTGGGCGACTGGCGTCGACCTTATACCTATATCGAGGGATCAGAAAGCCGCCATGATAGTGTAATGCGTCAGGTGAAGAACGTCCGGCAAGGTGTTGGTATGTTGGATGCTTCGACGCTCGGAAAGATCGTTGTAAAGGGGCCGGATGCGGCCAAGTTCCTCGATCTGATGTATACCAACATGATGTCCACTCTGAAGCCGGGCAAATGCCGATACGGGCTGATGTGCAACGAAAACGGGTTCCTGTTCGACGATGGTGTTGTTGTACGTACCGGCGAGGATGAATTCCTCTGTCACACGACATCTGGCGGGGCCGATCGCGTCCATGCATGGATGGAAGAATGGCTGCAGACCGAATGGTGGGACATGAAGGTCTATGTCGCAAACGTCACGGAACAGTGGGCGCAGATCGCGGTCGCTGGTCCCAAAGCGCGGGCCATGTTCGAGGCGTTGACTGACGATGATGTCAGCGCCGAGGCGCTGCCCTTCATGTCTTACATCGAAACGACAATGGCGGGTGTTCGCGCGCGGCTCTACCGGATCTCGTTCTCAGGTGAATTAGCCTACGAGGTTGCGACACCGGCGCATCACGGCCAGCATTTGTGGGATTCCATCTTTTCTGAGGTCAAGGGCGCTGAGGGATGCCTTTACGGGACCGAGGCGCTGCATATCATGCGCGCCGAGAAGGGCTTTATCATGATTGGCGATGAAACTGACGGCACCGTCACACCGCAGGACCTAAACCTGGATTGGGCCGTGTCGAAGAAGAAGGAAGATTTCATCGGCAAGCGCGCGCAGCAGCGATCGTTCCTGTCTGGTAAAGGCCGCAAGCAACTGGTTGGCCTCGCCACAGAAGATCCCAAGAAAGTGTTGCCAGACGGCGCGCACGCCGTCTCAGATGTGAAGGCGACGCATATGCGGACCATCGGTCATGTCACATCGACCTATTGGTCACCGACAGTCGAACGATCCATCGCGATGGCGTTGATCGAAGATGGCCTCAGCCGGTATGGTGAGGTTCTATCATTCCCGTTGGAAGGCGGCGAAGTCGTGAAGGCGAAAATCGTCGATCCGGTGTTCTTTGACAAAGAGGGTGCGCGCAATGCCTGATCCTGTATCGGCTCTGAACGGCGCAGTTTTCGAAGGACCGTTGGTTTCTATCAAGGAACTAGGCGCGGTCGGCATGGTGACGATCCGTGGGGATTTCGGATCGAAGACATTTTCTTCCGCAGTTGAGAATGTCTGCGGTGGTCCCATCCCCGGCCAGCGAAGGTTTGCTGGCGCGCTAGGCTGGATGTCACCAGATGAAATTCTGTGGACGGGCGCCTATGCTGACGCTCCCGGCATTGTTGCGTCGCTGGATAAGGCATTGGGCGATGAGCACTACCTGGCGGTTAACGTGTCCGATGCGCGTGCCGTGTTTCGGATCACAGGCCAAGGCGCTCGGGAACTGATCGCCAAAGGCGCGCCGGTAGATATGTCGCCAGCGGCGTTTAAGGTAGGTGATCTGCGGCGTACACATATTGGCCAGGTCGCAGCTGCATTTTGGATGGTGGGTGATGAGCCGACCGCTGACCTTACCCTCGTGTGTTTCCGGTCTTTTGCCGGGTACATGTTTGATTGGTTTGCCACATCAGCAAAAGACGGTGCGACACCGGGCCTGTATTAGGCGACTGACATGCGGCGGACGTGTTCATGTGACGCGATCCGCTTGCATCTTTAATGCCTCTATTTTCTATGAACTGTCGAACCGATGCTCGCTAGTGGCGCGCGGATACGCTAGTTGTTTGACAGCATTGTCTGCGATGATCCGCCCTTAACTAAGCCGAGCGCGGGGAACGGCGTCGCACGCTCTTGCATCCAAATGGCTCACCTATATATATCGCCGGAACGTTCACCCCCGACTAAGGGCCTAAAATGCTGGTATCTCCTGCTTATGCGCAAGCCGCTGGCGGCGCGGGCGGCGGCGATCTTTTCGCCTCGTTCATTCCGATCATTCTGATCTTTGTCATCTTCTATTTTTTCCTGATCCGACCTCAGCAAAAGAAGGCGAAAGATCATCAGAAGATGGTTGAGGCGCTTCGCCGTGGTGATCAGGTCCTGACGCAGGGTGGCATTTACGGCAAAGTCACCAAGGTCAAAGAAGGCGAAGAAGACATCGAAGTCGAAGTCGCCAAGGATGTCCGCATTCGCGTTCTTCGGTCTGCGGTTGGTCAGGTCATCTCAAAAACTGAGCCGGCTGAGGGTTAAATCCCTGCCGGGGTGAGGAGCCCGCTTTGCTGTATTTCGCACCCTGGAAAAAGGCGCTGGTCATTGTCCTTTGCCTGTTGGGCGTCATGTTCGCTGCCCCGAACGTCTGGTACGAGACTGCTGACGAAGCGGGCCTGGCCCGTGGTCAGATCGCCAAACTGGAAAAAACTGTTGCGCCGATTGATGCGACGCTGGTCGAGCAGGCTGAATTGTGGCCCAGCTTTCTGCCGGCTTATGTCGTGAACCTCGGCCTCGATCTGCGCGGCGGCGCGCATCTTCTGGTCGAGGTCAATGTCGAAGAGGTGCAGAAAGAGCGTATGATCTCGCTCGTGACCGAGGCGCGCGCCGCGCTGAGGTCTGGCGGAGTTCGCAAGTACACGCAACTGCGCGCGGGCGACGATACTGTGTCGGTGCGCATCACCGAAGCATCCGATGTGGCTGAAGCTGTGCGGATCCTCCGCGGTCTGTCGCAACCGGTCGTCAATGCTGCGTTTGGCACGCAGAGCGCCGATTTGATCGTTTCCGAAGGTGACGACCAGCGTTTGACGCTAATACTGACTGAGGACGCCAAAACCTCCATCACTGATCGGACCATGGCGCAGAGCCTTGAGATCGTCCGCCGCCGCATCGATGAAGCAGGCACGCGTGAGCCGACCATTCAGCGTCAGGGCGAACGGCGAATTCTCATCCAGGTGCCGGGCCTTGGTTCAGCCGAAGAATTGTTAGCGCTGCTTGGGCAGACCGCCAAGCTGTCATTCCACATGGTAGAAGGGCAGACCAGCGATCTAACCCGCGCGCCGGGACCGGGGCGCATCGTGTTCCCCGATTCTGAAAACCCACAGGCCGGCTACATCGTGGAACGTCGCGCGCTTGTTTCTGGCGAGCAGCTTGAAGACGCGCAGCCGGGCTTTGACCCGCAAACGGGCGAAGCAGTCGTTAACTTCCGCTTTGACACAACTGGCGCCCGCAAATTTGGTAAGGCGACGGCCGAGAACGTCGGCAGGCCTTTTGCGGTTGTCCTGGATGGCGAGGTGATTACTGCGCCGGTCATCCGCGAACCGATCCTCAGCGGATCGGGCCAGATCAGTGGGCAATTTACTGTTGAAAGCGCAGGTCGCCTTGCGATCTTGTTGAGGGCGGGCGCATTGCCAGCGTCTTTGACTGTATTGGAGCAGCGAACTGTCGGACCTGGCTTGGGCGCTGACAGTATCGCAGCGGGCGAGATTGCGACCGTAATCGCCTTTATCGCTGTACTGGTCTTTATGGCGCTTAGTTATGGCAAGTTCGGGATTTTCGCCAACATCGCTCTGATCATCAACGTTGCGCTGATTATGGGTGTGCTCAGCGTGATTGGCGCGACGCTGACTTTGCCGGGTATCGCAGGCATCGTTCTGACGATCGGGATGGCGGTTGATGCAAACGTTCTGATTTTTGAACGGATCCGGGAAGAATTGAGAAACGCCAAAGGTGTCGCCCGCGCTATTGAAACGGGATATGAGCGCGCATTCTCAGCCATCATCGACGCTAACGTCACGACGTTCATTGCAGCGTTGATCCTGTTCGCGATGGGGTCTGGCCCGGTTAAGGGCTTCGCTGTGACCCTTGGCATTGGCATCATTACATCAGTCTTCACGGCCGTCATGGTGACCCGACTGATTGTTGTGACCTGGTATGACCGGGCGCGGCCGAAACAGCTAGAAGTCTGAGGAGGACGCGCGATGCGACTGAAACTGGTACGCGACGAAACGCATATCGACTTCATAGGCTTTTGGAAAATTGCGGGCACCTTCTCGATTACTGCGATGATTGCGTCTGTTGCCGTATTTTTTATCATGGGCTTGAACTTTGGCATCGATTTTCGCGGTGGTGTGACGATCGAAGTACGCACTGAGGGCCCGGCGGACTTGGGCCAAGTTCGTGGGATTGTTGGAAACCTCGACCTCGGCGATGTGTCGGTGCAGGAATTCGGCCAGCCGGAAGATGTGCTGATCCAGGTCGAAGTTCAGCAAGGTGACGGCAACGTTCAACAGGCAGTCGTTTCTGCGGTTAAAGCGGCGCTGGACGCTGAGATTGCAAATGTCGAATATCGCAGGGTTGAGGTCGTTGGACCGAAAGTATCCGGCGAACTGATCCAGGCTGGTATAACGGCCATCGTCCTCGCGATCATGGCGGTGCTGTTCTACATCTACATCCGCTTCGAATGGCAGTTTTCGGTCGGCGCTGTCGCCGCGTTGGTTCACGATGTTGTGCTAACCATTGGCGTGTTCAGTGTCATGCAACTGGAATTCAACCTTTCGATCATTGCCGCGCTTTTGACCATCGTGGGTTACTCTCTGAACGATACTGTGGTGGTGTTTGACCGCGTGCGCGAGAACCTGCGCCGGTTCAAAACGAAGGCGCTGGTTGACGTTCTGAACCTGTCGATTAACGAGACCCTTAGCCGAACGATCATGACTTCGGTCACGACGCTGATTGCGCTGCTGTCATTGTATTTTCTTGGCGGGGAAGTCATCCAGGGCTTTACGTTTGGTATGATCTGGGGCGTCTTGGTCGGAACCTATTCATCTGTTTTCGTCGCTTCTGTGGTACTAAAGAAGCTGGGCGTCAAACGTGATTGGTCCAAGCCTGACCCTGAAGGCCCTGCTGGCGTTCAGTTCGGTTCTGCAGACGCGCCCTGATGCAGGTTTCCGAGATTAATTATGAAGGCCCACCGCCAATCGACAGCTATGGCGGCGGAGGGTTTCGACTTAATGGCGAATTCCATGAAGGGGCACTGATTATAAGCCCTTCGATGGTGGTGAGATGGGAAATATCTGCCGCTCCTTTAAACGCCGACGATTTCGTCGCTCTGATCGCTGAATCTGACAATATCGATGTGCTTCTGGTCGGCATGGGGGAGGAGATCGCACCATTGCCCAGAGCTGTACGTGAGGCGATCGAATGCGCAGGAATTGGGGTGGAAGTGATGTCCACGCCCTCAGCTTGCAGAACCTACAATATCTTGCTCGCTGAAGATCGGCGCGTTGCGGCGGCACTAATCTCACTTTGAAAAATCTAGTCTCGTTGATGTTGTGCGGACAAGATTATAAAATGTTATGTTATAACATAATTTTATTGTGCAGGATATATCAATTGGTTCTGCTGCAAATCGGTGAGGTCATTCATGCAAATTCAATCGTTCTGTTCGCCAATCGGACTGATCGGTCGGATGCATTGCGCGTCTAGCTCATGGGCTAGGTATGGGCCGAGCCAACAACACCCCATACAAGGAAAAAGATTATG
>CBFHXH010000075.1:0-17391 GCA_965659735.1 uncultured Pikeienuella sp.
GGACAGATGGCGGCGTGATCTAAGAGAGGGTCTGTCTCATCTGGTTGGTCTGATTATGCGGCGGATTTGCGGTGAAGAAAACGCCGCGCTTCGATGGTCTTTCGAGCGGGCGTCCGTGGCGACGTTTGTGGTTTCCGTCGTGCTCCAAGAAGCCGCCGCTAACTGTCCGCACCTGATGGTGTCTAGTGGCGGCTTCCCCCCACCACCATCTTCTCAGCATTGTTTCCGCGATATGGGCAATTCTACCTCACGGGGCGGGTCCGCGCCTCAGCTTTTCATTTCAGTGACAAATCCGGTGACAAGCCAGAATTTCACTCCCAGTCGCGCTGACTGTATTCTATTAAATAGCTCATTTATATGGATTTTTATGGCGCCAGCTGTGGGCCTCGAACCTCTGATTTACTGATCGAAGATCAGGTCGCGCCCAAACGTTGTGGCCACACGCCCGGCAAGGAGGTTGTCAGCCGTGACGAGGCGTTCGACCGCGTCCGCGCCGCTGTCGATGCGCGCAAGGCCGGCGCCGACATCCTAATACTGGCCCGCACCGACGCCCGGCACAGCCAAGGCCTGACCGAAGCGATCGACCGCGCTGCGACCTTTGCAGAGCTCGGCGCCGACATCCTGTTCGTGGAGGCGCCCAAGGACGAGGCCGAAATGCGCATGATCTGTTCCGAGCTTCCCTTGCCGAACATGGCCAATATCGTCGAAGGCGGCGAAACGCCTGACCTGCCGCCCGAAGTTTTGCACGACATCGGCTACAAGATCGTCGCCTATCCGCTCAGCCTGATGGCCGCATCGATGAAGGCGATGGTGGAGACGCTGGACGCGCTGGGACAGGGTGTTCCGCGCAATAGTTTCCTGATGGATTTCGGCGAGCTGCGAGATCGGATCGGGTTCAACGACTATTACGAGACGTCTGAGACCTACGCGTCCTCACGCCGTTCGTAGGCGGCCTATGCCGTGGCTGGCGGGTAATGCGGCGGTGGCGTCAGGCGGATAGCGAAACGCGAAACGAGGCGGCGATGTCATTCGCGAGCGCCTTGAGCGCATCGCCCAACTCCCGCCGCCGATCCTCGCCAAACCGCCGAACGGACCCCGTTGAGCCGACGCTGAAGGCCGCGCCCAGATTGTCGATGCGGATCGGCGCGGCGATAGAGGTGACGCCCAGATCAATCTCCTCCACGCATTCCGCGTATCCGCGCTGGCGGATTTCCTCGAACTCGGCGCGCAGTGTCGCTTCGCCCTGGCGGGTGCGGCGGGTGTAGGCCTTCATCGGGCCGGTCAGGATGGTTTCCTGATAATCCGTATCGGCAAAGGCCGCGATGACCTTGGAACAGGAACAGGCGTGCATTGGGCGCTTGCCGAGGCCCGGGTGGATGAAGCTGATCGCCGGATCGGACGGGGTCGCGACGTGGATGATTTCCACGCCATCGCCCCGAAAGCGCGACAGGAAGACAGCCTCGCCGAACCGATCCGCCGCTTCGATCAGCTTGGGTTCCGCCGCACGGCGGATATCGAAATCGGACTGTCCGGTCAGGGCGAGGCGCAAGAGGCGTTCGCCGATCTGATACCGCCCCCGGCCCGCTTCGTCCTGCAACAGTCCATGCTCAGACAGCGTTTGCAGCATTCGGTAGCAGGTCGGACGCGGCACGCCGGTCGCCGCCTCCAACTCCGCCGCTGATAGCGGACGGCCGGCGGCGGCGACGGCTTCCAGCACTGTGATCAGACGTCCAAGGTTCATCGCATTCTCATTTTTCAGATATTATTATCATTTTCTGATATCCATGGCAAAAGAATCAGTCAGGGAAAATGTACGATGATGGATGGAGCATGCTGCGGGCCGGGATACGCCTCCCCCGCTGAGGCGATGCAGGCGCCTCGGGAAAAACTGCTCTACACGATCGCGCTTTATGTCGGCACGGGGCTGCAGAAGCCGGACTATGTCGCGACCATCGACGCCGACCCCGAAAGCCCGACCTATTCCCAGGTCATCGGACGGTGTGAGATGCCAGGGATCGGGGATGAGCTGCATCATATGGGCTGGAACGCCTGCTCAAGCTGCCACGGCGACGAGGGGATGGAGCGGCGGTATCTGATCGTGCCCGGCGTGCGGTCCTCGAATATCCACATCCTCGACACCAAACTGGACCCGCGCAATCCGTCGATCCACAAGGTGATTTCCGGCGAAGAGATCAAGCGCAAGACCAACCTTTCGGCGCCGCACACGGTGCATTGTTTGGGGTCTGAGATCATCATCTCCATGCTCGGCGACGCACAGGGGAATGCGCCGGGCGGCTATCTGCATCTCGACAAGGATTTTAACATTGTCGGGCGGTGGGAAAACTCGATGGGGGATATCAAGTTCTCCTACGATTTCTGGTATCAGCCGCGGCACAACATCATGGTTTCGTCCGAGTGGGCCGCGCCAAATACCTTTATGCCTGGCTTTGATCTGGAAGAGGTCGGCCACCTGAAGTACGGCCGCGAAATCCATTTGTGGGATTTTGAGAAGAAGGAACCGAAACAGACCTTCTACCTCGGCGAAGACGGCTTGGTGCCTTTGGAGGTGCGGTTTCACCACGACCCCGCCTCCACCCACGGCTTCGTCGGCGCGGCGCTAAGCGCCAACATCATTCACTGGTGGAAGGACGGCGACGACTGGCGGTGGGAAAAGATCATCGACGTCGCGAACCAGCCGCATCCCGACTGGCCGATCCCAGTGCCGGGGGTGATTTCGGTCATCCTCCTTTCGATGGACGACCGGTTTCTCTACCTCTGCAACTGGCTGCATGGCGATATCCGCCAGTACGACATCTCAGACCCTCACAATCCGGTCATGACCGGGCAGGTCTGGATGGGCGGATTGCTGGGCAAGGCGCCTGAGGTGAATGGCTGCAAGATCACCGGCGGACCGCAGATGATCCAGCTGAGCCTTGATGGTAAACGGCTTTATGTGACGACCTCGCTGTTCTCGACCTGGGACAACCAGTTCTACCCTGAGATCCGCACCAATGGCGGCGTGATGCTGCAGGTCGATTGCGACACTGAAAACGGCGGCATGAAGATCAACCCGGACTTTATCGTTGATTTCGGGAAAGAGCCGAACGGGCCGAGCCGTTGCCACGAAACCAGATATCCCGGCGGCGATTGCACATCGGATATCTGGCTGTGAGGGCCCTTCTTGTCCCAACCGCTCCGGACTTGAGTCGGGGCCTTTCGACACTCAACGAGGTTCCGGATCAAGTCCGGGACGGTGTGGCGCTATGACCACCCGTACGATCACCCTCGCCAACCGGGGCGGCGCAACATACGAAGTCGATGGGTGCCAGCCGCTGCTGAAAAGCCTGATGGAGCAAGGCGTCGACCTGCCCTATGGCTGCGAATATGGCGGCTGCATCACCTGCGCTGGAAAGCTGATCGAGGGCGAGGTGAACCAAGCCCCCCAAGTCGCGCTGAACAACCGCCAGGTCAACAACGGCTACATCATCCTCTGCGTCGCCCGCCCCCTCACCGACTGCGTGCTGGAGGTTGGCGTCGACAGCCACGACAAACTGTACCGCAACCCTTTCCTCGACCCGCTGGAGCCGCATGAGCTGAAGGCGGACATCGCAAGCCCCCCACCCAATCAAACGGCGGAGACACCGAAATGAACGCCCCGGTCTTTCTGAACCACGACGAAGAGTATCCCGAAGACTACATGCCGACGATCCTGAAAAAGGTGAAGACCATCGCGATGGTCGGCGCATCCGCCAACCCGACCGCCTTTTCCTACGGCGTGCTGAGGGTGCTGCATGAAACCGGGTACAACATGATCCCGGTGAACCCGCGTCTGGCGGGGTCGGATATTCGTGGGCTGAAGGTCTATGAAAGCCTCGCTGCGATCCCTGAGCCGATCGACATGGTTCAGGTGTTCCGGGACAAGTCCGCACTGTACGGCATCGCGGAAGAGGCCATCGCGGTCGGCGCTAAAGTGCTGTGGGGACAGATTGGCGTCGTGGACAACGAAGCGGCAAAACTAGCTGAGGCGGCGGGCATGAAAGTGGTCATGAACAAGTGCCCCAAGATTGAGCTGTTTCGTCCTTTCTGGAAACCAAAACTGGATCTGGGGATTTAGGGTTAGGCTTTTGGAAGGTTGGCTTTTGGGGCGGAGCTGCCGCTAAGCGCTGGTGTAGGGTGGGCATTCGTGCCTACCATTCAACCTTTCAAATTTCTAAACATAAGCCGATGCGTGGGTCAGGCTGTGGGCTGACGCTAAAACCCCTGATCTCTTTAATTTATAGTAGCAATGTTCATCCGAACTGCCCGCTTAGCGCACATCCCCCAAAGCGTCAGTCCGTCGGGACGGCCTCTCATGGTTTGCAGGTAAACCATTGCCGGCTAACAGTCTGACGCTCGCATCGCCGCCTTCGGCTTGATTCCGATACGACTGGCGCAAATCCCGAACGACCGCTCCATCTCATCTCCCGCCACCTCCTGTCAGTAGGGGCATCCCCGTCATCTTGCGGTTCTTGGCGCCGGGCCGCACTCTAGCCACATGCCTGAACCGTTAAAAAACCTCTTCAACCCGCGCGTCATCGCCCTGATGGGCGACCACATGAAGTCCGCCGCCCCCACCTTTCCCCGTGACCAATTCGTCGCTGCTGCTTGCGATGGATTGGAGCCATTGGAGATGAAGGAACGGTCCGCCCACATTCAGGCTGCGCTGGACGCCGCCCTTCCAACAGATTTTCGCACAGCCTGCGCCGTGATGATGGCCAGCCTGTCACCCAAAACCGACGAAGACTGGAAGGCTGAGGATCTTGAAACCTTGGGTGTCTCAGGCTGGGCCGTCATGCCGATGGCCGAGGTAGTCGCCGCGCGCGGATTGGATGATTTCGACCATGCGATGGGCGTGCTCGCCGAGATGACAAAGCGCTTCACCTCGGAATTCGCCGTGCGCTCCTTTTTCATCAAAGATCCCGAACGGGCGATGGCCATCGCCGCCGATTGGGCGCGCGATGACAATTACCATGTCCGCCGCCTCGCCTCAGAAGGATCGCGCCCGCGCCTGCCCTGGGGGCTGAGGTTGCAGGGATTTGTGGCGGATCCGGCGCCTCTGATCCCGCTCCTCACCTCATTGCGCGATGATCCCGTGGAATATGTGCGCCGGTCGGTGGCCAATTCCCTGAATGATATCGCCAAGGATCACCCGGGCCTGATCGCAGACGCCGCGGCGAACTGGCTGCAAGACGCGCCGAAAGATCGCTTCCGGTTGGTCAAGCACGCCTGCAGGACGCTGATCAAGGCGGGTCATGCGCCAACACTGACGGCGCTGGGATACGGCCCAGCGAACATTCAGGTCAGCGATATCGCAGTCGTAACGCCCGCTGTTACGATGGGGACGGCGTTGAAATTCGATGTCGCCGTCACGTCGCAATCTGATCAATCGCAGCCGCTGATCATCGACTATGTGATCCACCATTGCAAAGTGAATGGCGGGACAACGCCAAAGACGTTCAAGTGGAAAGTAGCGGATCTTGCCCCCAGCAAGACGCTGCGTCTGTCCAAGACCCATGCGATCAAACCGATCACGACACGGGTTTATTATGCGGGCGAGCACCGAGTTGAAGTTCAGATCAATGGCCAATCATTTGGTTCGGCGGCGTTTGAACTAACGCTCTAAAACCAAAAAACGGGCCGCCAGCGATGGCGACCCGTTCCAAAAGCTCAAGCCCCTTTATATCCGCCCAAGACGCCTCAGCTGCGAGCGTGGCGCGCTACACTCACTGGTATTGGTTTGGCCAATCCTACTGAGGCGCTGGCGCCTCAGCTTCCGCCACGACGACCCTGAAATCCATCTTGCTGCGCCCCGCAACGCGGCTAATACTAGTGATATGCAATATCTGACCTTGTTCTTATCTGGCTTAATGTTCGTCTTTTCTGCGGTATCTTCAAACGCCACTGAAGAAGGATATCGAACACTCGTGGTGCGAGAACGCGCGACAGCGTCCTTATTGGACGACAGCTTCACTTTCAGGGTGATGAAGTTGAAAGGATATTCCATCAACATCATGTTCTTAGGCGAGAAGCACAAACTCAAACTGGGCGACAGCTTTGGCCCTGCGGATAGCGCCTGCACTGTGGTGTTTGAAGAAATTTCACCTGAGACGCGCATCGCCCGGTTCCAGACCAATTGTCGGTAAGTGCATCGCATTATGCACCTGAACCCTCTCTCATTGCTTAAGGCGATGTAACTTGCCCTACCCTCTACGATGAGCTGAAGAGATCATAAGGGAGGATACCATCATGAAGACCATTCTGGGATTGTTGGCGGCAGGTGCCGTTTCAATGACTGCAGCCAGCTTCGCAACGGCGGCTGAGAACGTGCCTTACTTCGTGCCGGGAAACACGCACATGCTGATCGGCGTGTCATACGACGCGGCTGCGCTTGATGAAATCTTACCTGAAGGGTTGGAAGCGGCTGAAGAAAACAGCGGCGGCACTCAGGTCTATACGTCCGACGGCGGCGAGGGCGTTGCGCCGTACACTCGCACCTACGCCTTGGTGGATTTGGCGAACTAAGACAGCCTTACCGGGACCAAGGGACGCTATATACTTTGGCTCTCAGACACGGCGCATGCAGAAAAGATGGCAAAGGTTGGCTATATCACCACCCCCGGCGATATCTCACCGACAGAGGCTGACAGCGCGATCACTGGAACGGTTGCGGTCGACGGCGCGCAGGTCTGGAAGGGCAGCGTCGATGCAAGTGAGTGCGGCGCAGGCACTGGCGCGATCAACTATCCCAGCGTGCCAACCTGGGGCGAAGGCATGGCGGTGACTCAATGCGCCTTCGCTGTCGATTTTTGTGGGGCTACGATGACAAGGCTGGAGTTTTCGGCGCCTACAGGGCATCTCCTTGCAAAACTGAGCCCACAATCCGCCGGCTGGGTCGCAGTAGCGAGGAACCTGAGTTTTTCAGCCACTCCCACAATGGCTTTGCCCAAGACGAACTAAACCAGCAAAACTGACAAAAGGCGGGACGCCTTCCGCACAGACGTCCCGCCCGAGGCGATTGCGGCTCTCACCACCGCCTAATTGTGTTTCTTGTAGGACTTCTCTTCGTCCATGCCGCCATAGATGATGGCGCCGACGCAGACTGCGACCGAGAGGAAGAGGAAAATGCCGGGCGTGACGCCGCCAGCGCCGGTGAAATAGGCGGTTGCGCCTTCCCAGCTGTCGATTGGTGAACCCATCTTAGGTCTCCTTTGTTCAAGACGCCCTGGCCGCAGAACCGGCCAGGGCCGGTTTGTTTATTCGGCTGGCGTCGCCACCATTGGACCGGTTTTCATGCCCTCTGGGTAAGCGATGGTTGGGATTTTCACCACGTCCATGCCCATGATCTCAACATGCTCAGGAATACGCAGCAGGCCGAACATCTTGAGGATGTAGGAAGCGACGAAACCCGGAATGAAGCCCAGCAGCAGCATGGTGATCGCGCCGACCAGCTGACCGATGAAGTTCGTGTCAGGATAGTCGCCATTCGGGTAACCAGCGGCGAGGACGCCAAAGGCCAGCACGCCGAACATACCCGCAAAGCCATGGACCGAAACGGCGCCAACAGCGTCGTCGATGCCCATTTTTTCCAGCCACTTGGCGCCAATCGGGGCGATGACGCCGCCGCAGAAGCCAAGGAGGAAGGCCAGAGGAGGCCAATACACGTCGAGGCCGGAGGCCGCAGCGAAGATACCGGCGAGCGCGCCAGACATCATCCAGAACGGATCCTTGGTCATCACCCAGCCGCCGATCACACCGCCAGCGAAGCACATCAGGGTGTTGAACGCCACGGCCGACAACGTAACAGGGTTGCCGAAGATCGTCGTCCACTGGCCGGTGCCGTTGTAGATGATGCAGCCGCCGAGGAAGCCGAAGAAGCCGACGATCAGCACCATCAGGCCAAAGACGGCCATCGGCACGTTGTGCGGCGCGATCTCATTCGGCGTGCCGTCGGCGTTGTATTTGCCGATGCGGGGGCCAAGGTTGATCAGAACGCCCAGAGCAAAGAACGCGGCGACCATGTGGACACAGCCTGCTGCGCCAAAGTCGTGCCAGCCAAATTCCGTCAGCAGCCAGCCTTCGCCATGCCAGGCCCATGCGCCGCCGATGATCCAGACGACCGAACCAAGCAGAACCGCCAGGACGATAAAGCCTGCGACCTTGATCCGTTCAATCACCGCACCAGAGAAGATAGAGGCGGTCGTTGCGGCAAACAAGGCGAACGCGCCCCAGAAGATACCGGATGCGTTATCGCTCAGGTTCGGGCCCATGTTGGCCGACCACGGCGCGCCGCCGGTGTCTGCTGAGAAGTCCGGGAAGCCGCCGGGGCTGGCAAGGTAGAGCCACCAGCCGAAGAAAAAGAAGGTCGGGATCATAAAGGCGAAGGCGAGGATGTTTTTCACGCCCGACGCCAGAACGTTCTTGATGCGCGACGCGCCCATTTCATAGCCGAGGAACCCGGCGTGGATGATGAACATCAGTGCTGTGCACCACCAATAGAACACTTCCATGTTTACCGTGGTGGTCCACGTCAACTGTTCCTGTAACGCGGCGATGGCCGCTGCGTTTTCTTCCATTTGTGTTGTCCCCTCTGCTGAGTCGCTGGGCCCCAGACGTTACGTCCGACGGTCCCGGCCTGCATCGGGTCACACGAATTCAAGTCTGTCGAACAATTTTTATACATAAGATATCAAATGACCCTATTTTGCTCACTATATGAACAGATGCTGCTTAATAAGCGGTCAGTATTCTGCAGAATTATTCAATATCTAAAATTGGATCAGCATTGGTTTCGATAGATTCGAAAAATTCTACTCCTCCGCGCTGATTACAGCTGTCGCCAGCCGCCCAGACGTAAAGCAGGCGTAGACCAGCGGCGCATCGGGCAAAGCGACTGAAATGCGAATAATCGGCCTTATTGGTTCGACTTTGGATCAGAGACTACGACAAAACGGTACTCAGCGGTAAAATAGTGCAGTAGCGTTCGGTCAGCGTCGCAGGGCGCCGCGACAGAGCGGAGACACTAAACATCCGCCGTCGCCACAATAAAAAGGGAGACACTCTATGGAACAGCAACTCGCTGAGCTTGCGGCCCAGGTCGCAGCTTTAGAGGCGCAAGCGGCAACGACGAACAAGATGTTCGCGGAAACCTACTACTATTTGACGATTCCGCTGATGATCATTATTCACGCTGGCTTCTTGGCCTATGAAATGGGCGCATCACGCCTGAAGAACGTCTTGGCGTCTGGCATCAAGAACATTCTCGCCTTCGCCTTCATGGTTCCAACATTCTATTACTTTGGTTGGTGGGTTTACTGGGGCTTTCCAACGGGCATCGGCTTTACCGAAGGCGCGGCTGGAATTTCCGGCGCCGGATACGCAAGCGCCATCGCACTTGGCTGGGGCGAAGCAGCCCAGTACATGGGGCCGAACATCGACGACAATGCATCTGGCGTATTCTGGGGCGCGTTCACTCTGTTCGCCTGCACCACCGCATCGATCATGTCTGGTGCAGTGATTGAACGCATTCAGGTTGTCGGCTTTGTCATTCTGGCGGTTGTTCTCGGCTCTTTCGCATGGGTCGTCGCAGCGGCCTGGGGCTGGCATGCAGACGGCTGGCTCGTCACTGAATGGGGCGTGCATGACTTTGGCGCGGCGGGACTTGTCCACGCGGTCGCTGGCTTCTTTGCGCTTGGCGTCCTGATCAACCTTGGACCACGCATCGGCAAGTTCAACGCCGACGGTTCGGCCAATGACATCGGCGCGCACAACATGCCCTTCACGGTCATTGGCCTGATGCTGATCATCGTCGGTTTCTGGGGCTTCCTGATGGCCTGCGTCATCGTCCCCGGTGAGGCATGGTCCTGGTACGGCGACAAGATGTCGACGATCTACGGCACGCCAATCACCCTTTCCGCGCTTAGCTTCAACATCTTGATGGGTGTCGCAGGCGGCGTGATCGGCGCATGGATGGTCACCCGCGATCCGTTCTGGATGATGTCCGGCGCGCTTGCAGGCATCATCTCGGTCGCATCTGGTCTGGACGTGTACTGGCCGCCGCTGGCGTTCGCCGTCGCATTCGGCGCAGGCGTCCTGCTGAAGCCCGCCGCTGGCGTGCTTGAGAAGATGGGCATCGACGATGCGGTCGGCGCGGTCACCGTGCACGGTACGATCGGCATCTACGGCATGCTGATGTTCGGCGTCTGGGGCGCAGGTCTTCCTGCGTTGCAGGGCGATCCGGGCACTGTTCCAACAGTCAGCTTCATGGGTCAGCTTGTCGGCTCGGTCGTCTTCATCCTGCTTGGTCTCGTACCAGGTTATGTGGTGTCGCTGATCCTGAAGATGTGCGGCTTGCTGCGTGTTGGCGAGGCGGCTGAGATCGCCGGTCTCGACCCGACCAAAGTGCCAATTCAGGCCTATCCTGAAGGCATCAACGTCTCCGCCACGCCGGCGGAATAAACAGGGAAAGGAAACACAACATGCAATTCGAATCTGGAACCTGGAACGACATTGCCGGCGCGCTCTACATGGCGTCGGGGTCTACGGGCCTTTGGACCGCTGTCTCGGCAGTCCTCTGCATCATCGCTCTGGTGATTGGCAGCCGGCACGAACTGGACGCCTACAAAAGGGCTGAAAAGAACAAGTAATCCCTTGTTCAGATGCTAGCGAAGGCCGCCGGCGCAAGTTGGCGGCCTTTTCTTTTGGCGTCACGTCAGGCGGGTTTCAGATAGCCGCGCCCTGCCCCTGTCAGATAAACTCAGGTCGATTTGATAACGGAGCCGCCATCATGTCAGACGCCATCCAAACGCTCGCCCAATGGGACACGCCCACCATCTGCAACGCGCTGGAGGTGATCATGCCTGAACGGCGCGGCCATGGGTTCACGTCGCAGCCTTTTGTTCTGGCTGACCCGGACATGCCCGCCATCATCGGTCACGTACGCACCGCGCGCATCCGCGCCCGCGCCCCATCCAGCGCGTCGGCCGAGGATATGGCGGCGCAGCGGCTGGCCTATTATCAGTATGTCGAAACCGGCGGCCCGGCGCCCAGCATCGTCGTGATCGAGGATCTGGATGATGAGCCGGGTTATGGCGCGTTCTGGGGCGAAGTGAATTCGGCCATTCATCTGGGCCTTGGCTGCAAGGGCTGTGTCACCAATGGATCTTTCCGCGATCTGGAGGAATGGGCCCCGGGTTTTCAGATGCTCAGCGGGCAGGTCGGACCCAGCCACGCCTTCGTTCACCTCGTCGATTTCGGTGGCGAAGTCACGGTGTATGGCATGACCGCCAATGACGGCGACATCCTGCACGCCGACCGCCACGGCGCCGTCATCGTGCCTTCAGACGCCGTCGCGGCGCTGCCCGAGGCGGTCGCGCTGTGCATGCGCCGCGAGGCGCCGGTTCTGACCGCAGCGCGCGGCGAAGGGTTCGACGTTGCCGCGCTGAAAGCGGCGATGGGCACCGTAAAGGACATTCACTAAACGAAGATGTCAAAACGGGTTCTCTTGCTTGGGGCCACAGGCTCCATCGGCCGGGCCGTTACGCAGTCGCTGACTACGGCTGGGCATGAAGTGATCGCGCTGTGCCGCGCTGATGTTGATGCAGCGCCGGGCGTGACGACACGGACATGCGATTTCGTTGATCCCGCTTCGGTCAGGGAACACGGCTTTGGCGGGCCGCAGATCGACGCTGTCATTTCCTGCATGGCCTCGCGCACTGGCGCCCCAGCGGATGCGTGGGCGGTGGATTATCAGGCGCATCTGAATGTTCTGCGCGCCACCCAGCGCGCCGGGACCGCGCAGTTCATACTTCTTTCAGCGATCTGCGTGCAGAAACCCAAGCTTGCGTTTCAACAAGCCAAGCTGACCTTTGAAGATGCGTTAATCGGGTCAGGGCTGACCTGGTCAATTGTGCGCCCTACCGCCTATTTCAAATCGCTCGCTGGGCAGATCGCGCGGGTTCAAGCGGGCAAACCTTACCTTCTGTTCGGTGATGGCAGGCTGACCGCCTGCAAACCGATCAGTGATGGCGATCTAGCCGCCTACATCGTCAGTTGCCTGTCCGATACGGGTCTTCAGAACCGTATTCTACCCATTGGCGGACCGGCCCCCGCGCTGACGCCGCTTGAGATGGGGGAAGAGCTGTTTCGTCTGACCGGCCAGCCCGCCAAATACCGCCATGTGCCTGTCGCCATGATGGATGTGATCATCGGCGGTCTGTCCCTTGTCGGGCGCTTTTCGCCCAAGGCGGCGGCGAAGGCGGAATTGGCGCGGATCGGGCGATACTACGCCACTGAATCGATGCTGGTCTGGGATCAGCATGCCAGCCAGTATGACGCCGACGCCACGCCTGAATTCGGCTCAGCGACGCTATTTGGGTACTATCGCAAAGTCATAGCGGGCGAAGCGACAGTCGAACGCGGCGATCACGCCGTTTTCTGAGCCTCGCCGCCAGCGACCTTGCCAGACTGGCGGCGCGTCTGGGCAAGCCTGTTAACGAAAGCTGCGATGAAAATCGCTGTCAGGATCAGGATCGTTGTCGGCGCCGGCGCACTGTCGATGAAAAAGCTGAGATAAGCCCCGCCCAGCATCGAAAACATACAGACGGCGACCGCAACGATCAGCATTGCCCCGAACTGGCGAACCAGCAGAAATGCGATGGCGCCCGGCGCGATCAAAAGCCCAATGGCAAGGATCAGCCCCGCCGCATTCAGCGTTGCGACAATCGTCAGGGACAGCGCGATCAGCAGGCCATAATGCAGCGCATTCACCGCCAGACCAGACGCGCGCGCCTGCACGGGATCAAAGCTGTGAAGCAGCAAATCGCGCCATTTCAGAATGATTCCCGCCACGACCGCCAACGAGATGAGGCCCGCAGTCAGCAATTCTTCCCCATCCACGCCCAACATGTCGCCGAACAGGATGTGGTCGAGATGCGCATTGGTGTTGATCGAAACGTATAACACCAATCCGACGGCGAACATGCCCGAAAAGACGACGCCCATGACGGTGTCCTGCTTGATCCGGCTGTTATCCGCCAGAAAGCCGGTCGCGACAGCGCAGGTCATGCCAGCAACGAACGCTCCTAAGATCAGCGGCAGCCCAAATATATACGCCAGCACAATACCCGGCAGCACGGCATGGCTGACCGCGTCGCCCATCAGCGCCCACCCCTTCAGCACCAGGAAACAGCTGAGCAGCGCAGTTGGCACGGAGACGATCAGCGAGATGTAGAAAGCGTTCTGCATGAACGCGAACTGAAATGGGAACAGCAGCGTTTCGATCATCAGAACGTACTTTCGACCGGCGGGCCGCGCAGCACCGCACGGCGCGCTTTGGCCCGCGTGGCGAGGAAGCCGTGCTTGGGCGCAAAGATGAACGCGACCAGAAAGATCAGGGTCTGCAGCGTCACGATGATGCCGCCTGTAGCGCCGTCCAGAAAATAGCTGGAGTAAGCGCCAACAAAGCTGGCCCCTGCCCCGATGGCGACGGATGTTGCGATCAGGCGGGGGAACCGGTCACACAGCAAATACGCCGTTGCCCCCGGGGTGACGACCATGGCTATGACTAGAAAAGCGCCGACGGTCTGCATCGCAGCGACCACCGCCGCCGACAACAGCACAAAGAACACGGCCTTGATCATCTGAGGGTTCAGGCCGACGGACCGCGCATGGTTATCGTCAAAGAAGGTCACCATGATGTCCTTCCATTTCAGCATCAGCACGCTGAGCGTCACAAACCCGATGATCGCCAGTTGCAGCGTATCTTCGGGCGTGATCGCCAGAATGTTGCCCATGGTGATCGTCTGCACGCTGATGGCAATGGGGTTCAGCGAGACGATGAACAGGCCAAGGCCAAAGAAAGACGTGAAGATCAGACCGATGATCACATCGACCTTCAGGCCGGACCGTTCTGACAGGAATAGCATCGATCCCGCCGCCAGTCCCCCGGCGATGAATGCGCCCAGCGCAAAGGGCAGACCCAGCATGTAGGCGCCCGCCACACCCGGCACGACCGAATGTGACAGCGCGTCGCCGATCAGCGACCAACCTTTAAGCATCAGAAAGGCGCTGAGAAAGGCGCAGACCCCGCCAACCAGCGCGCTGACCCAGATGGCGTTGGTCATGTAGTGATAGGCGAAAGGTTCCAGCAAAATGTCGATCACTTGTCAGCGTCCGCTGTCTGTATGCGTTCGCCGTACTGAACAAACGGACGTTCATCATCGGTCAGGATCGTGACCTCGCGCGTGTCGCCATCATCATGCAGCGCATCGCCGCCCAAAGTGAACCGGCGCAAAACGCCGCCAAAGGCGCGTTCCAGGTTGCTGTGAGTAAAGATCGCCTCTGTCTCGCCGTAGGCCAGCACCGTGCCCTTCACCAAAATCGTGCGGTCGCAGAATTCCGGGACCGAGCCGAGGTTGTGGGTCGACACCAGCATCACGCGCCCTTCAGCCCGCATTTCGCGCAACAGTGCGACGATCTGATCTTCGGTCTTCACATCGACGCCGGTGAAAGGCTCGTCCAGCAGAATGACCTGCCCGTCCTGCGCCAGCGCGCGGGCCAGAAAGACGCGTTTGCGCTGGCCGCCCGACAGCTCGCCAATCTGGCGGTGGCGATAGTCGGACATGTTCACCCGCGCCAGCGCATCATCCACCGCCGCGCGGTCAGCTTTCGACGGAATACGCAGAAAGCCCATGTAGCCATACCGGCCCATCATGACGACGTCCTCAACCAGAACAGGAAAGGCCCAATCAACCTCTTCCGCCTGGGGGACGTAGGAAACAAGGTTCTTGCGCAGCGCCTCCTTCACCGGATGGCCGAGCAGCGAAATCTCACCCTTTGCGGCGGGCACAAAGCCCATGATCGCCTTGAACAGGGTCGACTTGCCGGCGCCATTGACGCCGACAAGCGCGCAGACCGACCCACGCGGGATCTCAAAGCTTGCATCCCACAAGGCCGTATGGCCGTTTCGGTATGTGACCGTCACCTCGCTGGTGGAGATGCCGGGAAGTTCGCTGAGGTCCTTCATTTCGATCCTTTGGCTATCGGCAGGGCGCTATTTGCTGGCGGTCAGCGCATCGGCGATGGTTTTTGACGTCACTTTGAGAAGGTCGAGATAAGTGGGCACCGGCCCATCCGCGGCGCTGAGGCTGTCGACATAGAGAACCCCGCCGTAGGCCGCGCCGGTTTCGCGCGCAACCTGCTTGGCGGGCGCGTCGCTGACGGTGCTTTCACAAAAGACGGCGGGAATGTCATTGTCGCGAACGCCATCAATCACTTTGCGCACCTGCTGCGGCGTGCCGACCTGATCGGCGTTCATCGGCCAGAGGTACAGCTCCTTCATCCCGAAATCGCGGGCGAGATAGGAAAACGCGCCCTCGCATGTCACCAACCACCGCTTTTCCGCCGGTATTTGCGCAATGGCGGCGCGCAGAGGTTCGATGGTGGCGGTAAGTTCCTCTTTATACCGGGCGCCATTGGCCAGGTAGTGTTCAGCGTTCCTTGGATCCGCCGCCGCCATCGCGGCCGCGATGTTGTTCACGTAGGTAATAGCATTATCCAAGCCCATCCACGCATGGGGGTTCGGCTTGCCTTCATACGCCCCTTCCGCAATCGGAATGGGGTCGATGCCGTCAGTCAGGGTGACAGATGGGATGTCGCCCAGATTGCCGAGGAACTGCTCAAACCACAGCTCCAAATTCATGCCGTTCCAAAGGACCAGGTCTGTGTCACTGGCGTTGACAATGTCGCGCGGCGTGGGCTGATAGCCGTGAATTTCGGCGCCGGGTTTGGTGATCGACACAACCTCAGCCCGGTCCCCCGCCACGTTGCGGGCCATGTCAGCAAGAACGGTGAACGTGGTCGCAACCTTCAGATCGGCAAGCGCTGGAACAGCAGTCATCGCGATAACGGCGACGGCTGTGAAATGGGCGGCGCGGGCAAGCATGGGTGTCTCCGTCATGATCTGGATTGAGATATGTATTAATGAGAACCATTCTCAACAATCAAGACAATTTAGAACAATTCTCAAACATAGTTGCGAATGCGACGCATCTTCAGGTAGTGTTTGAGAATGAAAAGCAAAGCAGATGAAATGATCGACGAAGCGATCCAGTCCGTCGGCCTGCGCGTAACCCGCCAGCGCCGTGCGATCTATCGCGTGCTTGCCGATTCCAACGACCACCCCGATGCAAACGAAGTGCATCGCCGCGCACAGGTTTTCGACCCCAAGGTGTCGCTGGCGACGACCTATCGCACACTGGCGGAACTGGCGGACAAGGGCGTTGTCGAAAAGCTGACGCTGGAAGGCGAGCCATCGCGGTTCGAAACCAACGACACGCCCCACCACGACCACATCGTAGACCTCGACAGTGGCGAGGTGGTGGAATTTATCTCGGCTGAGATTGAAAAGCTGCAGCGCAAAGTCGCCCGGGCCCATGGGTACGACATCGTCTCGCATAAGCTACAGCTATATTGCCGAAAGAGATCTGAAAAATCCGGCTGAACCGCCGGCTTTTCCCTGACGAAAACTCTGCCTCGCGAGCAAAGATTCACTTTGGCAAACTGTAAAGCAAAGTGTACTGTCAACTTATGTGGACAGTTAGCCGCGACAATACAAACAGACTCCCCGCGCCAGCCGCCGTGCTGACGCTGTTAAAGCCGCATACATGGTTTCCCCCGATGTGGGCGTTCATGTGTGGTGCGGTGTCATCCGGGCAATCCTTCGCCGACCAATGGGTTCTGGTGGTTCTGGGCATCATCCTGGCGGGCCCCATTGTCTGCGGGATGAGCCAAGCCGCCAACGATTGGTGCGACCGGCATGTCGACGCAATCAACGAACCACACCGCCCCATCCCATCAGGCCGCATCCCCGGCAAATGGGGGCAGACCATCGCCCATCTGATGTCGGTGCTGGCGCTAATCGTCGCCTGGCCGTTGGGCATTTGGGTGTTCATCGCCACGATCTTCGCGCTCGCCGCCGCCTGGGCCTATTCGGCTGAGCCGCTGCGGATGAAGAAATCCGGCTGGTTGGGGCCGGGTCTGGTCGCGCTTTGCTATGAAGGGCTGCCCTGGTTCACAGGCGCTGCCGCGCTGGCGGGCGCATTTCCATCGACCGAGACGCTGATCATCGCAGCATTCTACGCCGCTGGCGCGCATGGAATCATGACGCTGAACGACTTCAAGGCGCAGGAAGGCGACCGCGCGACCGGCGTTGCATCGCTGCCTGTCGTGATGGGGCCTATCCGGGCTGCATGGCTCGCCTGCTTGGTCATGGGCAGCGCGCAGGTCGGCGTGATCGCTTACCTCGCCTTCCTGGGGGCCACGACATCCGCGCTGATCGTCACGGCCCTACTGGTC
>CBFHXH010000076.1:0-17348 GCA_965659735.1 uncultured Pikeienuella sp.
ATGGGGAACACGACGGCAGGCTGAGGTGGCCATCTTCAAATACATCAATGGCTTCTATAATCCGCGACGACGGCACTCAGCATTGGGCTGGAAAAGCCCCGTCGCATTCGAACGGAAAGTGGCCTGAACGAGCACTTGGAGCGGCACAAAAACGCGACAGGTCCAAGCCGTATGAAGCGCAGCAAAGACCGATGTGCGGACTTTGCTGCCCTTTGCCGCAACCGCGAGAATTTGATGCTTTAGGATCAAAATTTAGAGGCTATGACGGAAAGCAGACTTTCGCAGCCTGCGCGTACACACAGAGGACTCGGTCAACAAGCGGCCCCGGACAACCCTGTTCAATGCAGATGATTGAAGTTGGATATCAGCGGCGAACGCTGGACCGGTGGTACAATCGCGCCGAGACAGACCGGTCGACTCTAACGGATGTTCAAGATGCCTACGGCCTCCACGAACCCCGCAGCTTAAACCAGGCTTGTTATGACTTTCACAACAGTTAAGATACGCTCGTACGAGCGTTCATTTAGTTCAACGAGCGCTTTGCATAGCGTTTTCCCTAAACTGGAAAAACCAACATGATCTGGCCAAACCCCCGGGCACCCTATCGAATGCAGAGCCGCATAAGGCGGCTGGAGCCACCGAGTGGCAGGCCGATTATGGTCAACCTTTGCATGAACGTCGAGTACTGGCCCTTCGACCGACCGATGCCGCGAGGAGTTCTGCCGCCGCCGCATGGCGCGCCGATCCAGCCTCCAGACATCCCGAACTATTCGTGGGTCGAGTATGGAATGCGCGTCGGCATGCCTCGCTTCATGCACGCAGTTGACCAAAGAGAACTCCCCGTTTCCGCTCTGATGAACGCCAAGGTGGCCGACGTTTATCCCGACCTCATGGATGAGATCGTTGATCGCCGTTGGGAGCTGGTCGGCCACGGCTGGCTACAACAATCGCTGAAAAGCGCTGATGATGAAGCCGCCGTGATAAAGCGCTCGCTCAAACGCCTTGAAGCGTGCAATGGCCGTCCCGTACGCTCATGGCTTGGGCCGGGGCTCGCGGAAACCGATCACACCATCGACATTCTGAAAGCGAATGGGATCGAGTATCTGCATGACTGGGTGATTGATGACCTGCCCTTCTGGATCAGGACCAAGCATGGGCCGATGGTGGGCCTCCCTTACGCATTGGAACTGAATGATGTGCCGGTCTACGCGATCAAGAATTCCTCCAGCGACGAGTTGCTGAAACGTCTCGAAGCCACTTTGGCGATCTTCGAACGTGAGACTGAAACGAACCCGCGTTGTCTGACCTTCGGCCTGCACCCCCATATTATCGGCGTCCCGCACATCGCCTACTGGTTTGAAAAGTGCCTCGATGTCCTGATTGAGCATCCCAAAACGATTTTCATGACGTCCCAGCAGATCGGCGATTGGTTTGTCGCGGCGGATGGTTCGGGCGGCGCCGAGATTGCTGAATATACGAACAAACCCCCACCTCTGCCGGAGGCGGATTGATGCCTCGCCCTGCACCTTCAACTGCTCTGGACCATCTGAAAGTGCTTGATCTGACAAGGGTGCGCGCCGGTCCGACATGCTGCCGGGTACTCGCAGATTTCGGCGCGGATGTGATCAAGATCGAGGCACCTGTGGGCGTCGATCCGAACGCGGGTATGTCGGGCGCGCGGCATGGCTATGACATGCTCAACCTACATCGCAACAAGCGAGGGCTGAGCCTCAATCTGAAAACGCCCGAAGGCCTTTCCGTTTTTATGCGATTGGTGGAGAAGGCGGACGTCGTCGTGGAGAATTTTCGGCCAAATGTTAAGGCACGCCTTGGCATCGACTACGACGCTCTGTCTGCGGTGAACCCAAGGATCATTCTCACCAGCATCTCTGGCTTTGGGCAGGATGGGCCATACGCCAAGCGCGCGGGGTTTGATCAGATCGCTCAGGGCATGGGCGGAATGATGATGGTCACGGGGCATCCGGGGCAGGGACCGATGCGTGCTGGCGCGGCCGTTGCGGATTCATCATCTGGGCTGAATGCAGCCATAGGTATTTTGATCGCGTTAAATGAGCGAGAGCGATCGGGAAAAGGCCAATGGGTGCACACGTCGCTGCTGGAATCGCAAATCGCCCTCCTGGACTTTCAGGCGGCGCGATATCTGGTCGAGGATGAGGCGCCCGAACAAGCGGGTAATGATCACCCATACTGCACGCCAATGGGCGTTATCGCGACGAAGGATGCTTATCTCAACCTGGGCGTCGGAGCGGAAAGTCAGTGGATCGATTTTTGTGCGGCTATTGAACGTGAAGATTTGCGTGATGATCCGAAATTCGCGACGATGGAAGACCGGTTGGAGAACCGCGAGGCATGCTGGGCCGCCCTAAGGCCAGTCTTCGCGCAAAAGACAACAGCAAATTGGCTGGACATACTCGAGGCGCACAGCGTGCCTGCTGGTCCGATATACAAAGTCAATGAGGTTTTCGAAGATCCGCAGGTGCAGAATGTTGGTATCGTGCAAAGCGTCGAACACCACGCGAGAGGGGAAACCAAGCTGATTGGCCAACCGGTCAACCTCTCGCGCACGCCAGCAACCCTTGAGACAGCCGCGCCAGATGCGGGCGAACATACCGATGAGATTTTGGACGAATTGGGTCTGTCTGTGAGCGAGATAGCGGCCCTCAGGGAAGCTGGCGTCATTTAACCTCAACTGTTGACCGAGGCGCCCGTTGGCTGCGTTTATTCAAGCTTATTGCTGCAATGAGGCGGCGACGCTGACTGAGGGAACAGATGAAACTCGATGACCTCAAGGTGCTGGACCTTTCGATGTTCCTTCCCGGCCCGCATCTAACGATGATGATGGCCGACCATGGCGCTGATGTCATAAAGGTGGAGCCGCCGTCGGGAGAACCCGTTCGCAATGTCGGCTGCAAGACGGATGACGGCGTCTCGGTATGGTTTCGAAATACGCATCGAGGAAAACGCTCCGTCGTTCTTGACCTCAAATCGAAACCCGGACGGGAGGCCTTTCTGAAGCTCGCCGAGGGCGCTGATGTCTTTGTCGAAGCCTTTCGCCCCGGCGTCGTGAAGCGACTTGGCATCGACTATGAGACGCTGTCGGCGCGCAATCCTGGCCTCGTCTATGTGTCGATCTCAGCCTTTGGGCAGACAGGGCCCGAGGCGCTGCGCCCGGCTCATGACCTCGCTATTCAGGCGTTGGCGGGAACAGCCTCGCTGAACCTCGGCGCCGACGGAAACCCGACGAACCCCAACATGCCGGTCGCAGATATGGCGGCTTCGCTCATGTCTTTGTCGGCGATCTTGATGGCGCTTTTAAAGCGGGAAAAAACCGGGCGCGGCGATTATATCGACATGTCGATGCAGGATGCCCTGATGGCGTGGCTGCCCAATGTCACCGGCCCCGTCTTCGCCGAGAACCGCGCGCCCGTCGTTAAGGAAGAGCGCAGTTTTGGCGGTTACGCCTTCTTCCGGCCCTACGCCACCGCCGACGGCAGATACATCGCGCTTGGCGGCGTTGAGCACAAGTTCGTCGAGACCCTGCTGAATGCTCTCGATCGCTCGGACCTGATTGAAGCCGCCAAGGGACCGCCCGGGCCGGGGCAGCAGCCAGTAAAGGACTTTCTGGAAGCAACCTTCGCCCAACGCACGCGCGATGAATGGGAGGCGTGGTTTGAGGGCCGCGACGTCTGCTTCGCCCCCATCCTCGACCTGCACGAAGCCTTTGGCCGCCCTCACGTCACGGCGCGCGACATGATCCTGCGCGACGAGGCCGGCAATCTGAACATCGGCCTGCCGATCAAGTTCAGGGATGAACCAGGTGTGCCGGATTTCCGCGCGCCAGCGCTTGGCGAGGACACCCGCGAGGTGCTGGAAGAATTCGGCGTCGCCGAGGAAGACATCGCAGCCGTTACTGGAGGCGCCAAATGATGGCCCAGAACTATTTCGAGGCGATCGATCATGCCGCGTTGTTGCGTGAGTATCCTGTTGGGGGCTTCTTATCGACCCATCGTGGCATGAGCCGCGATGAACTTCGCGCCAGACAGGAGGTGCAATTTGCCAGCTTGATGGAAAAGGCGTGGCGCGTTCCGTTTTACCGCTGCCACTGGTCGGCGGCGGGCGCGGAAGAAGGTGATGTTCGCGGGCTGGAAGACCTGCCCAAGCTGCCGACCTATTCCAAGTCGGATCTGATGAAATCGGTGGAGCAGCATCCGCCTCTTGGCAACTTCCATGGCATGCCGGCGGACGGCTCGAGGCCGCCGTTGATCTTTCACACTACCTCCGGCACGACAGGGAAGCCGCAGCCGCTGCTCTGGGGGCCGAAAAGCCGCGAGGTTCAGAATATCCTCCTTGCTCGGATGTACCATCTTCAGGGCATCACTGATCGCGACGTCATTCACTCGGTTTACGGGTTCGGACTGGTGAATGGCGGGCACTATATTCGCGAGGCGATCCAGCATTGGGTCGGGGCGCAGGTCCTAACGGCGGGCACCGGAGCCGAGACGAGGTCCGTGCAGCAGGTTCAGATGATGCACGATTTCGGCGCAACGGCCATTGTCGGTTTTGGAGACTACATTCGCCACCTCGCCGATGTGGCGCGCGAGGAAGGGATCGAGCCGGGCCGAGATATCCGGATAAGAACAATCTCTGGCCATATCGGCTCTGAAAGCGCGGACGACCTCGCCGCCAAATGGGGGGCGGAGCAGGTTTTCGACTGGTACGGCGTCGGCGACACCGGGCTGATCGCCGGTCAGGTTGGGGACCAGGACGGCATGCACATCATGGAGGATGCGCAATTCGTTGAGCTTCTCGACGTCGACACCCATCAGCCGGTGGAGGATGGAGAGGTTGGCGACCTCGTCTGCACCTGTCTCTATAAGAACGACATCTACCCTGTAATCCGGTTTCAGACCCAGGACCTGACGCGGATCGTGCCCGGTGAGAATCCGCTCGGACTGCCGTTCCGAAGGATGGCGGGGCACATGGGCCGGTCGGATAACATGGTCAAACTGCGCGGTGTCAACGTCTATCCGCAAGGGGTCGGCGCGCTTCTGTCAGCGCAGTTCGTCGAGACGAACGGGGAATACGTGTGTCTGGTGTCTGACGCCGATGGCCGAACAGAGATGACAGTTCAGGTCGAAGTCACGGCCCAGCTGGATGGGCTGGGCGACCGGATGGAGGAAGTGCTCAAATCCCGGCTGGGCGTTCAGATCAGAGTTCAACCCGTGGCGCCAGGCGGCACCTCTGCGCTGACCCAGTTGGAGGCCAGACAAAAGCCGATCCGTCTGGTCAAGCAGGCGGACTAGCCGAATGTCTGTCGAGGACCATGTGCGGGAACGGCTTTGGCTGATCTCTGAAAAAGACAAGCATCTCCATGCTTTCATTCGTGTGGGTGAGGCAGAAGCGCTTGTTGCGGCCAGGGCCGCTGATCAGCGCCTACGCAATGAGGCGCCGCTGGCGCTCGATGGCGTGACGGTCGCGGTAAAGGACAATCTCTCTATGGCTGGCGAAGCATGGACGGCCGGTATTCGCGGCCGACAGAACTTCGTCGCGGCAGAGGACGCCACATCGGTCGCCCGGCTTCGCGCGGCTGGGGCGATCGTTCTTGGCGGCGCAAATATGGAGGAAGCGGCGCTGGGGGCGATCACTGACAACCCCACCTTCGGTCGCTGCATCAATCCGCTTGGTGATGGCCTGACGCCCGGCGGCTCTTCCGGCGGCTCGGCGGCGGCGCTGGCGGCGAGTTTTGTCGATCTGGCGTTAGGGTCTGACACGATGGGATCGGTTCGCGTGCCCGCCGCTTACTGCGGCGTCTTCGGATTTAAACCAAGCTTCGACGCCATCGATCGAAGCGGTCTTGCGATGCTGGCGCAATCGCTCGATACCATCGGCCCCATGGCCTTGGATGCCGCGATGCTCAGGCGGGCGTTCAAGGTGTTGAGCCCGCTACGCGCCACGGAAAGCGCCACGCTGCCCAAGGACGCCGCCGACTTGCGAATTGGCGTTCCCAAGCAACTAGCCGAAGTCGAGACAGAGGACGCCGTACTTCGGGGGCTGACGATTGTCGAAACCGCGTTGCGTCGGCTGGGCGCCCAGATCTCAGAAATTGACCTCAAGGGCTGGCTGCCGAGGAAATCGCGGCTCGCCGGGCTACTGATCACCGAGGTTGAGGGCGCCGTCGAACTCGCTAATCTCATCGACGATCCAAACGCCATCAGCGCAAGCCTTAGGGCTATGCTCGACTATGGGCGGAATGCTTCCAGCGAAAAAATTTCTGCGGCGCGCGCGGAGGTGGACAGAGCGTCCTCTGCGGCGCTGGTGGCATTGGAGCAGGTCGACGCCATCCTGATGCCGACAACCCCACAAAGGGCCTTCCGTCACGGAGAGCGGATACCGGCCAATCAGGCGGATCTGACCGCATTGGCGAACTTCGCCAAATGCCCGGCGATTGCGATGCCGGTGCAGGTGGGCGCCGACGAACTGCCTGCGTCGGTTCAGTTGCTTGCGCGCCCGAGCGCTGACCACGGACTGCTCAACTGGGCCGAGCAGTTGGTGGGCGCGCTGCCCGGATCAGTGGAAGCTACTTGAAGACCGGTCGGCGCTTTTCGAGGAACGATGAATAGCCCTCGCGAAAATCTTCGGAAACGTAAGCGCTGTCGAACAGCGCCCTCAGATCATCGGTCTCTTCATCGACCCCATCCAGAATGGCGCCTACCACCGCCTTGGAGATGCGGTGCGAGTTGGAGGAAAGGGCGGCGACGCCTTCTAGATAGCTAAGCGCCTCCTCCATCAGCGTTTCGGCTGGGAACACGCGATCGGCGAGGCCGATGCTGAGGGCTTCATCCGCGTCTACCATGCGGCCGGAATAGAGCATGTCTTGGGCGCGGGCTGGCCCGACCAACTCCACCAGTTGCCGCACGCCCGGGAAGGGATAGGCCGCGCCCAGTTTGGCGGGGGGCATGCCGAAACGGGTGTTTTCGTCCGCAAAGCGCAGGTCGCAGGCCATCGCCAGCCCGCAGCCTGCGCCGACCGTGTAGCCTGGCGTCGCCGCTAGGGTCGGCTTTGGCTGTTCGGTCAGGGCGTGACGGCCCGCCTCCACCAGATCATTATACGCGCGCGCTGCGGCCGCGTCGGCGTAGGTCGTGCGGAACTCCGACACGTCGGCCCCGGCGCAGAAATGCCCCCCGGCGCCAGTCAGCAGCACCGCCTTGACCCGATCATCCGTGGCCAGTGCGTCCATCACCTGCGGTAGCGCGACCCACATCACCTGGCCAATCGCATTTCGCGCCGCAGGTTTGTTCAGCGTGATGACAGCCACGGAACCTGACAGATCCACCAGCATTGCGCCGTCGGCATGGGTTTGAGGATAGTCGGTCATGTCGGCTCCGGCACGGTTTCGGTAAATCGCTCTGCGATGGATTTGCGGGTGGTGATCCAGACGCCTGAGGCGGCGGTAGCGTGCGCGAGAAACCTATCCAGCGCCCAGATGCGGCCGGGCCGCCCGATAATCCGAAGATGCAGGCCAAGGGACATCATCCGCGGGCCATGATCCCGGCTCTCCTCCAGCAGGCAATCGAACGTGTGGATGGCGTAGTCGAGCCATGCCTGCGGCGTCAGCGACGGCGAGGTCCAGAACTTCATGTCGTTGCTGTCGATCGCGTAAGGGACGCAGACGAGACGGCCTGTCGAACCATCAGCCATCTCCACATCCTCCCACCTAGGTACGTCATCCGACAGATCATCCATGTGATAGGTGAAGCCTGCCTCCACCAACAACCGTCGGGTCTGTGGTGTGTGGAGATATCGGCTGAGCCATCCTGCCGGCGGCTGGCCGCAGGTCACCTCGATGGAAGACGCGGCCTTTTCGATGAACTCCCGCTCCCGCGCTTCATCGAAGGAAAACTGATGCACCCAGCGCCAACCGTGTGAGGTCACTTCGTGCCCGCCACCAAGGATCATCTTTGTGAGGTTGGGCGCCCTTTCAAGGCTTTGCGCAGCCGCAGTGATCGTAGCCGTCACGCCGTACTTTTCCAGCATGCGAAAGACCCGAGGCCCGCCTGCGCGGATGCCGTATTGATAGTTCGACTCGTTAACGTAATTTCGGATCGGGACCGAAACGGCGACGCCCAGTTCATCGACCGGCTCAGGCTTTTTGTCGCCATCAGCGATCGACATTTCGGCGCCTTCCTCGACGTTCACTACGATCGACAACGCAAGTGTCTTACCGTCAGGCCAGTTGAGCGTGCTCACGGCTCCAGCACCGGGACGAGGATGTTGCGGTCAAACTCCATGAACACTTCACCATCCGCCTTGAAGCCGCGCGTGCGAACATGAACGATGCCTTGTCCCTCTTTGCTTTGTGACAGTCGTTTATCCAAAATGTCGGTCTCGGCGTAGATCGTATCGCCGACAAAGACAGGTGCCTTCAGCCGCACGTTATCCCAACCGAGGTTCGCAATGGCGCCCTGACTGATATCCGCGACGCTGATCCCGGTGACCATCGACAGAGTCAGGCATGAATTTACCAGTGGCTTGCCGAACTGACTGGTCGCCGCAAACTCGTTATCGAAATGCAGCGGGTGTGTGTTCATCGTCATAAGCGTGAACCAGATATTGTCTGTCTCTGTGATCGTGCGACCCGGTTTGTGCCGGATCGTCGTCCCGACTTCGAATTCGTGATAAGTGCGGCCAGACGCGCCCTGGTAGACGCCCGCCGTTGATCGTTCGTCTGCGCTCATGTAATTTCCCTCAGACTGGATTTCGCTTGATGTGCTGCTTGGCGATGATCATCCGCTGCATCTCATTCGTGCCTTCACCGATGCACATCAGCGGCGCATCCCGGTAAAGGCGCTCGATGTCGTATTCCTTGGAATAGCCGTAGCCGCCGTGAATGCGCATGGACTCGGTGGAGTTCTCCAGCGCCGCTTCCGAAGCGAAGTATTTCGCCATCCCCGCTTCCATATCGCAGCGCTCGCCCCGGTCGAAGGCTGCGGCCGCGTCCAGCGTCAGCAGGCGCGCGGCGCGGGCGCGAGTCGCCATCTCGCCCAGTTTCAGCTGGATCGCCTGATGCTCGCAGATCGGCTTGCCGAAGGTCTTGCGGGTCTGCGCGTATTCGGTGGCGAGCTTCAGCGCCCCCTCCGCCAGCCCAACGCCGCGGGCCGCGACGTTGATGCGGCCAAGCTCAAGCCCGCCGGTGGCCTGGTAAAAGCCTTGCCCTTCTTCGCCGCCAACAAGGTTGTCGGCTGGGATGCGGTAGTTTTCGAACACCAGTTCGCCTGAGTCGATGGACTTGTAGCCAAGTTTTTCCAGCTTGCGCCCGACCGTGAAACCATCACCCTTGGGCGCGATGAACATGCTCATCCCCTTGTGGCGCGGCTGCGCTCCGGGATCGGTTTTCACCAAAAGCGCAAAGCAATGCCCTTCGACGCCGTTCGAGATCCAGGTCTTCGTGCCGTTGATGACATAGCCATTGCCCTCTGGCCGTGCGGTCATGCGGATGCCCTGCAGGTCCGTGCCCGCATCCGGCTCCGTCAGCGCCAGACCGCCACGCACTTCGCCCGTCGCCAGATTGGGCAGCCATTCCTGCTTTTGCCCTTCAGTGCCAAATTTCTCAATCGCGAGCGCCAGCATGAGGTGAGAGTTGAAGATCCCAGTCACCGCCATCCAGTCGCGCGAGATACGCATGACGATCTTCGAATAGGTCTGCGCGGGTAGACCAAGACCGCCATATTCGGGCGAGATCGTCGCGCCAAACAGCCCCATCTCTTTCATCTGTTCGACGGTGTGAGCGGGCCATTTGTCGGCGTGGTCATGTTCCTTGACGATCGGCGCGACCTCTTGCTCTACCCAGCGGTCAATGGTGTTGAGGAGGAGGGTTTCCTCCTCCGGATCAATCGTGCGGTTCGCCAAAGGCATTGATGCGTCTCCTGAGCTAAGCGGTTCCGAAACGCTATCCTGACGCGTTTCTCTGTCAACAGATGGCGTAGGGTCCGCCGCGTAAGGGCCAATTCTCACTTGCCAGACCTTCGCCGCCTGGCACAGGTTGAAGGTGGAGGGCCCATGACCAAAGATCCGATCTTCATCTTCGCCGACCATGTCGTCTCCACCGGCTTTGACGACATCCCCGCAGATGCTGTCGCCGCCGCTAAGACGTTCATCCTAGACACGCTCGGCGTCGGGATCAGCGGCGGCGCGGGGCCCTTGGCCGCGGAGCTGGCCGCCAGCGCCGCGGCAATGGGCGCGGGGACGGATGCGCGCCTTTGGGGAACGGGCCAAACGCTGCCCGCTAGCAGCGCCGCGATGTGCAACGCCTATCAGGCGCATTGTCAGGAATATGACTGCGTGCACGAAGGCGCTGTCGCGCATGTGATGACCATTGTCCTCCCCGTCGCCCTTGCAGTGGCGGAACGGATGGGCGAGGTTTCTGGAAGACGTTTGGTTGAAGCCACGGCGGTGGGCGTGGACGTCGCCTCCGCTCTGGGGGTGGCCGCTTCGTCGGGCCTGAGGTTCTTCCGCCCGGCGACCGTCGGTGCCTTTGGCGGGGTCGCGGCGGCGGGCAAGCTGCTGGGCTTCGACCAAGCGCGGATGGTTGAGGCGTTCTCGCTCGCCTATGGTCAGATTTGCGGCACGATGCAGGCGCATACGGAGGGATCGGGTCTCCTTGCACTGCAGGTCGGCTTCAACGCCCGAAACGCCGTTCAGGCTGTCGATCTTGCAAGCGCCGGGTTTACGGGCCCACATCAGATCCTCGCCGGGGATTTCGGCTACTTCCGCCTGATCGAGGAGAGCGGCGACTCCGCCGCGCTGGCCGCGGAACTGGGCAAGCGCTGGTTTATCACCGAAGTCGCCCATAAGCCCTTTCCCTCCGGGCGCGCGACGCACGGCATCTTGGACGGGTGCCTGACGCTTCAGCGAGCGCATGGCTTTGTAGCTGAGGATATCGCCGAGATCAACCTGACCGTTCCGCCGCTGATCAACCACCTCGTCGGACGCCCGCCAAAGACAGAGATGGAGATCAACTACGCCCGCCTCTGCTCCCGCTATGTGCTGGCCTGTGCAATGTATGGCGGTGGCGTTGTCAGGGCAGATTTCACGTCGGATGCGTACCGGCGCGAGACGCACCAGAAGCTTGCGCAGGCGACCTCGATGACGGTGCTGGACGCAGGCGATCCGAATGCTCTGGTCCCCATTGGCGTCGAGATCATTCTGAAACAGGGCTCAAGGCTGATATCAACGGTCCAAGACGTCTATGGCAGCCCGGACAACCCGATGACGCGTGAGGCGCATCTCGCCAAGTTTAGAAAGAACTGCGCGGACGGGATCAGCGCGTTGAGTCCCAACAAGGCGGAGGCTATGATCAGCGCCGTGGATGCGCTTGACGACCTTGCCGACGTCACTGAGCTTGTCTCCGCCTCAGTGGCGGGCTGACGCCAAAGTCAGCGCAGCCACCCCACGCATTTCGCGGCGATCACTGCTGGATCGATAACCTCAATCTGCGTCGACTGGCGGACAGCCTCGACCACGCTGACCATCCCGGCGCATCCGAGAATGATTGCCTGAACCCCGTCCTCAGCTTCCGCGCGCCTCGCCTCTTCGGCGACCAGGCGCGCCGCGGCGTCCGTGTCCTCATGAAGAGCGAGAACAGGCACGTCGGATGCGTGGACCCTGCAGAGATATCCGTTCAGCCCCAAAGCCGCGATGTTCTGCTCAAGAATAGGGACGGATACTGCGAGGGTCGTCACAACGCTGAACCGCCATCCCCTTAGGGCCGCGTAGTGATAGGCCGCCTGCCCAATTCCGATGACGGGGCAAGAGGCCAGTTTTGACGCCTCGACCAAGGCCGTGTCATCGAAACAGCCTATGATAACGCCTTCAGCCTCGGCGGTCTCTGCCTGCCGCACCAGTTCCAAGAGATGCGGAGCAGCCAAGGCGCCGTCGGCTTCACCCTGTATTGACGGCGGGCCCTTATGCGACGTCCATCCTTCAAAGCTGATCTCGGGCGCAGCGGCGCGGGCGACCTCAACCATCGCATCCGTCATAACTGTTGAACTGTTCGGGTTGATGATGATTACGCTCACGAGGTCAGACCATGCCTTTTCCAGCGTCCGAACCGCGCGCCTTGCGGCGTCTGTCCGTCAGCCAGACGATCATTAGGAAAAGTCCGATCACCAGGAACGAGAAGATCGTCGTCATCGTACCAAGCGCGTAGATCACCGGGCTGGTCACGTTGGTTGTCATCCCGAAAATTTCTAGCGGCAGGGTGTTGCGGCTACCGGAGGTGAGAAGCGTGCGGGCGAATTCGTCATAGCTGAGCGTGAAGCCGAAAAGCGCCACGCCGATCAGCGAAGGCGCGATGATCGGCAGCACGACAAAGCGGATCGTCTGCCAGGGCGAGGCGCCGAGATCGCGGGCGGCTTCTTCGAAACTGCGATCGAACCTGTTGAAGACGGCGAACATGATCAGAAGACCAAAGGGCAGTGTCCATGTGAGCTGCGCGCCAAAGCCTGATGTCGACCAGTGCACCGTCATCCCCGACTGCGACCAGATCAGTCCGACGCCCAGCGAGATCAGGATCGACGGGATCACCAGCGAGGTGATGATCAAATAAAAGATGATCCCCGATCCGGCGAATCGTTTCCGAAAGGCGAGGCCGCCCATGACCGAGACAACTACAGTCGTGACCATAACCATCAGGCCTAAAATGAAGGATCGGGAGAAAGATCCCCATATGTCACCGACCGCTTGCTGCTCGAAGAGATCATAGAACCAATAGTGCGAGACGCCCTTCATCGGGAAGGTCAGCCCGCCCGTCGGTCCTTGAAATGAAAGGACCGCAATTGTCAGTGTCGGCCCGTAAAGGAAAACCAGAAATAGTGAAAAGAAGGTGGCGAGGACATAGAAGGATCTTGGGCGAGGTTCCATCACAGCTCCTTTCTTATGTCGACAAAGCGGAGGAGGACACCGATCACCATCAGTACCGTTATCAGAAGGATCACCGCCGTCGCCGCCGCCGAAGGGTACTGCAAAAGGCCAATATCGTTCTGGATCATCCGTCCGACATTGGCCGACTGGGACCCGCTCATGAAACGGACTGTGATGAAGTCACCCATCACCAGCGTCACGACGAAGATCGTGCCGATCATGATCCCCGGCTTCGTGAGCGGGATCACGACGTGCCAGAGCGTTTGCCGGCCCGACGCGCCGGCGTCCACCGCCGCCTCGATCAACGATTTGTCGATCCGCATCATCGTATTGAAGATCGGCACGACCATGAAAAGTGTATAGAGATGGACAAAGGCGAGGATGACGCTGAAATCGCTGAACAGCAGCCATTCCAGCGGCTCATCAATCACGCCCCAGGACATCAGCGTTGAATTCGCCAGGCCATTTCGACCCAGAAACGGAATCCACGAGATCATGCGGATGATGTTCGACGTCCAGAACGGGATGGTGCAAAGAAGAAAAAGCGCGATCTGCCATGTCTGTGACCGGACATGGAAGGCCAAGAAGTAAGCTACGGTAAAGCCGATCAGCAGCGTGAATATCCACGTGATGACTGCGTACTTTATCGTGTTGAAAAACACCCGGTAGGTGACCTCCGAGCCGAAGAGAAAGGCGTAGTTGTCAAAGAGGAAAGCGGGGTAGATCGAAAATTCGGTTGCCCCCCAGAAACTGACGACCGCGATCATCACGATCGGCGCGACCAGAAACACCAGCAAGACGACCGCAAGTGGCGCGGCCAGAAGCCATCCGGTGAGATGTCGTGATTGCTGCACTTGAGTGGTCTTCTTTCGTCAGAATTGCCGGGGAGGGCCAAACCCTCCCCGGCGTATCGCCGCCCTTAGGCCGCGATAAACTCGTTCCACTTGCGAACCATATACTGGTTTTCGTCCATGACCGCGTTCCAGCAGGCGACGGCGCCCATCCGGTCGTAGAAGCTGCCGCCATCACGAACAGCGCCGGCTTTCTCCATCACGTCGCCGAACGGGTTGGTGATGTCGCCCTTGGCTTCCTTGCCTTCGAACCAGAAGCCCCACTCGTCTTCGCTCATAAAGTTTTTCGAAGTTTCAGGAACGGCGGAATAGTAGCCCTGACGCATCAGGAAGCCGCCGACCCAGCCCGAGAGATACCAGTTAATATACTCATAGGCGGCATCCAGCTCGATGCCCGACAGCGAGGCTGAGAGGCCTATGCCGCCGCCCCAGGACCGGTAGCCCTCTTCAAGCGGCTGGTAGACGCAGGGGATGCCCTGCGACCGAACCGCGGTGATCGCGGGCGACCACATGGATTGGATCACAACCTCGCCCGAGGCCATCAGTTCAACAGATTCAGAGAACGACTTCCAGAAGGCGCGGAACTGGCCGGCTTTCTTGGCTTCGGTGAAGATGCCGAGGGTCAGGTCGATTTCTTCCTTCGTCATGTTGCCCTTGTCAGGATATTTATATTCGCCCATGGACTCAACCACCATCGCCATGTCCATGATGCCGATCGACGAGATGTCGAGGATTGACGCCTTGCCCTTGAACTCAGGGTTCAAAAGCTCGGACCAATTGCTAATCGGACGGCCGATCAGGTCAGGGCGGATGCCCAGCGTGTCGGCGTTGTAGATCGTCGGGATAAGGGTCATCCAGCCGGACTCTTCCTGAACAAATTCCTTGCCGTTCTGCCCCGAGGTGAAGCCCACGGAGTGCGGCGCGGTGCCTTGGGCGATTACGCTTTCAGGGGTCAGTTTGCCCGAGCGGAAGGTACCCACGATCTTGTCGTAATTGGCGATTTTTGAGGTGTCCATCGCCTGCAAGTTGCCCGTCGGCCAGACTTTCTTGCAGATCCAGTATTCGATATCGGCGATATCAAAGCTGTCGGGCTGGGTCGCCGCGCGCTGCGTGACGCTGTCTGAGTCGAGCGCCGTCATCTCAAGCGTGAAGCCGAGATCTTCTTTCACCTTGGCCGCGACCTCGTTGAGGTTCGACACCCCGGTGCCGAACTGGCGCAGAGTGACGTCCTTCAGCGCCTGTCCCCAAACCACTGGCGCGGGAAGCGTGGACGCCGCCGCGGCGGCGACGCCCGTCTTCAGGATCGAACGACGCGTATAGCGCACCTTTGGAATTGTCGTCATGTCAGTTTCCCTGTCTTGCTCATGTCGTGTCAGGCGGAGAGGGCGTGGGCCGCCTGGCTATCCCAATCGAGGCCAACGGCCTCGCCCAAATCCTTCGGTGACCCGAAGAAATCTTTGTCTGAAAGCATCGCCGTGACCTCCTGCTCGCCGATCACGGCGGCGGTGAGCGCGACATGCGTGCCCTGGTATTCGATATTGGTGATCCTGCCTTGCAGCTTCGCCCCGTAAGGCGCGCCAAGGCGCAGCGCGTCAGAGCGCACGGCGATCTTGCCGTCTGGCATGGCGATCACGTTGTGAGAGCCGAGGAACCGCGCCACGAAGGATGTCGTTGGCGCATTGAACACCTCGCGGGTCTCGCCCGCCTGCTCGATGCAGGCGTTGTTCATCACAACGATCTCATCCGCCAGCGAAAGCGCTTCATCCTGACTGTGGGTGACATGCAGGAACGTTATCCCCAGTTCGCGCTGCAGCTTCCTCAATTCAGACCGCATGCGGTTACGCAGAAAGGGGTCGAGGGCAGACAAAGGCTCGTCCAACAGAAGAACCTGGGGCTTCGTGATCAGCGCACGCGCCAGCGCCACACGCTGCTGCTGACCGCCCGATAGCTGCGCTGGAATACGCTCTGCGAACTCGGACATGTGCACAAGCTCCAGCATCTCGCCAGCTTGTCTTTGCCGATCTGACGCATCGACGCCCCGCATCTTCAGACTGAAGGCGACGTTCTCCCCGACCGACAAATGCGGAAACAGCGCGTAGTTTTGAAACATCATAGCTGTGCCGCGCTTTGCTGGCGGCATCTGGGAAATATCGCGGCCACCCAAGATAACCGATCCGTCGCTGACACTCTCATGCCCCGCCACCATCCGCAGTGTCGAAGACTTGCCACATCCCGATGGCCCCAAGAGGCAGGCATAGGTCCCGGCACGGAAATGATAGCTGATTGCATCGACGGCGATCGTGTCGCCATAGAGCTTCGTGAGACTGATAAATTCGAGATCCAGCTTGCTTTGCATCGCGCTCCCCAGCGGTTTCGTCGGCAACGTCGATCAAACATTGTGGGAGAAGAAGAGTTTTCGAGGCGGACAGGGGTGAATCGCTGAGCAGTGCCGCTTTCGGCAGCAGATGCGATCATGATTGTTCAAAGTATATGCACAAATTGTATACGATTTACTTTCTGATCGCATTCGATCTTGCCGCGTGCAGTCCTGTCTGCGACCGATTAAGAAGACTGGATTCGTTCGAAAGCATGTGGGGCATATGGCTGTTTCTTCCGCCGCCGAGATTGTATCGCGCCTGACAGAGGCCGTGCATGAACATCGCATCCTGCCAGGCATGAAATTGACCGAGGATGAGGTCGGCGAGATCTTTGGCGTCGGGCGGACCGTTGTTCGCCAGGCCCTGACTGCAATGTCCCATGAAGGGCTTGTATCGATAGAGCGGAACCGCGGGGCCTTTGTTGCGAAACCGTCGGTCAAGGAAGCTTGTGAAGTCTTCGAAGCGAGATCTCTGCTTGAACCGCAGACAGCCCGCGCGGCAGCTGAACGCGCAACTCCGAAGGATCTGATCGTACTCCAGAGGCATATCGATGAGGAGCACGCCGCGCTCGACGCAGAGGATTTTGGTCGAGCGTTGAAACTCTCAGGGCAGTTTCACATCGAAATCGCAAGGATCGCAGATCAACTTACTATCGAGACGTTCATTCGCCAGCTGATTTCGCGCTCATCCCTGGTCATTGCGCTCTATTGGAAGCGTCGGAGCGCAATTTGTGAAAGCCATGCGCATCACGCCCTGCTGGACGCGTTCAGAACGAACGACGCGAATGAGGCCGAGGACCTGATGAAAGGCCATCTCCTGGACATTTTCTCGCAGCTTGATCTTCGTGATATCCCGGACAACATGACCTCATTGCGCAAGGCTCTGTCATGATCGTCTATCGCAACGCATCGCTAGCCGAGGTGGCGCTTATGCTCGACTGGGCCGCGGCGGAAGGCTGGAACCCGGGGCTCGACGACGCGGCGGCGTTCCATGCCGCTGATCCAGACGGATTTTTCCTGGCCCTTGAAGATGATGTTCCGGTCGCCTCGATCTCTGTCGTCAATCACACTGAGAGTTTCGCCTTTCTTGGCTTCTATATCGCCAAACCCTCGCATCGCGGCAGGGGTATTGGCCACGGCCTGTGGCACCACGCCATCGCCCATGCCGGCGATCGATTGAT
>CBFHXH010000077.1:0-17321 GCA_965659735.1 uncultured Pikeienuella sp.
TGGCGGCTGGATGGCGTTTCTGCAAACACTGACCGGCACGTCGGATTACTTCATGACCGGCGTCAAGGCCCCGGCCTTCTGGCCGAAATACGCCAACTTTTATGGCGCCGCCCGCGCGAATGGCGCGGGTTTCTGGCCTGCGATGATTGGGCAGGGCGTGCTTGTCATCGCCGGTCTGGCGCTGGCCATCGCCGCGCTGCGCACGCCGGGGGTGGAACCCGCCGCAGCGGCCGCCATCATCGCATACGCCTGCGTCGTCTCAGCGCCGCGCGTCTATGGCTATGACTTGCCCATCCTGCTGATCGGCACCGCCTTTCAGGCCCGCGCAGCGACGCGACTGGGCTGGGGACCTGGAGAGACGGGTGTGCTGATGGTCAGCTTTGCGCTGGTTGAACTTGGCTTTCTGGGCCGCCCGCACCTGGCCGCGTTGGCTGGGCCGCTGCTGATCACCTACGCCTTTTGGCGTTATGTCTATTCCGCCAGAGCGCGGGGCAGGGCGTAACGGAGCCAGGTTTTCGGAATGTAATGCCCGCCCTCATGAGTGCACAATTCCACCGCCGGACCGCTGCAGGATGACCAGCAGTGGCAGCGATAGCGGTCTTCCTCCCACATTTCGTCTGGCTCCGCGCGGCATTGGTTGCGGGGCAGCCAAAGGCTTACGGCGGCGTCTTCCTCGCCGTTCGGGCCATACGGGTAATCCATGACCGTATCCTTCAGCCCATGCACATGGGTCAGGCGCACCGGTGCGTCGCAGGTGTGATCGCCGCCCTAGAATGAGCCTGCGATGGGCAGGAATGACTTCACCACCGGCCCCAGATCTCAGGCCATGCGCCAGGCCATAGCCCCTCCATGGGACAAACCCGAAACGACGACGCGGCTGCGGTCGATTGGCCAGCGTGTGGCGGCGTCGTCCAATGCCGCCAGCGCAAAGTCGCTGTCGTCGCTGCGCCCGCTCCAGAATCGCCAACTGCGCTCCCGGCCCTGCAGCGCAATCAGAAGCGCGCCCGCTTCTGCGGCGGCGCCCGCGACACGCTTGTTCTTGATCACGCCGGATGACCGTCGCCCCAAGCCATGAAAATGGATCAGCACGGGCAAGGGTGTGACGCCATCTCAGTCAGGCGGCGGCGCTGCGTGGTACTGGCGCGTGTCCAGATCGCAGGCGTCTTGCCCGCCGCACGCCTCGGCGATGGAAGCGGATAAAAGGATGAGCAGGCTGATCAGAAAACGGGTCATGTCCGACAGATAGTGGCGCGGCTGACCACGGCCAAATCAATGGCGCGTGAAATGACGAATCCACCTGATCCTAGCTTATGATTGCAATTAACCGACCGAGCGGTCAGGTTATTGCCAAAGAATCAAATGAGGACGCGCCATGACCCTGACCCTTCAAAGCTACGCTGCTGGATCGTGGATCCCCGCGGGTGCCGATGCGCAGATGCTGGCGCACGCCGCCACCGGCGAAACCGTCGCCCGCGCCGGCGGCGCCGCATTGGACACAGGCGCGATGCTGGACGAGGCGCGTCTGAAGGCGGGGCCCGCGCTGTGCGAAATGACCTTTCACGCTCGCGCCCGCCTTCTTAAGGCGCTTGGCGCGTATCTGATGGAGCGGAAGGCTCAGCTCTATACGCTCTCGTATTTTACCGGCGCCACGAAGGGCGACAGCTGGATTGATATCGATGGCGGCATCAGCACGCTGATGCTCTACGCCTCCAAGGGCCGTCGCGAATTGCCGGACAGCTGCGTCTACCTCGATGGCGATGTGGAACAGCTGTCCCGGAATGGCACCTTCCTCGGCCAGCATATCAGCACGCCCCTGCAGGGCGCAGCGGTGCAGATCAACGCCTTCAACTTCCCTGTCTGGGGAATGCTGGAAAAGTTCGCGCCAGCGTTCCTGGCGGGCATGCCGTCGATCGTCAAACCAGCGACGCAGACGTCTTATGTGACCGAAGCTTGCGTGCGGATGATGGTCGAAAGCGGGTTACTGCCGGAAGGATCGATCCAGCTCATCATTGGCGGCGTCGGCGATCTGCTGGATCAGCTTGGGTATCAGGACACGCTGGCTTTTACAGGCTCTGCCGCGACGGGGCTGAAGCTGCGCAGTCACCCGAACCTTCTGGCCAACGCCGTTCGCTTTACGGCGGAACAGGACAGCTTGAACGCATCGATCCTCGGCCCCGACGCCGGGCCAGACACGCCGGAGTTCGAGATCTTCGTGAAAGAGGCTGCGAAGGAAATCACAACCAAGGCTGGCCAGAAATGCACCGCCACCCGCCGCATCATCGCGCCTGAGGCGATGGTTGGCGACCTGATCGAGGCGCTCAGCACCCGGCTCGCCGAGACCACCATTGGCGACCCGACGGACGAGGCGACGCGCATGGGGCCGGTCGTCAGCCTTGCGCAGCGCGCTGATGTGCTGGACAGCGCCGCGCGCATTGCAGAGGGTGCAACGCTCGTCTATGGCGATGCGCCGATCAACGGCGACGCTGACAAAGGCGCCTTCGTCGCCCCCCGCCTCTACCGTTGCGATGACCCTGATGCGCATGCCGCTGTGCACGAGACAGAGGCGTTTGGACCCGTCTCCACCATCATGGGCTATCGCGATACGGCCCACGCCGCCGATCTGGTGAACCGGGGCGGCGGGTCGCTGGTCGCGTCGCTGTTTACGCATGACCCGCAGGTGGCGCAGGACGTCATCCTGTCCTCCGCCGCGCACCACGGGCGGATTTACATCAACAACCGGGACAGCGCGAAAGAGGCGACCGGCCACGGCTCCCCCCTCCCACATATGGTCCATGGTGGCCCGGGGCGCGCAGGCGGGTCTGAAGAACTGGGCGGCGTCCGCGCCGTCATGCACTATATGCAGCGCACCGCCGTTCAGGGCTCGCCCGACATGCTGACGGCGATTGGCGGGACATGGGTGAAAGGATCGAAAGAGGTCACCGGCCCCGCGCACCCGTTCACACGCACCTTTGACGAGGTGCAGATTGGTGAGACAATCTGGACCGAACCGCGCACCGTCACCCTCGAAGACATCGAGACTTTCGCGCATTTCACCGGCGATCTGTTCTATGGCCACATGGATGAAGAGGCGGCCAAGGCGAACCCGTTCTTCCCCGGCCGTGTCGCCCATGGCTACCTGATTCTCAGCTTCGCCGCCGGTCTGTTTGTTGAGCCAAACCCCGGTCCAGTGCTGGCGAATACTGGCCTCAGTAACCTTGCGTTCCAAAAGCCGCTATCCCCCGGCGACAGCATCAGGGTTCGGCTGACGGTACGCAAGAAAACCCGCCGCACGGACACCTATGGCGAGGTGCGCTGGGCCGTCATGGTGGTCAATCAGGATGATGAGCAGGTTGCTGAATATGAGCTGCTGACCATGAACGCCTATGAGTACCCGTGATGGCGAGGCATGAATTGAACGCCAGCGTCGAAACCTGCCACTGGGGTTATTTCGAAGCGATCCTGCCGCCCGCCCTAACCATTCAGGACGGCGATGCCGTCACCATCCGCACGGTGTCGGGCGGGGCGAATGTGCTGCCGCCCGAAGGGTTCCACGTGCCGCCGGAACTCTATGACATCCACGAGAAATCCGAACGTCTGCTGCCCGGCCATATCCTGACCGGGCCCGTCGCCATAGAAGGCGCCAAGCCAGGTGATGTCTTGGAAGTGCGGATCAAGGATGTGCGGCTGCGCCAGGACTGGGGCTGGAACATGATCCGCCCTCTATCCGGCACTTTGCAGGATGATTTTCATGAAGAGCGGCTGCTCAATATACCGCTCGACCTTGATTCGAATGTCGCGAAACTGCCCTGGGGTCTTGATCTGCCGCTGGCGCCGTTCTTTGGCGTCATGGGCGTCGCGCCGCCGCCTGCATGGGGGCGCATCGGGTCAATCGTACCGCGATTAATGGGCGGCAATATCGACAACAAAGAACTGGTTGCGGGATCGACGCTATATCTGCCGGTTTTCACCGACGGCGCCCTCTTTTCCTGCGGGGATGGCCACGGCGCGCAAGGGGATGGAGAGGTGAACGTCACCGCCATCGAAACCGCGCTTGAAGGGGATTTTGAGTTCGCCATCCGCCGCGACATCACCCTGACCACGCCCCGTGCTGAAACGCCGACGCACCTGATCACCATGGGCCTCGACCCCGACCTCGACCAGTGTGTCGTCCAGGCGCTGCGCGATATGATCGTGCTGCTGGGGGAGGTGGCGGGGCTTAGCCTCGAGGACGCCTACACGCTCTGTTCGCTTGCGGCGGACCTGCGGGTGACGCAAACGGTCAACGGGTCAAAGGGCGTTCATTGCATGATACGTAAGGATCATGCCGGCCGCTAATTAGGGAGTGATGAAGCCAATCGAACATGACGGCGTCGCCGTTGTCGGGCCGGGCCAGACCTATGAGGGCGGGCAGGGGTTCACCTATGGCGCCGGATGCTCCGCCGAAACGGTCGGTGCACAGTCCATTTACCTGAACATCCTGCCGATGCCGGCAGGGGCTGTCGCCAAGGCGCATTACCATGAAGGAATTGAGACCATCGCCTTCCTTCTGTAGGGGACCTGCAAGGTCTATTACGGCGACGAACTGGAAAAGTCGGTTGAGGTTCAGGCCGGTGAGCAGTGTTTTGTCGCCGCCTCGGTCCCGCATGCCCCGCGCAATGAAAGCGGTGCGCTGTGCAAATGGGCCGTGGCCCATTCGTCTGTCAGCGATCAGGATGGATTGGTACTTACGCCGGAACTGGACGCCAAGCTGGTTGCTCGTTTTGCCTGATAGGGCGATGATCATCATCCTGAACGGCGTCAGCAGCGTCGGCAAATCTTCCATCTGCAAGGCATTGTAGACGATTACGGCCGATCCGTTCCTCTACGTTGAGATGGACGCCACCCTCGCGTCCATGCCGCCCAAATACGAGGATCACCCCGATGGGCTCAGCTTTGAGAAGGGGGAGGCGGCCGGCCGCCCGACAATCATGGTCAAGACGGGCGTCGTCGTCGAACGTGCCTTGTCTAGTATGCGCCACGACGCCGCCGCCATGGCGGGGCAAGGGAACAACCTGATCATTGACGAGGTGTTCTTTGGCGACCGCGACAACGGGTTCTGAAACCCGGTCGCGGAATATCGGCGTCTTTTGTCACCCTATACCCTTAAGATGGTTGGCGTTTTCGCCCCACTTGACGTGATCGAAGCGCAAGAGGCGGCGCGGGGCGATCGCATGATCGGCATAACCCGTTGGCAGTTCGGCGAAGTGCATCAAGGCATGTTCTACGACCTAACGATTGATGCGGGCGCAGCGTCCTCTGAGGACTGCGCTGAACAGATAAGACAGGCCTTCTCCCTCTGATCCGCCCGTCCGCTTGACGTCTGGAACCGTTTGGCGTGCGGGCTAATCCTGCCCTAGCATCGCCCCACCGCCCAACTGCAGAAGGAAACGCCCTCCATGACTAACTTGTCCGACAGACAACCATGGGACAACCCGCGTTGGGTGACCAGCCGCCACAACTTTGCGCCCGAAATCGCGATCCCACCCCGCCCGGTAAAGCTGCATGACCTGACGCTACGCGATGGCGAAGAATCCGCTGACCTTGCCTTCACCACTGCTGACAAGATCCGCATCGCCGAAGGGCTCGCCCGGCTGGGGATCAAACGGACTGAGATTTTTCTGACCGTTCCGGGGTGGGAAGAGGTGATCCGCGCGTTCATGGCCCGGAATTTCGATATGGACCTCTGGGTCACGTGGCAGCCAGGCTGGGTTGAACACGCAATGGAACTTGGCGCGCGGCATGTGATGGTCTGGCACCATATCGGGGACGATTTCCAGAAATATGTTTTTGACACCAATCGCGCCGAATTTCTCGACAAGACGCTTTCCGAAATTCGCGCTGCGAAAGAGGCGGGGTGCACGGTCAACCTCTTCATGCCCGAAACGACGCGTGGCGATTTCGACAACATCATGGCCGTCGCCAAAGCGGCGGAGGCCGAAGGCGCAGACGCCGTGACCGTTGTCGATAGCCAGGGCATCGCCCGCCCTGCCGCGATTTCGTACCTCGTAGGCAAGCTCAAGGCGGCGACCCAGATGGAGGTGGAGGTTCATTGCCACAACGATTTTGGCCTCGCCGTCGCCAATGTGCTGGGCGGTTACGAAGGTGGCGCCGACGTGCTTCAGGTTTCGGTGAATGGCATCGGCTATCGGGCCGGCAACGCTGCGATGGAGGCTGTCGCGGCGGCGCTCCAAATGGTTTACGGAGCCGAAACGGGCGTCGACCTGACACGTTTTCCGGAAATTTGCCGTGAGGTGGCTGAAATCAGCGGCATTACAAACGGATACTACAGCCCGATCGTCGGCGAAGGCGCGTTCCGGTATGAACAATGGCGGTCCATCAGGGCCTTCGAAGACGCGGGCGAGCGGCGTCAGGGGTTCCCGTTTGAGCCAGAAGTCGTTGGGCGCAGCCCCGAGCTGGTCATTGGCAAGTGGAGCGATACCGGCGCCGTGGTCCAAAAGCTGGCTGACTACAACCTCGCCGCCACGCCAGACCAACTGGCGCGCATCCTCAAACGATCGCAGCGGGCGGGCGCCGCCCGGCACAGGCCGTTGAAAGACTACGAGTTCCTGGTGATTGCAGAGGAAGAAGGGGCCGCCGACAAGGCCTGAGGGGCAGGGGGGCGACGCTTCGCCCTTGACCAATGGGGCGTGAATGGTCTGGATACGGTCCGCATTCTTCAAAGGACCGCCCCTGTGCCCGCCGCCGCCCTTCAGCCCCTGATCGATCTGTTTCACGCCCATGGCCGCCCGCGTGTTCTGTCGCTGGTCGTGACGATCTTTGGCGACGCGGCCCTGCCACGTGGGGGGCAGATCGCGATGACTGATCTGACCGCCATCACTGGCATGATCGGCGTCTCAGACGGCGCTCTGCGCACCGGGATGTCGCGGCTGGCGGCTGAAGGCTGGGTTGAGCGTGAAAAGATCGGCCGTAATTCGATCTATCGGTTGTCCAACCAAGCCCGGCGCGACAGTGAATGGGCCGCAGGCATCATTTACGCGGCTGATCCGGTGTCGCATCGTGACTGGATCGTGTCGATCGACCAGCAGTCTGTAGATGATGGTGCGGGGACGATAAGCAAATCGGTCCGCATTCTGCCCGTAGATCAGCGAGCGGAGGAGGTCGCCAAGGGTCGTTTTGTTCTGCTGGGCGATCCGCTGCATACCCCGGCCTGGGTAAAGGACGAAGTGGCGCCGCCCGCGCTGTACAATCAGTTCCGCGAATTGATGACGGCGCTGACAGCACCAGACCTTATTCGCCATGTCGGCGCGCTTTCGGCGCTGGAGGGGCTGACCGCTCGCATCCTGATCGCCCATTTCTGGCGTCGGCTGATCCTGCGCCACCCGTTCTTGCCGGAAAGTTTTGTCTCCGCCGACTGGCCTGGCCGCGATTGCCATTTGGAGGTTGCAGCAGTCTATCCCATGGTTTCGGTCAAGGCTGAACACTATTGGGCAGAGCCGACCTCTGGCACCGGGCGCGACGCGATTGGGGCGCGGTTTCGATAGGCTTTATGTTACGAAAAATATTGAATTTGAAATTTTCGTAACATATTTTCACTTAAACACAGCAGGAGATTCGCCATGTACAGCCAAGGCCTGATCGGCGCAGACAACAAGACCGAAGAAACGCTGGAATTCCTTGAAGCGTTCCAGAAACGCATCGACGCTGATGAAAAGATCGAACCGAATGACCCGATGCCGGAAGGCTATCGTAAGACGCTGATCCGCCAGATCGGTCAGCACGCGCATTCCGAGATTGTCGGCATGCTGCCCGAAGGCAACTGGATCACCCGCGCGCCGACGCTGCGCCGCAAGGCGGCTTTGCTTGCCAAGGTGCAGGATGAAGGAGGGCATGGCCTCTACCTCTATTCCGCCGCTGAAACTCTTGGCGTGTCGCGCAAGCAGATGACGGAAGAGCTGCTGAGCGGTAAGGCCAAGTTTTCCTCGATCTTCACATACCCCACGCTGACCTGGGCTGACATTGGCGCGGTGGGTTGGCTGGTCGATGGCGCGGCGATCATGAACCAGATCCCGCTGTGCCGCTGTTCCTATGGCCCTTATGCCCGCGCGATGATCCGCGTGTGCAAGGAGGAATCGTTTCACCAGCGTCAAGGCTTTGAAATCATGACGGTTTTGGCGCAAGGATCGCAGGATCAGAAGGATATGGCGCAGGATGCGCTGAACAGGTTCTGGTGGCCTGCGCTGATGATGTTCGGTCCGCACGACACTGACAGCTCGAACGGCGATCAGTCGATGAAGTGGAAGATCAAGCGCTTCACCAATGATGAATTGCGCCAGAAATTCGTCGACGCCACCGTCCCACAGGCGGAATATCTGGGCCTGACGCTGCCCGATCCCGATCTCAAGTGGAACGAGGAAAAGGGAGGCTATGACTCTGGCGATATCGACTGGGATGAGTTTTGGCGCACCGTCAAAGGCGGCGGCATGATGACCCGCGAACGGCTCACTGCCCGGCAGAAAGCCTGGGATGACGGCGAATGGGTGCGCGACGCCGCGTTGGCCCATGCCGGAAAGCGCCGCGCCCGCAAAGAAGCGGCCAAGCATGCTGCGGAATAATGCCCGTCGGCCAGTTCAATATCGCACGGGCCCGTTGGAACTTGGATGATCCACGCATCAAGCCCTTTTTTGATGCGGTGCCGCCTGTGAACGCGCTGGCAGAACGCTCGCCTGGCTTTGTCTGGCGGCTGATCGACGATACCGAGATGCTGGCGACCCACTATGCGCATGAACCTCGCCTGACCATGACCCTGTCGGTTTGGGAGGATGTGGACAGCCTGCGCCATTTCACTTGGAACACGCTCCACAAGAAATTCCGCCTCAGAACCCATGAGTGGTTCGAAAAGATGGATGAAGCATATCTGGCCATATGGCCCATCGCTGACGGTCACAGCCCCAGTCCGGCGGAAGCCGTTGAAATGTTGACAGAATTACGCCGCACCGGCCCGACTGACCGGGTGTTCGGGACAGAAGCGTTGATTGCAAAGGAACCGGCATGAGCAGCGAAATCCCCCTCTGGGAAGTTTTCATCCGCCCCCGCAACGGCCTCGCCCATCGTCATTGCGGCAGCTTGCACGCGGCTGACGAAACCATGGCCATTCAGGCCGCGCGCGACGTCTATACGCGCAGGGGGGAGGGTACGTCGGTGTGGGTCGTCCCCTCCGCCGCGATCACGGCTTCGGATCCGGAAAACAAAGACGAGAACTTCGAACCGGCGGAAAGCAAGATCTACCGCCACCCGACCTTCTACGAAGTGCCGGATGAAGTGGGTCACATGTGATGGACAAGCAGGAAGCCCTTTTCGGCGCGCTCATCCGCCTCGCCGACGATCATCTGATCCTTGGCCATCGCCTGTCCGAGTGGTGCGGTCACGCCCCAATGCTGGAGGAGGATTTGGCCCTTCCAAACATAGGGTTGGACCTGATCGGCCAGTCCCGTCCGCTTTATGCTTATGCGGGCGAAGTGGAAGGCAAGGGCCGCGACGAAGACGATTTCGCTTATCGCCGGATTGAGCGTGATTATCGCAACCTCTTGCTGGTCGAACGCTCCAACGTGGATTTCGGACACACGATGCTGCGCCAGCTCTACTATTCCGCATTTATGGAGCCGTTCTGGCGTGAAGCGCAGAAATCCACCGACGGAACCATCGCCGGGATCGCCGCCAAAGCGGTGAAAGAGGTCGCCTATCACGTCCGCCATTCTGGGGAATGGGTGATCCGGCTGGGCGACGGGACCGAAGAAAGCGCCCGGCGCATGAATGATGCCGTGGCGGCGCTGGCGCCCTATGTCGACGAGATGTTCGTCGATGATGAGGCGCTGGATACGGCCGCCGAACTGGGCCTGATCCCTTCGCCAAAATCCCTGTGTGCTGAATGGGATGCGCAGATCGACGCGATCTTCGCCGAGGCGCAGTTGGAACGCACGCAAACGGTCGCTATCTCTGGTGGTCGGCAAGGACGGCATGGCGAACAAATGGGTTTCCTGCTGGCCGACTTGCAATACATCCAGCGCACCTTTCCGGGCCTGACATGGTAGACGTCATCGACCTCGACCAGCAGCGCGCCTGGAAGGCAGCCGCCGCCGTTCTGGACCCTGAGGTTCCGGCAGTGACGGTTGCTGACCTGGGCATTCTCCGCTCGGTTGAGGTCGAAGACGGTGTCGCCACGGCGAGAGTTACGCCCACCTATTCTGGCTGCCCGGCCGTTCTCGCCATCGAATTGGCGGTTGAAACGGCGCTGTTGGAGGCGGGATTTGAGGCCAAGATCGAACGCGTCATCGCCCCGGCCTGGACCACGGACTGGATCACCGATAAAGGGCGCGAAAAGTTGCGCGTGTACGGCATCGCGCCGCCGGTTAAGGCATCCAATTCCGTCCGATCCCTATTCGGTGAAACCATCGTTGCATGTCCGCGCTGCACATCGGAAGATACTGAGCGCGTAAGCGAATTTGGCTCCACTGCCTGCAAGGCGCTCTACAAATGTCAGAGCTGCCACGAACCTTTCGACTATTTCAAATGCATCTGAGGCGCTGATATGGCCCCCCGTTTTCACGAACTAACGCTGGCTGACGTCCGTCCAGAAACCGCCGACGCAGTGGCCCTGTCTTTTGTCATCCCGGATGACATCAAGGACAGCTACGCTTTCACGCCAGGCCAGTACCTGACCCTGCGGGCCGACATCAATGGCGAAGATGTACGCCGATCCTATTCAATCTGTTCACCCATCGGATCGGACACGCTGGATGTCGGCGTCAAACGGATCGAAGGCGGCAGATTTTCGGACCATGCCCAGCGGCTAAAACCTGGCGATACAGTGCAGGTGATGACCCCGCAGGGCCGCTTCACCGCGCCCATCGGCGGCGCGCATGACTATTTGCTGTTGGCGGCGGGGTCGGGCGTCACGCCCATGATCTCCATCGCTACGTCGGTTTTGGAGGGGGAGCCGGACAGCACCGTGACCATGTGTTACGCCAACCGCACCACGGACAGTGTGATGTTCCGAGAGGCGCTGGATGACCTCAAGGACCGTTACATGACCCGCTTTCGCCTGACCCATGTGATGGACGAAGAAGCCCAGGATGTGGAGCTGTTCAATGGGCGTCTCGACGCCGAAAAACTGGAAACCCTCGCGACCCGCGGCCTGATCCATCCGCCCAGCTATCATGCGATCTACATCTGTGGCCCGCAGCCGATGATCGAAGCTGCGTCTGAGGCTATAAAGGCGCTGGGTGCTGACTCAGATAAGCTGAAATTTGAGCTGTTCACTCCGTCTGGCGCCTCACCCGTCGCCAGCTCGCGCAGCGTCGCCAAAAATGCTGTCGGCGCACAGGTTGAGGTGATCGTCGATGGCTCCAGCCGAAAATTCGATATGACGCCCGGCGCGATGTTGATTGACGAGGCGGCGCGCGCGGGGCTAGAGATCCCCTATTCCTGCGCCAATGGCATGTGCGCGACCTGCCGCTGTAAATTGACCAAGGGTGAGGCTGAGATGCTGCAGAACTTCAGCCTGGAGCCTTGGGAAACGGATGCAGGCTTTGTCCTCGCCTGTCAGGTGCAGCCGACGTCTGATGCGATTACGCTGGATTTTGATGCGGTCTGAAGACGTCCACTCAGCGATTTTCGCCTTCGGCGAAACGCTCCGCGAGGGATATTTGTGACACATAGGTGAGAAAACGCCTGCCCCACGGAGGAGACTGGCACCATCTACGTGTACGGCCATCGGCGTCCCCGCCTGTACAGCGTCCTCACAATCGAGCTAACGATCCTGATATTACGTAAATCGTCAGCATCTATGTGTCACAAATATCCCCTGCGAAGCACTCCTCCCTCGTGTTTCGCCGAACGCGAAACCGCTGGGGAGGAAAAAGGGGCGCCGCAGCGCCCCACTTCACATCAGGTGATCTTGGTCAGCAGGTCGTCGATCGACGCCTTCGCATCCCCATAGAACATCCGAGTGTTCTCTTTGTAGAACAGCGGGTTTTCGATGCCGGAATAGCCAGTACCCTGACCACGTTTGGAAACGAAGACCTGCTTGGATTTCCAGACCTCCAGCACAGGCATGCCGGCAATGGGAGAATTAGGATCATCCTGAGCCGCAGGGTTCACAATGTCGTTTGAACCGATGATGATCACGACATCCGTATCCGGGAAGTCATCATTGATTTCATCCATCTCCAGAACGATGTCGTAGGGCACTTTAGCCTCAGCCAGCAGCACGTTCATGTGGCCGGGCAGGCGGCCCGCGACAGGGTGGATCGCAAAACGTACTTCCTTGCCGGCACCGCGCAGACGACGGGTCAGTTCAGCGACACCCTGCTGGGCCTGCGCCACCGCCATGCCGTAGCCTGGCACGATGACGACGCTGTCGGCCTCTTCAAGGGCCGTTGCGACGCCGTCACTGTCGATGGCGATCTGTTCGCCTTCGATCTCAGCCGCTTCACCCTGCGGGCCGCCGAAGCCGCCGAGGATGACCGATACGAAATGCCGGTTCATCGCCTTACACATGATGTAGCTGAGGATCGCGCCCGAGGACCCGACCAGCGCGCCGACGACGATCAACAGATCGTTGCCGAGGCTGAAGCCGATCGCCGCCGCCGCCCAGCCAGAATAGCTGTTCAGCATCGAAACAACGACCGGCATGTCTGCGCCGCCGATGCCCATGATCAGGTGGTAGCCAATGAACAGCGCGGCGACAGTCATGATGACCAGCGGCAGAAGGCCGCCAGAGTTGAAGTACCAGACCAGGCAGATGAGCGAGAGGATCGCCGCACCTGCGTTCAGGATATGGCCGCCTGGCAGCTTTTTCGCGGCTGAATCGACCGACCCTGCAAGCTTGCCGTAGGCGATGACCGAGCCGGTGAAGGTGATCGCGCCAATAAACACGCCGAGGAACAGTTCGACCCGCAGGATCGCAATCTCGACCCCGTCCTTCTTCGCCAGAAGCGCCGCAAAGCCTTCGGTGGCCTTCTTCGCGGCGTCGTCCATGGCCATGACGTTGCCCAGCTCGATATGAGCGATGAAGCCGACCAGAACCGCGGCCAGACCCACAAGGCTGTGCATCGCCGCAACGAGTTCCGGCATTTGGGTCATCTGCACCTTGGTCGCCAACTGATAGCCAATCGCCCCGCCCAGCAGGATCAGGATGACCGACGCGTACCAAAGGCCTGAACCCGGGCCGATCAGCGTTGCAACAACCGCCAGCGCCATGCCGGCGATGCCGTACCATACGGCGCGTTTGGCGCTTTCCTGACCTGACAGTCCGCCAAGCGACAGGATGAAGAGAATGGCTGCGACGACGTACGCCGCGGTAGTGAAGCCGTATTCCATCGATCCGCCCCCCTTAAGATTTCTGGAACATGGCGAGCATGCGCCGTGTCACGAGGAAGCCGCCGAATATGTTTATGCCGGTCATGAAGACCGCGGCGGCGGCGAGGATAATGACCAGCCCTGAACCTGATCCGATTTGCATCAGGGCGCCAAGGATGATGATTGAAGAAATGGCGTTGGTGACAGCCATCAGCGGCGTGTGCAGCGAATGCGCAACGCCCCAGATGACCTGGAAGCCGACGAAGACTGACAGCACAAAAACGATGAAGTGCTGCATGAAGCTGGCGGGCGCGATAAGCCCGACGCCCAGCAACAGCGCGCCGCCGACGGCCAGCAGGGTAACCTGCTGTTTTGTCTGGGCCTTGAACGCTGCCGCCTCCTGCGACTTGATTTCTTCCGGCGTCAACTCTGGCACCTTTTCCTTCGGTTTGGCCGCAATGGCCGCGACCTTTGGTGGGGGTGGCGGGAAGGTGATCTCACCCTCGTGCGTGATCGTCGCCCCGCGGATGACGTCGTCTTCCATATTGTGATTGATGACGCCGTCTTTTTCCGGGGTCAGGTCAGCCATCATGTGACGGATATTGGTTGAATAAAGCTCAGACGACTGTGCGCCCATCCGGCTTGGGAAGTCGGTATAGCCGACAACCGTCACGCCGTTCGGGCTGACGATCTTTTCGTCCATAACCGTCAGATCGCAGTTGCCGCCGCGCTCAGCGGCCAGGTCAACGATGACGGACCCGGCCTTCATCGACGCGACCATATCCTCGAGCCACAGCTTTGGCGCATCACGGCCTGGGATCAGCGCTGTGGTGATGACGATGTCGACATCCGGCGCCAGTTCGCGGAACTTCTTCAGCTGTGCTTCGCGGAATTCGGGGGAGGATACGGCAGCGTAACCACCGGTCGCTGCGCCGTCCTGCTGTTCCTCTTCGAAATTGAGGTAGACGAATTCAGCACCCATCGATTCGACCTGCTCAGCCACTTCCGGGCGCACATCAAAGGCGTATGTGATCGCGCCGAGCGAGGTCGCCGCGCCAATCGCAGCCAGACCGGCAACGCCGGCGCCGATGACCAGAACCTTGGCCGGCGGGACCTTGCCCGCAGCGGTGATCTGTCCGGTGAAGAAGCGGCCAAAATTGTTGCCGGCTTCAATAACGGCGCGGTAGCCGGCGATGTTCGCCATCGACGACAATGCGTCCATTTTCTGCGCGCGGCTGATCCGGGGAACCATATCCATCGCGATAACGGTGGCACCGCGATCCTTCGCGCGGGCCATCAGCGCTTCGTTCTGGGCCGGGTAGAAAAAAGAGATCAGGGTCTGGCCCTTGCCCAGCATGTCGACCTCGGCTTCGGTCGGGGGGCGGACCTTGGCGATGACGTCGACAGCGCCGACCAGTGCGGCGGCGTCGGGGCAGATGGCGACGCCAGCGGCCTCATAATCTGCGTCCGAGAACTGCGCAGCGGCACCTGCGCCAGTTTCGACAAAACACTCATGTCCCAGCTTTTGCTGTTGTTTGGCCGATGCAGGCGTCAACGCAACGCGCGCTTCACCTGCAAAGGTTTCTTTCAGAACGCCTATTTTCATGGGGGCGACCCTCTTCTTTTGCTTTTTGGTTGGGCAGGGGGTGGAATAATAATGTGCATTATGATGCAGCGGCGCGGAATGATTTCAAGCGACTGGCAGGGCTTTGCGACGATATGCGCTAAAAAATGTAACGTCACCTGCGCAGCTTCGACAGCCGTAGCATCAGCTTGTGACGGCGGTGTCAGGACCCGATGTTCAGTACGCCCTTTCGGAAAAACAGTTTATTTTCAACGGCGTCACGGGTCGGCATCACCCGTGGCGGCATCGCTGGATCAACTTTGGCGACCAGAACCCGCGGCGCGCCGTTTGTACGCAGGCGCGTGATCGCGGACGGCAAATCACCATGGTCCCGTACAGTTTCCGACGCCGCGATTCCCGCCGCCGCCGCCATCGCCGCCAGATCCGCGCCGTGGGCGGCGTGGCTGCTCTGTTGGCCAGTTTCGCCATAGCGTTCATTGTCCAGCACGAGGATTGCCAGATTGGCTGGTTGCTTTGCGGCGATCGTCGCGAACCCGCCGACGCCCATCATCGCCTCGCCATCGCCTGTTACGACGATCACCTCAAGGGTAGGTTGCGCCAGCGCGAGGCCCAGGCCCATCATCGCGGCTCCGCCCATCGCACCCCAAAGGTAGAAGTTGCGTTCATCTGGCGATACGGCCGCAACGTCATAGGTTGGGGATCCCAGACCCGCGATAACCAGCGCGTCGCCACGATCAGCCAGGGCCTCGGCCACCAAATCGCGGCGATTCAGAAGCATCACCATTTCTTGGCTCCGATCATCTTCTGGCTCAGCAATACGGCGACCCCCAGGTCGGAATTGTAGGCGAAATCCAATGCCGCTGCGATCGTCGGCACGGCGTCTTCGGCGCGGTCGACCCGTTCGACCTTGAAATTACAGAGTTCCAACGCGGCTTGGGTTTTCGACCCCATTGGCACCTGCCAAGGGTTAAATTCCGCATATTCTCCCCGCATGGTGACGATGATGACCATCGGCATGCGGGCCATGTCGCGTAAGGATAGCATGTTGATGCAATTCCCCACGCCAGACGACTGCATCAGCAGCACGGATTTGACGCCGCCCAGCCAGGCGCCCGCAGCGAGTGCTACGCCCTCTTCCTCGGTGGTCAGGACGACGTCTTCGATGTCATTGTCAGCAATGGCGCGGTCGATCAGACGGGCGTGTCCCGCGTCGGGAACATAGCCGATCAGGCCGATTTCAGCGGCCTTGAAGACGTCAAACACTTGATCGCGCCAGTCCGGCGCTGTGGGCGCATTCATCACGCTCCTCCGTCACTTTTCGATATGTTAGGCGTGTAGGACGACGACGTAAATCGCCCTTGCGTCAGGGCATGCGGATCGGCGTCTGCGGTAATATGTGCTGAAAGCGGTCACGGCCTGTGCTTCGCATCTCTCTAAGATGTTTTGATCGAATGCGATACCTTAAGAGCTGTATGCTGACGCTCATGTTCTGAAGCTTTTCGCAGAATAGTGCGTTCGCGCCCTGACCGTCGCGCCAGCGTAAAGGTGGCGGAGGTGAGAATGCGTATCAGGAACATGTTGATGTAATTGTTAGCGTACTTCATCTGCGCCGTGGGCTACGCGGCCGTCGCCCACAACGAGGACGTATCGGGCGACCTTGGTGCGCCGCAAATCAATGCGCTCAGCTTGTTGAGCGCGGGGGATTGCCAATTCCACTTTCCGGCGCTGTCGAGCGAGGGCTTTGTCGGCTACAGCATTTTGATAAGCGCGCCGCAAATTCTGGTTCCGCCGTCGGCGGCTCTTCTTCTGAAGAGGCTCTTCGGACTGGGCGCTTTACGATTGCTCATGAGCGCCGGATCGAATCCACTTGCGCCGCGGCGGGGACCGCCGTATACGCACCACACATAGCGGCCTCTCTGCAAACTATCGCGAGAGCCGATCCGATACGGAGCGGGCCGCAACGCACGCTTTTTTTGTTTTCGGAGAGACGTTTCGTCCGCCATGACAGACATGATCGCCAAGACCCCGATGGATCAGCGCCTTGCTGAGATCATTTACCCTGTTGTCGAAGGCATGGGGCTGGAACTGGTGCGCATTCGCCTGATGGGCGGCGACACGGCGACCCTGCAGATTATGGCCGAACGTCCCGATGGCACGATGGAAGTTGACGATTGCGCCAACCTCAGCCGCGCGCTGAGCGCTCATCTGGACGTCGAGGATCCGATCGAAAGCGAATATAACCTTGAAGTATCGTCGCCCGGCATCGACCGGCCGCTGACCCGCCTGCAGGATTTCGATCGGTGGGTTGGCTGGAAAGCAAAGATCGAGACAGTGACCAAGATCGACGGGCGCGGCCGGTTCAAAGGCGAACTGCGCGGCG
>CBFHXH010000078.1:0-17114 GCA_965659735.1 uncultured Pikeienuella sp.
GCAGAATCGTAAACCGCCTGTGAAGCCCAGCAGCCAAACAGATTTTTGTTTTTAAATTTTTATCGTTAGCTTATTTTGGATAGCCGATTGTCTGCAGCGCGGCGGTAATCTCGTCCAGAATAGCGGGATCGTCGATCGTCGCAGGCATCTTGTACGATTCTCCGTCTGCAATCTTAGCGATTGTTCCACGGAGGATCTTTCCCGATCGAGTCTTGGGCAACCGATCTACAACCACAGATTGCTTGAATGCTGCAACAGGCCCGATCTGGTCGCGGATCAGCTTCACACATTCAGCAACGATTTCCGCGTCGCCGCGGTCGCAGCCTGCATTCGTGCAAACGAAACCAACGGCGTTCTGTCCCTTAAGATCGTCCGCCACACCGACAACCGCGCACTCGGCCACATCTGGGTGGGAGGCGAGAACCTCCTCCATCTGTCCGGTGGACAGGCGATGGCCGGCGACGTTGATAACGTCATCGGTGCGCGCCATGATGTAGAGGTAACCTTCTTCATCCTTGATGCCCGCGTCGCCGGTTTCGTAGTAACCTGGGAAAGCGTCGAGATAGGATTTGCGGAACCGCGCCCCGGCGTTCCACAGCGTCGGGAAAGTGCCCGGCGGCAAGGGCAGTTTCACAGCGACCGCACCCAGTTCGCCCGCGGGCAGTTCGTGACCGTCGTCCCCAAGGATCTGCACATTATAGCCCGGCATCCCTACGCCAGTAGATCCGATCTTGATATCCATTTGATCGAAGCCGAGCGGGATGGCCGTGATCGACCAGCCAACCTCCGTCTGCCACCAGTGGTCAACCACGGGTACGCCCAGTTGATCCTGCGCCCAATGGATCGTGTCGGGGTCCGACCGCTCTCCGGCGAGGAAAAGCGCCTTCAGGCAGCTCATGTCATATTTCTTGACGAATTCGCCAGCCGGGTCCTCGCGCTTGATTGCGCGGAACGCGGTCGGAGCGGTAAAGAAGCTTTTGACTTTGTTATCGGCTATCACCCGCCAGAATGTGCCTGCGTCGGGTGTGCCAACCGGTTTGCCTTCGAAAACGACCGTTGTGCAGCCCGCCAGAAGCGGGGCGTAAACGATGTAGGAATGCCCGACGACCCAGCCGACATCGGACCCGGCCCAGAACGTGTCGCCCGTATTAGTGCCATAGATGTTAGGCATGGTCCAGGTGAGCGCCACTGCATGTCCCGCATTCGGGCGGACCACGCCCTTGGGTTGGCCCGTCGTGCCAGATGTGTAGAGAATGTAGAGCGGCTCACCCCCGCCCATGGTCACGCAATCGGCAAGGGGGGCGTCCTTCTGAAACGCTTCCCATTCGAAATCACGGCCTTCGATCAGGTCAGCCTGTTTCTGTTCGCGCTGCAGGATCACTGTGAAATCGGGCTTGTGCTCTGACAGCTCAATCGCGCCGTCCAGAAGGGGTTTGTAGTCAACGATCCGACCAGGCTCCAACCCGCAGGACCCCGCCAGGATGGCCTTGGGCGCGCAATCGTCGATGCGGGTCGCCAATTCATTCGCAGCGAAACCACCGAAGACGACCGAATGCACCGCGCCGATCCTGGCGCAGGCGAGCATCGCGATGGCGGCCTCGGCGACCATGGGCATGTAGATGATTACCCGGTCGCCCTTTTCGACGCCCTTGGCCTGCATCGCGCCGCCCAGCCGCGCCGTCAGCTCCTGCAGTTCCGCAAACGTAATTTCGCGCTTTGACCCAGTGATCGCGCTGTCATGGATGATGGCGACCTGATCGCCCCGGCCCGCTGCGACATGGCGGTCGACAGCATTGAAGCAGGTGTTCATCTCGCCATCGAGATACCATTCATAGAGGGGGGCATTCTCGTCAAACAGCGCTTTGGACGGCTTCTTGCCCCAGTCGATCAGATTAGCGGCCTCCATCCAGAACGCCTCTGGATCGGACTGCCAGCTTGCGTAGATTTCACTGTAAGAGGCCATTGCGCTTCCCCATCTTTTTATTTCACAAGTTCCGCTAGGGAAAAGCACGCGCCGCCGTCGCTCGCAAGGGGCAAGTTTGTAGCAGCGCCTGATAAACGAGAGGAAACCACCGCATGTCAGACCGGGTTGTCCGCCCCCGCCGCAGCTTTATCTTCACCCCATCGCTGAAGCCGGCGATGTATCCCAAAGCGTTGGCCTCAGGCGCCGACATTGTGTGTGTGGAGCTTGAGGACGGCATCGCCCCGAAAGACAAGGATCAGGCGCGGGCCAATATGCTGGCGATGTTCGCCGAACCGCAGGCTGACGATGGGGTCGAACGCCTTGTGCGGATCAATTCCCCGCGCGAAGCCTTTGGCGTCGCCGACATCGCCGCAATCCTGGCGACCGAAACACCGCCACCCGGGCTGATGGTGCCCAAGGTGAAATCACCAGATGAAATCCGCGTCCTCGATGATCTGCTGACCGAGGCGGGCCAGTCCACGCGCCTGCAAGTGATCATCGAGACGAACGCAGGACTTGAGGCGGCCTTTGAAATCGCTCAAGCGTCCCCCCGGATTGACGCCCTTCTGTTCGGCGGCGTAGACATGGCCGCTGAACTGCGCTGCGATCTTTCATGGGAGACGCTGCTGTACGCCCGCTCGCGGGTCGTGCACGCGGCCGCGGGCGCGGGGATCGACGTGATTGATGTGCCCTATCTGGATCTCGAAGATCCGAACGGCATGGTGGTCGCTGCGAAACAGGCCCGCGCCCTCGGTTTTTCCGGCAAGGGATCGATCCATCCCAAGCAAATCGTAGCGCTGAACAATGTCTTCACCCCGTCGGAGGATGAGATTGAAAAAGCCCGGATGATTATCAAGACCTTCGAAGAATCCGACAGCGCCCTTGTGGTGATCAACGGCAAGCTGATCGAAAAGCCGGTGCTCCGCGACATGTACCGGATCGTATCGATCGCAGATCGGATTGCGGGGTGATACGGGTGTGAAACGCGGCGTGGTTTCACGCGTGAAACCATCGCTAAACCATTGATTAATATTGCTTCACTGTTTCCGTCAAGGTTTCGCTAAGCATTTCACACCGCTGCGGGTTGGCCGTGGTTCCAAATGGTGGATGCGATCGCGTCCCGCGCAAACCCGCGTCCCGCGTTGTGCGCCGGAATAACTGGCAATTGGCGCGCGAAGCAGTTAACGGGGCGGGTAATTCGCAGAACAGGGGACGCTTGGGGATGAAGCCGACAGAGACAAAAGGACCGGCCTTCGACCTGATCCCGCCGCAGATCCTGGTCCTTTTAGCGATCCTTTCCATCCAGCTGGGCGCGGCGCTGGCGGTGGATCTGTTTCCCATCATCGGTCCTTCGGGCGCAGTCTTCTCGCGCCTCGCGCTGTCTGCGATGATCCTCGCCATTCTGATACGCCCACGTTTCGGCGCAGAGATTGTCACCCACCACAAATTGTTGTTGAGCTACGGCGCGACGCTGGGCGTGATGAACTGGTGTTTTTACGAAGCCGTCGCACGGATCCCGCTGGGCCTTGCTGTCACGATTGAGTTCATGAGGCCGCTGCTGGTCGCGGTCTACAGCTCGCACCGGCGAATTGATTTGCTGTGGGTGGTGATCGCAATCGCCGGCCTTTTGATCCTCGCCCCCGATGTTGGCGAAGATATTGACCCAAAGGGCGTTCTTTTCGCCATTGCGGCGGGGATCGGGTGGGGCGGTTTCGTTCTGCTCAGCAAACGGGTCAGTGCCACGCTGCCAGGGACCGAGGGCCCGGTTTATGGCATGATCATCGCCACGCTGTGCTTTCTGCCGTTTTAATTTGAGGCGATTCCGCTGGTGGTCAGTGAAATGTCTCTGTTAGGCAGCGTCTTGATGCTGGCGGTCCTGTCGACCGCGACGCCGTTCTTTTTCGAGTTTTCAGCCCTGAAAAAGCTGTCCGCCCACAGCTATGGCATCCTGATCACGCTGGAGCCTGCGGTCGCCGCCGTCATTGGGGCGATTATGCTGGGGGACGCGCTGGGTCTGAAGGGATTTATCGCCGTCGGCTGCGTAACGATCGCAGCGATGGGAGCGACCGTGACTTCGAAAAAGGCAGCGGCGCCGTCAACCTGAGCAAAGTTAGGAGCCCGCACCGGTTGCCCGGCCCGGGTTGTTGGATATGAGCAACGATCCGAACAGGCGCAGGGCGACAGGCCTGTTGCATCGAGTTGATCCCAAAGATGTTCCCCTCAGTGTCCTGGCACAGCGCAACCCAGCCAAATTTACCGATTGAGAATTTCGGGCGGATCACCTGCCCCCCGGCCGCTGCGGCGCGGGTGGCGTTTTCGGCGCAGTCTTCCGCCATGAAATAGACCACGGTGCCGCCCGGGCCGGGCTGGGCGTGTTCCGATTTCGATAGCGCGCCGCCGGCTCATCACGTCGAAACTGTCAAAGGCGGACACATTCACAGGATCGTCCAGATCAATGCTGAGATGGGTCATCCGCCCCTCAGCCCAGGCGCTGACCGACTTGATCACCCCCCGCACCGGATGGCCCATATAGGCGCCAGTCACGGTTTGGCCGACCTGCCAGGCAGGGGCCGGCGGGGCGTTGGCGCAGGCCGCGTGGCTGGTGTTCCAGTCGCGGTAGCCGTGCTGTTTTGCTACCGCCTCCAGCGCTTTGACGTGAGAGATCGGGGTTGTTCCAGCAAGGCTGGCGCGCAGGCGTTTCGCCTGAGATTTCAGTTCATCAAGATTGGGCATCTGAGCTGCCTTTCAAAAAGACTGCGCATGACTGCTTTGATGGGGCCCGCATTGCCATCACGCCGCGCAACTTTGAAAGTCGGTGCGATGCTCGTTTGAAAGACTTCACCAAAGGCGTGCGCCTTGCGGACGGCGGGTGTCCTCCAACCCTGGGCGTCTCAGATACGGAGCGACACGCGCTGCGTCAACCACCCCTAGTGGTCTGGATGAAGACCGATCATCAAACGGGTGATCCGCGCCAGAGGCGATTTGCCAAACACCGTCACCCAATCAAAAATGAATGACGGCGTCGAATATGGCGCGCCACTGAAAAAGGCTGTTCTGGCTTTCATTCACATTGTACTCGAAAGCCGCGCCAAAGATGGCGTTTTCCAGCGGTCGCCAACGCGCGCCCGCCGCTAGGGTGACTGTGTCTTCGGGATCAGACGCGCCCAGATCGGCGACATCGAAGCCTGTGATCCGCGGCCCTGGCAGGCGATTGCCCCCATCATATGGCAGAAAGACATTCGCCTAGACCAGCGGATAAACGCCCGGCGCAATTTCGTAGCTGGCGTGGACAGACCCAGAATTGTGCCCTGACAAGGCTTGTTGAACGCCTAGATTGCCCTGCAGCTGCAGCCCGCTGTCATAGATCTTCAATCCGCTGACAAACCCGTGCAGAAATCCATCCCCAACCCCTGTCAGGTTGGTTCCGCCGACGTCCAGATCGCCGGTTGGCAGCGTATAGCGAGCGCCAACGATCAGGATTTCACCTGCCGCGGGATCATAGTGTGCGGCGTATTTGAAACCGACGGCGAGGTCGGCGAAACCTTCGGAATCGGGCAAGCCCGCATCAAATTCCGCAAGGCGTAGCCATCTGTCGTGGCCAGAAATCCCAACCGTTCGGTCAGCGCAATGCGCACCTGCGCGGCGACCACGTCGATATTCCCCCCGCCCGTGGCGAAATCGCCGGGAATGCGTTGGTAGAAATAGATCGGCCTGATCTCGGTCGTGATCAGTGGAGTTTCGTTGAAGATCGGATTGGTGACCCGGTCAAAGCCGCCCTGCACCAACGAACCTTCCAGAACGATCCCGTCGCCAGCGGCGCCGGAATTCGCGGAAAGTACGCCCACCAGTGTCGCGCCGGCCAACAAAGCAATATCGTAACGCATGTTTCAGCCCCCAAATGTCCATTGGGAGCCAAAAGATCATCGCTTTCCAAAGCGCGCCTTGATGTGGATCAAACCGTCAGGATTTGGACCGCGCCGCCGCAGTCGCTTTCAGGATGCCCATGACCAGCGCGTCACGCTCCGCCGCCAGATCATCCATGCTGCGGTCGCCCGCTTCGGCCAAAACGCCTTCGTAAAGCGCCTTTTGCGTCACTTCGTCCAGACGCGGGTCGCCCAGATCATCCCACCAGCCTTCGAAACTGCCCGCGAAATGATCCATGTATGAGGCGAGGCCCCCCGGCCCAGCCGCTAGGTGCCAGATCATGTTCGGCCCCATCGCCGCCCAGCGCACGCCCGGCCCAGCCCAGATCGCCTTATCGACGTCTTCGACCGTGGTGACGCCTTCGCTGACAAGGCTGATCGCCTCGCGCCACAGCGCCGCCTGCAGGCGGTTGGCGACATGGCCTGCAACCTCTTTGCGGACGCGGATGGTGACCTTGCCGAGGGTTTTATAGATCGCCTCGGTCCGTTCCAGCATGCCATCGGCGGTCCTGTCGTTCGCCATCACTTCGACCAGCGGCACCAGATGCGGCGGGTTGAACGGATGGCCCAGCACCATACGCGCCGGGTCGCGCCAGCCGTCCTGCATTTGGGACAGCGTCAGACCGGAGGCGGAGGATGAGAGGATCGCGTCCGCGCCCATCGCTCCCTCGATTTCCGCATATATCGCATGTTTGATCGGCAGGCGTTCCGGCACGCTTTCCTGAATGAAGCTGGCCCCTTCAACCGCCTCTGCTGCCGTGGCGCAGAACGTGATCGCATCCGGATCACCATGAGACGTCAGGCCCAGTTCGGTCATCACAGGCCAGGCGGTGTTGACATAGGCGCGCAGGCGATCTTCGGCGCCATCCGCAGGGTCATAGGCACGGACCGGGTGGCCGTGGGCGAGGAACAGGGCGGTCCAGCTGGCGCCGATCACGCCAGCGCCAAGCGAACAATAGATGTCAGTCATCAGAACAATCCCGGGTTAAGCGGCGATGCGGCGGTCATGCCGCCGTCAACAGTAAACAACTGTCCGGTCGCAAATGCAGCCTCGTCTGAAGCAAGCCAGACCGCCATTGACGCAATGTCGCGTGGCTGACCAAACCGGCGCACCGCATGGCGGGCCAGCGCATCGGCGCGGGCGGTCTCCGGCGATTTCGCTAGATCAAAGCCTGCCTCAAGCATTCGGGTTTCGATCCACCCGGGGCAGATCGCATTGCAGCGGATATCTGGCCCGTGGTCGACGGCGATGGAGCGGGTCAGGCCATGCACAAAGGCTTTGGACGCGTTGTAAAGCGCCATGGACGGATCCGCGACATTGCCTGAGATCGAGCCGATGTTGATGATCGACCCGGTTTTGTTCAAAGCGGGGATCGCGGCGCGACAGCAGTTGAATACGCCTTTGCAATTGGCGCCGATCACCAGATCCCAATCGTCATCGGTGCTGTCCGCGACGGTCTTTTCGACCTGAACACCGGCATTGTTAACGAGGATGTCAAACGCGCCTGCCTCTTCGATCAGCTGGGCCGCCTGAGCCGGATCGCTGACATCCGCCTGCCCCCAGGTTGCGCCGTCAGGCAAATCCGGCTTTGCGCCCCTGCTGCAGGTTATGACCGAGGCGCCCTCAGCCAGGAACGCCTCGACAATGGCACGGCCGATGCCCTGTCGTCCGCCAGTGACGATGGCGCGCTTACCCTGCAGCCTCACAGCTTCATCTGCTGGACCTGGGCGCTCAGCCCCCCGTCCAGCACCCACAACTGCCCCGAGGCATAGCGTGCTTCGTCCGATGCGAGCCACAGGACCAGGTTCGCCACATCATCAGGCGTGCCGTAGGTCTTGGTCGGATGCACGTCGCGCACGGCCTGTTCCAGCGTCTCAATCGTGCCGCCGCCGCCACCTGATCCTTCACCTTCGAAAAAGCTATGCAGCATGGGCGTGGCGACATAGCCCGGGCAAATTGCGTTGACGCGGATACCCTCCGGCCCGTGGTCACAGGCCATCGCCCGCGTCAGGGCGTGAACGGCGCCTTTGGTCGCGCAATAGGCGGCAAGCCCTGGATCGGCGATGAAGCCATCATACGAGCCAAAGTTGATCACGCTCGCTCCATCAGATTTGCGCAGCAGCGGCAGCGCATATTTCGATGTCAGGAACATGCCATCGACATTCACTGCAAAGCTTTTGCGCCATTCTTCCAACGAGGTGTCTTCGATGGTCTTTTCAATCTCGATCCCCGCAGCGTTCACCAGAATGTCGAGCCCGCCCCAATGCTGGTCAATGCGCGCCATGCCGTCACGCGCGGCATCTTCGGACGTCACATCATAGCCGACCACGCGCACGCCGCTGGGCGCGTCTTCCCAAGGTGCCAGATCGGCGGCAATGACCTTCGCGCCTTCGCGGGCGAAGCGTGCGCAGATCGCCCGGCCGATGCCGCCGCAGCCGCCAGTGACAAAGGCGGTCTTACCCTGCAATCGTCCGCTCATGCTGCAGCCCTGCCTTTGTAGTTTTCCATCGCCGCCAAAACCTCATCGAGACTGCGCCGCGCGCCGGCCTGCAAATACTCCATCGCACGCAGGGATTCTTCATGCGCCTCCAGGCTGGATCCGGCAACGCAGTCTTCGATGACGCGGGTGAAATAGTCGGACTGATGCGCATCGGCGAAGGTGTAATGCACGCAAACATCAGTCAGGCCGCCGACCAGCAGCGGTGTTTCCGCTTTCAACCCGCGCAAGAGAATCTCAAAATCCGTTCCAAAAAACGCAGAATAGCGCCGCTTGACGATTTTGTAGTCGGCGTCGGTGATACCCATCTATTCCACCGCCAGCGGGGTGCCGGGGGCGCCTTCGACGCAATGAACGTCTTCGTAGCCATCGAGCTCCCGTCCGAAATCTATGTGATCGGGGCGGTGCGCCTCCTGAATGAAAATGATCGGCACACCGCACTCATGCGCCTTGTCGATGGCGATGCGGGCCAAGGTCATCCGGTCGCGATAATCCGGCATATGATCAATCGCGCGCACGTCGTCATTATTAATGAACGTGCCTTTCTGGATGTCGATCACGATCAGGGCTGGCTTGCCTTCAATCAGATCACGTCTAATCAAGTTGGGGTTGGCCATGTCTTACGTCGCTCCTTCCGCATAGGCGTCCAAGACCAGACCATGGAAGTGATGCACGGCATGCTCGGATTTACCAGAGCCTTCCGGGTCATGAACGATGCGCCCCTGCTGGAAGGCAGGCGTTTCCATGCCACGCTGCACGCTTTCAACCAGACCGATGTCTTCGACCTGCAGCACCTCGTCCAGGTACTTGACCGCCTCAACTTCGCCTGCATCCGGCTCCGGCGTCTCCAGATAGAAATCATACGTCTCAAGCGTCCGGTTCTCGCTGACTGGAATGATGTTCAGCACGATCATCGAAGACCTGCCCGGATATCGCATCAGGCAGGTCGTTGGCCACAACCACCAGACCGCGTGGGTCCGCACCGTAGCGTTGGAAACGTCATAGGCCGCGTTTTCCGCCTTGCCCGCATCCGCCATATGGCTGGAGTATATCCCGTGCGTGGTCACCTTGTAGGTGTCCATGTCGACCAATGTGCAGAAACCCTTGTGCGCGGTCGGGCAGTGGTAACATTCCAGGAAATTATCAACGACGTTCTTCCAGTTCGACTTGATGTCATAGGTCAGGCGGTGGCCGAAGGTCAGCTCACCCACGTCGGGCGCCCAGTGCATGACCTCCGCCGCCAGATCGCCTGACTGGTTCGCCAGCGAGGGCGCTGCGGGGTCGAGATTGACGTAGGCGAACCCGCAGAATTCCTCGACCCGAACGGTGTCGAGGCAGATGTCATTGGTGGCGAAACCCTTCAGGTTCTCAGTCTCTGGCGCGCGGCGCAGCTGGCCTGTCAGGTCGTAGACCCAGGCATGGTAGGGGCACATGATGCGCGTGGTTTCTCCATCCCCCTGCAAAAGCTCATGCGCGCGGTGCTTGCAGACATTGTAAAAGGCGCGCAGCTGGCCGTCCCTGTCGCGGACAATTGCAATGGGACGGCCTGCGATCGTCGCGGTGGTGTAGGCGCCCGGCGCGCGCACTTTTTCGACGTGGCAGACCCAGATCCAATGCTTGGCGAAGATCGCATTTTGTTCAAAAGCGTACCATTTGGGGTCAGTATACGCCTCTGCCCGCAGCGAAAGCGATCGCGCCGGGTCGGGGTCAAAGCCCGTGCGAATGGTGGCGAGGTCCTGGGCTGTCATCTGGACGGTCATGTCTGGCGCTCCGATTAGTGTGGTCCGGACATAGTGGGTTGAGGCTGGCGCCGAGGGCTAGCGCAGATCGACAAAAAATAGATCATAATCGACACACTACCGCTTGGTGTTGCGCCTCAGCGTACGCCGCCGCGCTCATGCATCGGCCAGGCGCGAAACTCGAACGGCACCCTGCCCGCATGCCGGTCGGCGCTGGGGGTCGCACCAAAGCGCCGCCGATAAACACGGGAAAAATGTTCAGGGCTGGCGAATCCGCAGGCCAGCGCAATTTCACGCAGCGGCAGGTCGGTTTGCGTCGCCAAACCGCGCGCGCGGTCCAGCCGGATGTCGCTGTAATATCGGGCGGGCGTTCGGCCAACAAAGCGTTGAAACAGCCGCTCTAGCCGCCTTTGGCCGATCCCCGCAGCAGCGGCGATGGCTGGCATCGGCGCGACGTCTTCCAGGTGATTCTCCATATACTGAATCGCGACGCGGACGGCGTCGGGCACGGTCTGGCCTGTTGGTTCCGCCCTGCCGGGAAGCTGACGCGTCGCTTCGGGCCTGAGGCGTTCGTGGAAGATGTAGCGCGCGGCGGCGTTGGCCAGAGCCTCGCCCGCCCTTTCGCGCACGATCTGCAGCGCAAGATCCGTGGCCGCGGCCCCGCCGGCGGCGGTCATGACAGGGCCATCAATGGTATAGAGGTCCTCAGTTGTCTGCGCCTTTGGGAACATCTCGGCAAAGGCGTCGATGTGTTCGTAATGAACCGTCGCCCGGCGCCCTGTCATCAGCCCCGCTTTGGCCAGCACGAAAGCGCCAGTGTCCAGCCCAACCAGCGCGGCGCCAAATCGCGCCCAGCGGCGCAGGATCGGGGTCAGCGACGCATAGGCCGCCTCGGGCGCCCAACTTGTCGACACAACGCCGATGTCGGGCGCAGGGGTCGCCGGGGACAGAGGCGACGATTGCAAAGCCAGGCCATTGCTTGCGGCAGGCGGTTCATCGCCGATATGGCTGAGCGACCAGCGAAACAATGGCTCGCCCGCCAAATAGTTGCAGGCCCTGAACCCATCGATGAACGCCATCGTGGCGGCCATGTTATAGCCCGGCGCAATGATCAGAGAGAGCGTTGTGGTCATGCCCGAACGCTATAGCTTTTTGCGTCTATGTTGAATCACTGTGGCGTTTTGCGTCATCAGGCAGCGTTTACTTAAGTAAACGCGTTGATGACGCAAAAAGCCTCAACATTAACGCAAAACGCTTTAAAGGCGCGGGATGGGCGACGTCAAACCGCCTTACGCCTCGCCACGTTTCACCTTGCGCTGGCGCAGGATCAGATAGACGCCAGAGGCGATGATCAGCCCAGCGCCGGTCAGCATCAACGCATTGGGCCGCTCATCAAACAGCAGCACGCCCAGCGCCAGCAGAAAGATGATCCGCGAATACCGAAATGGCGTCACCACCGATACGTCCGCCGTTCTGATGGAGGTAATGAGCAGCAAATAGCCGATCGATCCAAGGCCGACCATCGGAACCGCGACCACCCAATCAACGCCGGCTGGAACAGGAGCCTCGCCATTGTAAAATACCCAGGCCAGCGCAAAGGGCGTCGCCGCAATCATCGTGTAGGCGCCAAGCGCGGTCGACGGCATGCCTGCCGGCGTCAATCGCGTAATCAGGTCACGCACCGAAAGTCCAATCATCGCCATCAAAGCCCAAAGGATGCTGGCGTCAAATCCGCCGGAGCTTGGCTGAACGACCATCAGGACGCCAATGAACCCGACAGAAATCGCGCTCCACCGTCGCCAGCCAACAGTTTCGCCAAAGAATACAACCGCCAGAACGGCGACCAGCATCGGGGCCGCCTGCGTTACCGCGCCAACAGTCGACAGCGGCACATAGACAAGCGCCATCACCATGCCGGTCATTCCAATCACCTCAGCCACATAGCGAAGGATGAGGATAGGCGCGAATACGCGGCGATCCCATAGCGTCTCTCCCTTCAGGATCGCGAGAATGATGAACACGATTAGACCGCCGGCGTTCAGAAAGAACAGAACCTGCGCAGGCGACAGAAACGCGCCAGCGACCTTGACCAGCGCATCGGCCACCGCAAAGGCAACCATGGACAGGATCATCAAGACGATGCCGCGGGTGTTGCTGGATGTGGCGGATGACATGGCGCGGCCTTGATATGGCGTCCCTGCAATGGCGATGCAGGGACGCGGAATGCGTCCACCGTGGGTTGGCCGCTCCCTCTGGATTTATGGCGAGACGCGCGGCGGGACCAGCAGGCGCAACGCCGCGCCCGCCAGCCACGAAAAAGGCCGCCCCGAAGGGCGGCCATGATAGCGACACTCTAAGCGTGAACAGGTCCATACGCCAAGGCAATCAGACCCTTTGGCGGCTCACGAAGCTGAGGCCGGCAATACCGGCCAAAAGAAGAAACATGGGCGCAGGCAACGGAACAGCGGCCGTCGTACCAACGGTGAAGTTCTGAAAAATCTAGTTGTCGTTGGATCCAACAACTTCACGAACCCTAAGCCCATCGAAGGCAACATCAGAGATGAAGCCAAAGAAGACGACTTCATCCTGCGCCGCATCATCTACTGGTCTGAATGATAGCATTTCCAGATCCGACCCACCGGATCGAAGCGTAAATTCGAACGTAGAATCCACGTAGACGGCAACGTTGCAGCCATTTCTATCGCCTTGCTGGGAAGCGTTTAACGTCGGTTCAATAAAATCGAGACCGAAGCTGAAGATCGGATCAGGGAAGGACGACGTGTTGAAGAGAAGGTCAAAGCTCTCGTCACCGCTGAAGGCAAGCTCGCTACCCGGCATTGCTGCACTAAAATCGCCGACGACTGCACTCGTGTTAGGTCCATTGGTTAAGCCAAAGGCATTGAAGTCTGGGGCTTGCAGATCGACCGTCACCGGCCCGGCCGCAGCAAGGAAAGCGGCCCTGTCGAAGAAAACGGTGCTCGCGGCGTATGCCTGCGCACCGGCAAGCGTAAGCGCAGCGACGATAGCACCGCTAAAGAAACTATTCATGTAAGCCCTCAACTCAGGTCAAAAAACGGGCCAGACAAACGCAAAGGCCTCAAGAAACGGCGTACAACGCCCTACCCTACTTTCGCACTTGGTCAACCGTAAAAGGCGCTGCTGACTGGGCGAACATGCGTCTTTGCACAGCAGGTTGGCTTGAATGCGGACGAACGGGAAAAGCGGCACACAAGCGCCGCAATCCAAATCCTTCAAAGCGCGTGCAATCAGCCGCCTGCAAGCGCCGCCATGTTGATCACGCCGCGTGTCGTGGCCGATGGCGTCAGGATGTGCGCCTTGCCTTCAAAGCCCAGAAGGATCGGACCGACACGCAATGATCCACCGATGGTCTTCATCATATTTGCGGCAGTGTTTGCGGTGTTCGCGTCAGACATGACCAACAGGTTCGCCGCGCCATGCAACCGCGAAGCGGAGAAGATCCGGGCGCGCAGGTCCGGGTCCAGCGCAGCATCGGCATGCATTTCGCCCTCATATTCGAAATCCGCGCCCGCCTGATCCATCAGGGCTACTGCCGTGCGCATTTTTTCTGAGGCGGCAGACCCGCCGGATCCGAAGTTCGAGTTGGCGACAAAGGCCACTTTCGGTTCCTGTTTGAACGCCCGCATTTCCGCCGCCGCCGCAAGGGTGCAAGCGACGATGTCTTCGGGCGTCGGGTCCATGTTGACGTGGGTGTCCGTAATGAACAAAGGCCCGCTATCAGCAATCAGCAGCGTCATCGCGCCCTTGGCTTTGCGACCCAGCATGTCCGAGACATATTTCAGGTGCCAGTTATACTCGCCGAACAGGCCGCAGATCATGCTGTCCGCGTCACCGAGATGCACCGCCGTCGCCGCAATGGCGGTGGAGTTGGTGCGGATAATCGCCTTCGCCAAATCCTCCGACACGCCGGACCGCTGCATGTTTTCGTAGTATGCGCCCCAATACTGACGATAGCGGCTGTCGTTTTCGGGGTTCACAACCTCAAAATCATCACCCGCTTTCAGGTCGACGCCCATCTCATCCAGTTTGGCCTGCAACACTTTGGGCCGGCCAATCAGGATGGGTTTGTCGACACCGTCCTGCAGCATGTTCTGCGCGGCACGCAGGGCGCGTTCGTCTTCACCCTCGGCGAAGATGATGCGCTTTTTGGACTGCATCGCCCGCTCGAAAATCGGCTTCATCGCGAAGCCGGTCTTGAAGACCGATGACAGAAGGTTGGTGCGATACGCCTCCACATCCTCCAGCGGGCGGGCAGCGACGCCGGTTTTCATCGCGGTTTCCGCGACGGCTGTGGCGACGACGCTGAGAAGACGCGGATCGAACGGTTTGGGGATCAGGTAATCTGGACCAAACACCAGCTGCTCACCTTCGTAGGCCGCTGCGGCCTCGGCGGTTGAGGGCGCGCGGGCCAGTTCTGCAATCGCGTGCACACAGGCGATTTTCATGTCTTCATTAATTTCAGAAGCGCCCACATCCAGCGCCCCGCGGAAGATGAACGGGAAGCAGAGAACGTTGTTCACTTGGTTCGGGTAATCCGACCGGCCTGTCGCGATCAGCGCATCAGGTTTTGCGTCGCGGGCGACGTCGGGCATGATTTCCGGCACCGGGTTCGCCAGACCAAAGATGATCGGCGCATCAGCCATCGTCTTGACCATTTCAGGCTGCAGAACGCCGGGGCCAGACACGCCCAGGAACATATCAGCGCCGTTGATCGCGTCTTCCAGCGTGCGGCAGTCGGTTTCAACGGCGAACTGTTCTTTCGCCGGGGTCAGCCCTTCGCGGCCCTTGTAGATCACGCCGGACCGATCGCAGACCATGACGTTTTCGCGCTTAACGCCCAGGCTGATCATCAGGTTGATACAGGCTGTGCCCGCCGCGCCGCCGCCGGAACATACCAGCCGGATGTCTTCGATCTTTTTGCCATTGATGCGCAACGCGTTCACCGCGGCGGCGCAGCAGACAATGGCGGTGCCGTGCTGATCGTCGTGAAAGACCGGAATGCCCATCGTCTTCTTGCATTCTTCTTCAACGATGAAACAGTCTGGTGCCTTGATGTCTTCCAGGTTCACGGCGCCAAAGGTCGGCTCCAACGCCTTGACGATTTCAGCCAGTTTGTAGGGATCGGTTTCATCGACCTCGATGTCGAAGCAATCGATATTGGCGAACTTCTTGAACAGCGCCGCCTTCCCTTCCATCACAGGCTTCGACGCCAGCGCGCCAATATTGCCAAGGCCCAGAACGGCTGAGCCATTGGTGATCACGGCGACAAGGTTGCCTTTGCCGGTAAAGCGCGAGGCGTTGGCCGCGGCTTCTTCGATCGCTGTACAGGCGTCAGCAACGCCGGGGGAATAGGCCAGCGAGAGGTCACGGCTGGTGGCCATTGGCTTGGTCACGCGCACCTCCAACTTACCCGGCCGGCCTTCTTCGTGGTACCGCAGCGCGTCTTCACGTAGGGCGGCACGCGCATTGTTCTGATCGTCGGTCATTGTTTCTTCCCCCATCGGTTGAGTGCCGTTTGAGAAGACTTAGCCACACTTTGCCGCCGCGCGCTACCGTGCGTCCCAATGCCGGGTGCGATTTGGCACAAGGAACTGCCCGCGGATCACCCTGTGTTTGGTCCCGAGATCAGAACAGAAAGTCGTCCGGCGCGAAGTCTGCAGCGGCCTGACCGGTCACTATGACGTCCGTGGTGCCGAACGAAACGACAACGTTGGCGCCATCCTCACGGATCAGCAGATCTTCGAACCCGTCGGTGCCCAGCACTTGCATCCGATCGACGCCCTGCTTGAAGTCCGTGATCGTGTCGTGGCCGTCCGAAGCGCCGAAGACAAAGACATCCGCGCCGCCCCCGCCGGTCAGATTATCGTCGCCATTGCCGCCCTGAAGGCGGTCACCGGCCGCGCCACCATTGATCGTGTCATTGTCGCCGCCGCCCAAAAGGTCATCCGACGCGCCATTGCCGAACATGCGGTCATTGCCGCCATTGCCCTTCACTTCATCTTCGCCGCCGCGCAGCACGTCACCCCCGCCGCCGCCGCGCAATTCATCCGCGTCGCCATTGCCCAGCACTTCGTCAGCGCCGCCATTGGCGGTCAGCCGGTCCTCACCACCGCCGCCCCGCATCGTGTCGTCGCCGCGTTGGCCGCGCAGGTCGTCATCGCCCGCTTGTCCCAGGATCAGATCATCGCCGGACTGGCCAAGCAACGTATCTTCACCGGCGCCGCCGCGCATCGTGTCGTCGCCAGACCTGCCGGTCAGCGCATTGTCGCCCCGGTCGCCCGCAAACACCTGTCCGGGTTCCGGCGGTGCCTCGCTGCGTTCAATGGTCATGCGGGCGCGTGCGTTAGCGAGGCCGACTGTTTCACCCTCGTCCTCCGTGATCACGGGCGTGTCGAGGATCAGGACGAAGGTTTCATCCTTTTCGGCAAGGTCGTCTTGAACAACATCGAAAATCAGCACCTCTGCATCCTCGGCGCGCCCGTCAAAGATCGCTTCTCCACTCGGCAGCGCGTCCAGGCCCAGATCAGCCGCGTTTGCGCCGTTCAGCCCCTCGATCTGCCACGAAACCGAGATGGATGATGGTGCGCCATCGCCCCACCCAGCCGGATGATGGAGAATGTCAGACGGTCGCCTTCCTCCACCCGGTCATCCGAGGCGGCCGCGACAATGATCGTATCAAAAATGGCGGCGGCGGAGGCCAGGGGCGCCACGCGTCCCACAAGCCCTGCTGCCCCGCCGGGGCCAATCGCGCCTGTTGCGCCATCCGCTGCCGCGTCGCTGGCCAGCCTTCCGCCGGCGCCGCCAGTGCCGCCTTGTCCGCGCGCCGCCGTTGCAGCGCCTGCGCCGCCAGATGCGGCCAGCACAGTAAGATTTAGCGCAGTCGCCGCGATTGCGCCAATCGGTGTCAGATCACCAAGGTTCAGAATACCGGCTGAGGCTGCGCCGCCAGCGC
>CBFHXH010000079.1:0-16917 GCA_965659735.1 uncultured Pikeienuella sp.
TGGCGCAGATGCGCGGGGCGGCGATGAAGGTCGGGCAGCTGATTTCGATGGAGGGCGGCGATGTGCTGCCGCCCGAATGGGCGGCGATCCTGGCCCGATTGCGCGAACAGGCAGATTTCATGCCCCCGAACCAATTGAAGAAGGTGCTGACCGAAGAATGGGGCGCCGATTTCCTGAAGCGCTTCAAACGCTTTGACGTCCGCCCGATCGCCGCCGCCTCCATTGGGCAGGTGCACCGGGCGGAAACCAAGGATGGCCGACAACTGGCGATCAAGGTGCAATATCCGGGCGTGGCGCGGTCAATCGACAGCGATGTCGACAATGTCTATGGCCTGGTCAAGATGTCCGGCCTCGCCCCCAAGGCGCTGAACCTCGACCCGCTGATGGACGAAGCCAAACGTCAGCTTCACGAAGAGGCGGATTATGAGCGTGAAGCGAAGTATATGGGCCTCTACGCTGGCCATGTCCGGGGCGAAGCGGCATTTGCGATCTCCACAGCGCAGCATGACCTGACCACCAAGCGCATCCTCGCGATGACCTTCCTGCCCGGCGGCCCGATTGAGGCGTTGGAGAGCGCCAGCCAGGCGGATCGCGACCGGGTTGCGGCATTGCTGATGGATCTGACGCTGCGCGAATTGTTCACCTTTCGCCTGATGCAGACCGATCCAAACTTCGCCAACTATCGCTATGACGCCGAAACCCGCCAGATGGTCCTGCTGGATTTCGGCGCAACCCGCGACATCGCCGCCGAGGTGACCGAAGGCTATCGCGCGATCCTGCGCGCAGGCATGGCGGGCGACCGTGCGGCGGTTGAGGCGGCGAGCCGGTCGCTGGGCTTCATCCCCTCCTCCGCCTCTGACGAGATGCGGGCGACGATGATGGATATGGCAGAAAAGGTATTTGAGCCGCTGCGCCAACCCGGCCCGTTCGACTTTGGCGATGGCGCGCTGGCAGCGAAAATGAGGGACGACGGCCGCGAGTTCGCCGAGACGCACGAAATAGACGAAATCCCCGGCGTTGACGCACTTTTCATTCAACGCAAGCTGGGCGGCGTGTATCTGCTGGCGCACCGGCTAAAGGCGCGGGTCGATGTGAACGCGATGCTGTCGGCGTATCTTTAGACAGTGGGGACCGTCATACGGTGCGCTTCAGCGCTCCCCATCCTGCCCGTCAGACTCTAGACCGGCGCTGCGGGCGGATTAGTCAGCACTTCTTCCGGCACGGCGGCGGCCTTTTACTTGGCTAACAATTCCTGATCGTCAGAGGTGACAACCTCAACCTTGCGGCGCGCCAGCTTAAAGCCCTCTTCCTCAAAAACCACGCGCATCCGGTGATAGATGTCGCGGCGCAGAACGAACTGCGCGCGCGGCTTGCATTTCAACTTCAGCGGGATCACCAGCGCGGTGTCGTCGTCGATATAATAGACGCCCTGCGATTTCAGCGGCTCGATGAATTTGGGCCCATGGACGGGATGCTCCATGAATTCAGCCCCAACCTTTTTGACGACCTTCTTCAGACGCTGAGGGTCGGTGTCAGGCTCCATCCGGAACATCATCTTGTAGATGACCCAATCCCTGTTGTGATTGGTGATGTTGCGCAATTCGCCAAAGGGGATGGTGATCACGGGGCCGCGGTGATGGCGCAGTTGCAGCGATCAGACCGAGATATTTTCGATCTCACCCGCATGTCGTTTTCCAGCTCGATGTATTCACCAACGCGAAAGGCGTCGTCGATCAGGAAAAAGACACCCGACAGCACATCGCGCACCAGCGCCTGCGCGCTAAAACCAACCGCGATACCGATGATCCCCGCTGACGTAATCAACGGGCCGATATCGACGTCGAAACTAGACATCATGGTCATCAGGATGACGACGACCAGAATGAACAAAAGGACATTCCGGAACAGCGGCGTCAGGGTATCGAGCCGCGTGGCGGCGGGAATTTCCGATGGATCGACATCCTCGGACGCGTCTGAAACCCGCTTTTCCGTATACAGCGCCGTGCGGATCAGCGACCAGATCAGATAACCAACCAACAGGGTCACCGCGATATTGCCAAGAAATGCGGTCCAGGCGGGGGCGTCGGTCTGCGCGGCGTAACTGAACAGGTTGAACCCCCATAGCCACAGCACAAAGATGATCGCCATCAGCCCGATCAGCATCCGCCAGAACCCATAAAACACTTGGCGGAACCCTTGCGCCGCCTCGGTGTGGCTGCGGATGGCGCTGTCGACCAGTTCGCGTCCGATGCGGTCGATGATCGGCAAAACGAAATAGACCAGCAGCGTGCCCACGGGGCCGTCCAGCGAATGGTGCCCCGGCTCCAACCAAAGCGCCAGCCAATAGGCCCAGGCCCCGATCACATAGATCGCCAGCAGCGTTGGTGAGACAGCGATGGCGATCCGCGAAAAGGCGCTGGCGCCGCCATTCGTGAAGAGTTGCGCCGTTGCGGTGCGGATGCGGGTGCCGCTGCGCACAACGGCCAGCAACAGAACGCCGGCGACTGTAGTACCGGCCAGCACATTTGACCACCATCGCCGATCTGAGGCCTAGGCCGATGTGCGACGCCAGGCCCACCAGCAGCCATCCGCTGACCCCGATCAGCACGGCGGGCGCGGCGCAGCAATCGGTGCACCCGATGGGCGGCGTCGTCGGTCAGTGGCGCGATCCGCACAACGGGCGTGTCGGGCGCAAAGGCCCGGCGCAGAATCACGATGAAGATCCACGCGTAGGACACGCCAGACGTGTAGATCCACAGCATATTGCTGAGCGGGCCCATATCATCCGACAGCATGAGCGCCATGGCGTTCGTAGCGAACATGAACGCAAAGATCGGGATGATTTCGACAACGCCCAGCGCAAAGGTTCTGACAACCTTGTCCCAGTAATTCGTCCTGTTGACCGTTTTCAGCCAACGCCGCCAGGGCGCGGTCAGACGCCCGATCACCATCGCGGAGATTATACCTGTCGCGATCAGCGAAGACGCCGCCAGGATCATGCCGAACACACCGCTGGCGGCGGTATCGACACGTCTGGCCACCTCGTCGAACCGGTCGCCAAGGTTCAGCACATGGTCAATCCACAGCGGCACGCGGCGACCAATCCTGTCCCACATCGTGGTCAGCCGCGCCTCAACCATATCATAGGTGCCGGGACCGTCCGCGTATGCGGCATCCTCAGCTGCGCGGCGCACCAGTTCATCGCCAGCAGGCCGCGGATCTGGGCGTCGGTCATGCGGGCAAGCATGTCGTCGACCAGTTCGGGGGTCAGACAGTCAGGCAGGGCGACGGTCGCCTCCGCCCGGGTATTGGTTGGCAGGAATTGCGCCGTTGCGGCGACCAGCCCAAAGACCAACCCGGCCAAGAAACCCATCAGAATTATGAACAATCGAGCGATGTTCACGACTTAATCCCCATTTCGCGGCCTTTGCAGCCGTCTGCCAGCGCGCCCGATGCGACGCGCCATCGCCACCCGTCTATCGCGCCGCCTTGCGCCGCGCCATCATTGCCGCGTCACTCAACGCAGTTGTGGAGGATTGTTTCAACAGCGACGAAAGACCAGCGCGCGGAACCGATCATCCGCGTGATCATGATCCGCGCCCTCCTGATAGATCGCGCCTTCGACCTCCTCCACCTCGGAAATCACCGCGGCGGCGACGAGGCCGTCAAGCTTTTGCGCAAAGTTCAGTTCCCGATAGACCTGATCATTGACGCCCAGCACAAACAGCGCGCCTCTGCGCGCAATACGGGTCAGTTCGTCCAGAGCATCAGGCCCGACATGGCCATGCGTGAACGTGCCCGCGCTGACAAAGCCGCCGAACACGTCATCGCCAAACGGCAAGGTCAGCGTCAGATCGCCTTCAAACAGATTGCGATAATCGCCCTTGTCAGCAGCGACCCGCAGCATTTCGGGTGAGATATCCAGCCCGTCCACCGGCCCTTTCCGCAACGCCGCGCCCACCAAACCGGTGCCGCAGCCAACGTCCAGCACCGGCGCATCGCCGTCGGCTGCGCGATCATCGAAAAGCTCTGCAATCCGCTGCGGGTACGCATAGCCAAGCGATTGCGCGAAGGTCTCATCATACGTGTCGGCCCAGTCGCGATAGAGCTTGCGCGACGCATCCGGCCCGTCCAGATCATAGGCCGCCGTCAGACCTAGCGTGTCTTGTTGTTTGGTCATGTCGCCAGCTTATCGCGTTTTGCAGTAATGTTGAGGCATTTTCCGCGTCCGACGCGCCCTCAACACGCGTAACCGGTAGTAACCCGTTCGAAACCTTGTCGCGGCGATAGTGAGCGGCGAATGCGGGCTGACCTTGGGGTGGAATTAAGTTACGAATTCTTGCTCAGAAGCTACTCTTACCCTTGGAAGGGACCCGATAGTGAAGGACGGCGCAGAAATCCATGCGCGACAGGTAAAGCGCCGCAGGGTGCTGTACGCGCATGGGTTCGATCCGGCGACGTCCGAACGCTATCGCCGCCTGATCGCCCGCGCCGGCGCCGAGTGGGACGAGGCGCCCCCTGTCATCAGCCCTGTCGCCACCCTGTCGGACGTCTCTGAAGGCTGGCGCATCAACGCCGACACTGACGGCCAGCGGGTTGAGACGGTTTTTGAGATCCTTCGCTATGAAGACATCGTCCGACAGTGGCGCGACCGGCCAATGCACAAACGGCTGCGGACCGGGCTTGGGTCGTGGTTTCGGTTCCTGTTCAATGGCGGCTGGCGGCGTGTCGTGTCGGTCGCCAAAGGACCGGCGGGGTTGTTCTTCTATCCCGTGATGATGCTGGCCGCATTCATCGGCCTTGGCGTTTTCACCGGCCGGATGATCGGCGAAGGGGCTGAGATGTTGGGAGCCCCTGAGTACGCCTCGCAGGTCGGGCGGGGCGTGGGGGCCTTGTTCGGCCTCTATCTGTCGCACCGGTTGGAACGGGCGTTCTTCGCCCATCTGATGCTGTCGCTTTTCGATTTTCTGTTCCGCATCGCGCGCGAAGACGTGCCGTCTGGCCGTCTGGAAATGCGGGTGGAGCTGTTCGCCCATCGCATAGCCGAATGCGTTTCGTCAGCACGCGAAAAGAAGGTCGATGAAATTTTGATCGTCGGCCATTCGCTGGGCGGCCTCGTCGCCTTGCGTGCGCTCGCCCGGGCGATGGAACAGGATATCGACCTGACCGGCGGCCGGGCCAAGATCTCGCTGCTGACGCTGGGATCGGTTTCAGGTTACGTGTCCTGTCATGGCGGCATCGGCGCTGATCGGTTTGCGGGCGATATCTGCCGCGTCGCCGCAGATGAGGACATCACCTGGGTTGACGTATCAGCGCCGCGCGACTGGTTTTCATTCGGTCTGGTTGATGCGCTACTGCTGTTGCAAGACCCACCGTTGGAGGCGCGGTCACCCCGCGTGATTTCCGCAAAATTCGGCAAGGCCAAGGCCGACCCCGATGACCGCCGCACGCGATTCCGCGCGATGGGTCTGCACATGAAGTATCTCGCCGCCCCCGACCGCGCGGGCGCGTTCGACTTCCTTGGCGTTGTGTCTGGCGCGATAACGCTGAAAGAACGGTTCCAGGGTCGGCGAAACTCCCCTAAAGCGAAGATGCTAAGCCAGTGAGCCGCACGCTGGCCCGGCTTAGGGTTCTGTGGCGCAAGGGGATCAAACGGCGGGTGCGTCGCGCGCTGTGGTTTGTTGTGCGGATGGTTCTTCTGGCGGCATCCTGCATCGCCGCATGGGTCGCAATCTATCGCTGGCTGCCACCGCCCATCACAATGTTGATGGCGTCAGAATGGGCGCGCACCGGCGATCTGCGGCGCGATTGGACGCCGCTTACCGATATCTCACCCAACCTCACCCGATCCGTCATAGCGGCGGAGGATGCGCGGTTCTGCGATCACTATGGCTTTGACGTCGATGAAATCCGCAAGGCGCTTGCTGAAACCAACCGGCGGCGCGGCGCGTCAACGATCAGCCAGCAAACGGCCAAGAACGCCTTTCTTTGGCCCGCCGCCAGTTGGACGCGCAAAGGCTTCGAAGCAGGATTTACCGTGATGGTGGAGCTGATCTGGCCCAAGCGCCGCATCATGGAGGTTTATCTGAACATCGCCGAATTTGACGAAGGCGTCTTTGGGGCGGAGGCCGCCGCGCAAGCCTACTATGGCAAACCCGCCGCCGATCTGAGCCTGAACCAGGCCGCGCGGCTCACAGCGGTGCTGCCCAACCCACGTCAGCGCACGCCGCAGGGCGTCAGCGCCAGCCGCGCCGCCGCAATTGCGGACGGCGCGGAAACGTTGCGCCGCACGGGGCGCGCGGATTGTATCGCACCTGAAGCCGCACCTGCGAGAGGATAATCCATGTTTGCAAACGTAAACGGCGTGCGCCTGTTCTTCGATGTGGAGGGGGCTGAATATGTCGCCAATGGGCCGGTGCTTCGGCGCAAGCCGACAGTCATCCTTCTACACGGCGGGCTGGGGGCGGATCATGCAGTGTTCAAGCCGGAGTATTCGCAGCGTAGCGATATTGCCCAGGTGATTTATCTGGATCATCGGGGGAATGGACGCAGCGATCAGTCAGGGCCGGACCATTGGAACCAGGCGCAATGGGGCGATGACCTCCGCGGGTTCTGCGATGCGTTGGGGATCGAGCGACCGATCATCATCGGCGTGTCGTTCGGCGGCTTTGTCGCCCAGGCCTACTTCACCCGCCACCCCGATCACATTGGCGGGCTGGTGCTGGTCAGCACGGCGGCGAAATTTGACTTTGACGCGATGTACAAGGCCTTTGCCCGGATCGGCGGGCAGGCCGCGGGGGATGCGGCGCGGCGGTACTGGTCGCAACCGACCGTCGAAAGCAGGATGGCGTATCACGAAGCGTGTTTTGACCTCTATACCTGCGCGCCGCTGGATCAGGACTGGGCGGGGCGGATCACGATTAAGAACGAAGTCGTCCTGTGGTCCAACGGGCCCGAGAATGAGCAGGGGCGCATGGATTTTCGCACCGATCTGGCGCGTGTGACCTGCCCGGCGATGGTTCTGTGCGGCGCCGACGATCCGGTGACGCTCCCCGCCTTCAGCGAGGTGATCGCCACGTCGCTGCCACCGAGTGTGGACCTGCACATTTTCGATGGTTGCGGGCACGGAGTTGTCGCCGACCAGCGGGATGAAGGCTTTGGCGCGATGCGCGACTTTATCGAAAATATGCCGCCGCTGTGATGACCGCCGCCCTGTCTGCCTGTTGCAATCGGACCGCGTCCAAGGCAGTTAGGACCGACCATTCACCAGCCTGAAAATCGTCTATGCGCCGCCTGTTTCACCTGCCGCTATCCCCGTTCAGCCGAAAGGTTCGCCTTGTCCTTGGGGAAAAGCGAATTGAAACAGAGCTGGTCGAAGAACTGCCCTGGGACCGGCGGATCGATTTTCTGCGCCTCAATCCAGCGGGCGAAGTGCCTGTGTTCATCGACGAAAACGGTGGCACGATCTGCGACAGCAATGCGATCTGTGAATTTCTGGAAGAAACCGGTCCCACGCCGCGCCTGTTGCCGTCAGACGCGACGGACAGGGCCGAAGCGCGCCGTCTAGTCGGCTGGTTCGACGCCAAGTTCCACCGCGAGGTGACCGTCAATCTGGTTCATGAGCGGGTGAACAAGCGCCTGATGAAGGCGGGCTACCCTGACAGCGCCTGTATCAAGGCAGGCGCGAAAAACGTGAAATACCACCTCGAATATGTCGGTTGGCTGATGGAAGGGCGCAACTGGCTGGCGGGCGATCAGCTGTCGCTGGCGGATTTTGCGGCGGCGGCGCACCTGTCCTGCCTCGACTATTGCGGCGATGTGCCGTGGGATATCTCGCCCCCCGCAAAGGAATGGTACGCGCGGGTCAAGTCACGCCCCTGCTTCCGGCCTCTTCTGGCCGATCACATCCCCGGGTTCCCGTCCAAGCCGCATTATTCCGATCTGGATTTCTGAGTGGCGGGGCTGAAAGACGCCCTGATCGCCGAGGCCCTGAAACAGGGGTTTTCAGATGTCGGCGTCTGCCGGCCGGACGCCATGCGCGCCGAAACGGTGCCCGCCCTGGACGCTTTTGTCGGTGAAGGCCGGCATGGCGAAATGGCCTGGATGGCCGACCGCATGGCCTGGCGCGGCGACCCCACAGCGCTGTGGCCCGAAGCGCGATCCGTGATCATGCTGGCCGAAAACTATGGCCCTGACGACGACCCGATGGCGGCGCTGGACCTGACCGACCGCGGAACAATTTCAGTCTATGCCCGTGGACGCGATTACCACGATCTGATGAAAAAGCGCCTCAAGCGCCTTGGCCGTTGGCTGATTGACGAAGGCGGGGGTGAGATCAAGGTCTTTGTTGACACCGCCCCCGTGATGGAAAAACCACTGGCCGAGGCGGCCGGTCTGGGTTGGCGCGGCAAGCACACCAATCTGGTCAGTCGCGAAATCGGGTCATGGTTCTTTCTTGGCGCGATTTTCACCACGCTGGATCTGACGCCTGATGAACGGCACCAAGATCGCTGCGGCGACTGTCGCCGCTGCCTCGATATTTGCCCCACAGCCGCCTTCCCTGCGCCCTATCAACTGGATGCGCGGCGCTGCATTTCCTATCTGACGATTGAGCATAAAGGCCCTATTCCCCACGATCTGCGCCCGCTAATGGGCAACCGCATTTATGGCTGCGATGATTGTCTGGCGGTCTGCCCCTGGAACAAGTTCGCCAAGCGCGCGTCCGAAGCGGGATATTGGGCGCGGGTGGAGCTGCGCAGTCCTCTGCTAAGCCATCTCGCGGGCCTGAATGACGCGAGTTTTCGCGAGGTTTTCAGCGGATCACCCATCAAGCGGATCGGCCGGGACAGGTTCATGCGGAATGTGCTGATCGCCATAGGCAATTCTGGCGACGCTTCGTTGGCCGCTAACGCAAAGGCGCTGTTGTCAGACCCGTCGCCCCTTGTCCGGGGAACTGCAGTCTGGGCGCTGTCGCAGCTGCTGCCCCTCGCTGACATGCGGGCGCTGAGCCAGCCTGATGAAGATCTTGACGTAGCGGGTGAATGGCGGCGCGCGCTTCAACCGCCGCCGTCCATATCCTGAAGCGCCCCACGCGCCAACGTGGCGAAGGGGCTGCCGGGCGCCAGGTCGATGGTTTTCAGCCAGGATCGCCGCGCCCCGTCACGAAGACCCAGCGCAAATTCAGCCTTGCCCAGCTCAAACCACGCGGCCGGGCTGATTGGGAGGTACTCAATCGCCAGCATCGCATCGCGTTTCGCGGCGTTCGCATCACCCATCCGCCGGTTGGCGGCTGCGCGAAGGGCCAGCGCCTCTACATCGCGGGGGGTTAGCGCCAGGGCTTGCGACAAATCCGCATGCGCCTTTTCCCAAGCCCGTCGTTCCGCGTGCAGGAGTGATCGGTCGATCAGAACCCGAGGCGTCGCCTGATACTTCATCGCCGTGTCGAGCGCGCCAAAGGCGGCGTCAATCTCTGACTGCTGACGCCATAGCAGCGCCGCTTGCGTCAGCAGATCAACACGGGTCAGGTCGTTCACGCCGGGCGCCTGCGCCGCCTCTTGCAGCTTGCGCGCGGCGGATGAAAGGGCGCCAATTTCGGACAGCGCGATCGCCTCGCAATGCAATGCGCCAGGATCGCCGGTTTCAGCATACCAGGCAATCGCCTCGGCGCGCACTTCCTGGGGGCTGATCGGGGCCATGTCGATGCAGCGCTGGTAGTCGCGGATCTGGGCACTGGCGGGCGCGACGAAAATGAACAGAATGATGGTGGCGAAAAGGGGTCGCATTGGCTCTCTACCTTGGTGTACGCCGAAGACGATAGACTGTCTGGTCAGAGGACCCAATGCCCGATCACCTCACATTGTATTGCGCAGGTTACGGTTATTCAGCCGCCGCGCTGGCCGAACGGCTGATCCCTCAGGGATGGCGCGTGCTTGGCACGACCTCCAACGAAGACAAACAGCGCCAGATGGCAGCGATCGGGGCTGAGGCCGTGGCATGGCCGCCGCGCGCAGAAGATCTGGCCCAGGTGACGCATCTGTTGGTGTCAGCCGGACCGTCAGAGGCAGGCGACCCCACGCTGAACGCCGCACGCGACCTGATTAAAGCGGCTGAGTTTCAGTGGGTAGGCTATTTGTCGACCACCGGCGTTTATGGCGACCATCAGGGTGGTTGGGTTGACGAAGACACGGCCCTGACCCCCGCGACCAAGCGCGGCGAATTACGGGTCATGGCTGAAACCGCGTGGCGGGAATTGGATTTGCCGCTGCATATCTTCCGTCTCGCCGGGATATACGGGCCCGGCCGTGGGCCATTTTCCAAAGTTCGCAAAGGAACGGCGCGGCGGATTTTGAAACCCAATCAGGTGTTTTCGCGCATCCACCGCGATGACATCGCCTCGGCGTTGGAAGCGTCGTTCGCGCGGCCGAACCCGGTGCGGGCGTATAACCTGTGCGATGACATGGCCGCCCCCCCGCAGGACGTCATCGCCTATGCGGCCGAACTGCTGGACGTGGCACCGCCCCCACTGACGCCGATTGAGGATGTGGAAATGTCGCCGATGGCGGCCAGTTTCTACGCGGAATCAAAACGGGTTTCGAACAAACGGCTGCGTGAAGAGCTTAGCGTTGATCTGAAATATCCGACCTATCGCGAGGGACTACAGGCGACATTGGCGGAAGAAACCAGCGGCTGAAGTCTGCCTAAGCCCTTTTCAGGCCGTGTGTTGGCTGAATGGGAAAGAAGAGACTGCTCTTGGGTCTAAGCGGACGTTCGTATTCCCGACCGTCCCAGGCTTGACCTGGGACCTCGAAAAACGAAGCGCCCAACCTATCGAGGCCCCGGATCAAATCCGGGGCGGTGGTAAACAACGGTAGCCGATGAGAGCGTCAGGCCGTGGGCTGACGCCGTAACCGCAGATCTCCTTGATTTATCCCAGCAAGATACATCCTAAATTCCCGCATAGCGCAAAGCGTCAGACCGCCGGGACGGGCTGACGCTCGCATCGGCACCTTCGGCTTGATTCCGATGCGGAATGCGCATGTTTTGAACGTCCGTTCCGCCCCAGAACCACCACGCCGCAAAGTCCCACCCAATTGTGAAACCAGCCTTTAACACCAAATCTCAACAAACCCCTAATTCACATATTTTCCAGATACTTAGAAACGGTTTCACGCGTGAAGCCAAACCCCGTTTCACACCTATCCACAAAAAAGCGGGGCCAAAGGACCCCGCTGAAGTTTCTATTATCAGGCTTCTTTTCTGCCCGGTTCTCGCCTGTGGCCTGTTCAGAAACGACGCGCGCCCGGGCAGGGGAGCGCCGTTATTCGCTTAGCTGCACCCAGACGTCGCCCCACAGGTGTCGCACTTCATGCAGGTGCCGTTGCGCACCAGAGTGAAGTTTCCGCATTCGCCGCAAGGGTCGCCCTCGTAGCCCTTCATCTTGGCTTCGGCCATACGGGCCATCACCGCGGTGGAGGCTGAGGCGACCGCGGCGGTCGATGTTGCGGCCCCGACAGTTTCAACCGCCATGGTACCGCCCGATGGTCCGGCTGTCGGCTCCGCTCCACCCTTCACAACATAAAGCTCAGTTGCTCCGCTAGGGATGCGGTTGCGGTGGAACCCGGCGGACGCCGCCTGGCGAATCATCTCAATCGCTGTGTTCGCGACCTCTGGCTCCGCTTCTGTGAAGTTGCGCACACCTTCCGCTTCACCCCGACCCAGTTCGTCATAACGGGTGCCTTCCGGCTCCACATGGGCCAGGTCGTCACGGCCGAGATAGCTGATCGCCAGCTCGCGGAAGATGTAGTCGAGGATCGACGTTGCGTTCTTGATGTTGTCGTTGCCCTGCACCATTCCCGCCGGCTCGAACCGGGTGAAGGTGAAGGCCTCAACAAACTCTTCCAGCGGCACGCCGTATTGCAGGCCCATCGAGATGGCGATGGCGAAGTTGTTCATCATCGCGCGGAAGGCGGCGCCTTCCTTGTGCATGTCGATGAAGATCTCACCCAGCTTGCCATCGTCGAACTCACCTGTGTGGAGGTAGACCTTGTGACCGCCCACGACCGCCTTCTGAGTGTAGGATTTGCGGCGATCCGGCAGGCGGTTGCGTTCGCGTTTTGCGGCGACCTCTTTGATCACGACCTTCTCGACGATCTTTTCAGCTATGGTCGCAGCCTGAACAGCGGCGGGCGCCTCCAGCAGCTCTTCCACATCGTCATCCTCGTCGATGATCTGCGTGGCCAACGGCTGGCTGAGTTTAGAGCCGTCGCGATACAGCGCGTTGGCCTTCACACCCTGTTCCCAGCTGAGGCGGTAGGCGTCTTTCACCTCTTTCACTGTCGCGTCGTTCGGCATGTTGATGGTTTTCGAGATTGCGCCCGAGATAAAGCTTTGCGCTGCGGCCATCATGTAGATGTGGCTGTTCACGGAAAGGTACCGCTTGCCGATCTTGCCGCATGGATTGGCGCAATCGAAGACGCCGATGTGGTCATCGGACAGACCCGGTGCGCCTTCCAGCGTCATGGTCCCGCAGACAAAGTTGTTGGCTTCGTCAATCTCGGACTTCTTGAAACCAATCGCCTTCAGCAGGTCCAGACCGCTGTCGTTCAGCTGATCTTCGGTCAGGCCCAGCGCATCGCGGCAGAAATCAACGCCCAGTGTGAACTGATTGAAGACGAACCGGATGTCGAAGGCGGTCGCAAGATTGTCTTCAACCGTTTTCAGGATTTCACGTGTGAAACCTTTTTTGGCCAACGTGACATGATTGACGCCCGGCGCGCCAACCAGCGTGCCCTGCCCCACCGCGTAGTCGACGATGGCGCGAACGGCGTTTTCACCATAGCCCAGTTTCGTCAGGGCGGCGGGCACCGACTGGTTGATGATCTTGAAGTAACCGCCACCGGCCAGTTTCTTGAACTTCACCAGCGCAAAGTCAGGCTCAATCCCTGTGGTGTCACAGTCCATCACCAGACCGATCGTGCCGGTCGGCGCAATCACAGTGGCCTGCGCATTGCGGAACCCGTGCGCTTCGCCAAGACGCAGCGCTTCGTCCCATGCCTTGTGGGCGTGGTCCAGCAGGCGCTCATCCGGGCAGTTGGCGTGGTCCAGCGCGATCGGCTTCGTGGCCAGCGCTTCGTAGCCTTCCGTCTCACCGTAAGCGGCGCGGCGGTGGTTGCGGATGACGCGCAGCATGTGGTCGGCGTTCTTTTCATAGCCTGGGAAGGCACCGACTTCGGACGCGATCTCTGCCGAGGTGGCGTAGCTGACGCCGGTCATCACAGCGGTCAGGGCGCCGCAGAGGGCCCGGCCTTCGTCACTGTCATAGCCATAGCCGAGGTTCATCAAGAGACCGCCAATGTTGGCGTAGCCGAGGCCCAGCGTGCGGAACTTGTAGGACCGCTCAGCAATCTCAACGCTGGGGAACTGCGCCATCAGCACCGAGATTTCCAGCGTCACCGTCCAAAGGCGGGTGGCGTGCTCGTAAGCTTCGATGTCGAACGCGTCGCCCTTCAGGAAGGTCAGCAGGTTCATCGATGCCAGGTTACAGGCCGTATCGTCGAGGAACATGTACTCGGAACACGGGTTCGATGCCCGGATCTGACCGTCTTCGGGGCAGGTGTGCCAGTCGTTGATCGTGTCGTGGTACTGCATGCCCGGGTCGGCGCAGGCCCATGCAGCCATGCCGATCTGTTCCCACAGATCGCGGGCCTTGACGGTCTTGTCGACCTTGCCGTCGGTGCGGCGCACCAGATCCCAGTCAGCGTCATCTTCAACGGCCTTCAGGAAGGCATCCGTCACGCGGACGGAGTTGTTGGAGTTCTGACCAGCGACCGTGTTGTAGGCTTCGCTGTCCCAGTCGGTGTCGTAGACGGGAAATTCAATTCGCTCGACGCCCTGGCGCGCATACTGAAGCACGCGGTTCACATAGGTTTCAGGGATCTTCACCTTGCGGGCCGATTTGATGGCCGCTTTCAGCGTGGTGTTTTTCTTCGGGTCAGTGGCGTCTTCCAGCGCCCCATCCCAGCCCTTGATCGCATCGAAAATGAGGTTGAGTTTTTCCTCATGCATCTTGGACCCGGCGACCAGCGAGGCGACCTTCTGTTCTTCGACAACTTTCCAGTTGATGAATCTCTCGATGTCCGGGTGATCCATGTCGCAGATCACCATCTTCGCCGCGCGGCGCGTCGTGCCGCCCGACTTGATAGCGCCCGCAGCACGGTCGCCGATCTTCAGGAAAGACATCAGGCCCGAAGATTTTCCGCCGCCGCCAAGAGGCTCGCTTTCGGCGCGGAGCGATGAAAAGTTCGTGCCAGTGCCGGAGCCATATTTGAACAGGCGCGCTTCACGGGTCCAAAGATCCATGATGCCGCCGTCATTAACCAGATCGTCAGAGACTGACTGGATGAAGCAGGCATGCGGCTGCGGATGCTCGTAAGCGGAGGCGGATTTGGTCAGCTTGGCGGTCTTGTAGTCGACGTAGAAATGGCCCTGGCTCGGTCCGTCGATGCCGTACGCCCAATGCAGGCCGGTGTTGAACCACTGAGGGGAGTTCGGCGCCGCCATCTGCGTCGCCAGCATGAACCGCATTTCATCAAAATACGTCTGCGCATCCGCTTCGGTGGAAAAATAGCCGCCTTTCCAACCCCAATAGGCCCACGCGCCCGCCAGTCGGTCAAACACCTGGGTGGCGGAGGTTTCGCCGCCATACTGTTCATCTTCTGGCAGTTTCTTCAGCGCTTTTTCGTCTGGAACGGACCGCCACAGAAACTCCGGCACGCCTTTTTCCTTGACCTTCTTCAGAGCGGCGGGGACGCCGGCTTTGCGGAAATACTTCTGCGCCAGAACGTCGGACGCCACCTGGCTCCATGCGGACGGCACATCGATGTCGTCCAGCTTGAAGACGATAGAGCCATTGGGATTGCGGATTTCGCTGACGGCTTTTCGGAATTCAATCGCGTCGTAAGGCGATGAATTGGCGGTGGTGATCCTGCGATCGATTTTCATTTTGTTATCCCCTCGAAGCCCTGAATAAGAGCGAGTCGTTATTTGATCGCGCGACGCACATGCCGCACGCTGATTTTGGTCCACCCTGCAAGGCAGAGTCGATGATTGCTAAATTGTTGAGCGCCCATTGGTAACTGTTTCTGCTACAGGTAGGGCCTGTTTCGCTCGTAGGCACAAGTTATGGGGGGAAGGTCGACCATGGGTCAAACGGTTTTTTTGACATTAATACGACATTTTGTACTTGACCCAATCGACCCCACCACATTTGGGTGAACGAATTAGGAACATCGTATCATTTGCCTTTGTTTACCCACTTATCCACAGACTTATCCCCGAAAATTGTCTGATTCTGCTGTCCAATATGACAGTTTGATGTCGTGTACATCGCGTCGGACAACCCTGCATAAAGCGGCGAAACACGTCTCGCGACAGTCGTATTTTGACGCGCGGCGGGGCCCAAAAATCAGCACATCAGATTAGTCGAAACAGGAGGATTTCATGCTTCACGCTCAGGATCTTGCAGAGGCGCTGGACGCCGTTCGCCAGCCCGTCGCACGCGCCAAGGGACTGCCGAACGCCCTGTACAATACGCCGGACGCCTTGGCGCTGGAGCGGGAGAAAATTTTCCATTCGGGCTGGGCCTCGATCGGATTCGGTTGCGACGTCCCGAATATCGGCGATACCGCGCCAATCGACTATCTTGGCGCGCCTCTCCTCCTTCTCCGCGACAAGGCGGGCGATGTGCGCGTTTATGAAAACGTGTGCCGTCACCGGGGCATGATTCTAGTGGAAGAGAAAAAGAACTTCGGCGGCGTCATTCGATGCCCCTATCATTCATGGTGCTACAGCCTTGATGGCAAGCTGCGCGCCACGCCGCATGTCGGCGGCCCGGGCGTCAACGCGCATGAAAGCGTGAACCCTGAAACGACAGGTCTGACCGAAGTGCGCTCAGCTGTCTTCATGGGCGTCGTCTTCGTCAACCTGAATGGACAAGCGCCAGCTTTCGACGAATGGATCAGCCCACTGACGAATCACATGGCCGACTTCATGGGCAAGCCGATCTATCACGCCGCGACCTCTTCCGGTTTTTCCTTCGACATACAGTCGAACTGGAAACTGGTGCTAGAAAACAACTGCGAAAGCTATCATCTGCCCTGGGTGCACCCGGGGCTGAACAGCTATTCGCGGCTTGAAGATCACTATCACCTGCCTGAACCCGGTGGCTTTTCCGGCCAGGGCACGCTGGTCTACAACCCGGACTACGGCCCGATGAGCCCGCCGGACTTCGACGACTTACCGCCCAAATGGGACAAGGCGGCGGAATATCCGTCTTTCTACCCAAACACGCTCTTCGGCTTTCACCGCGACCATTTCTGGGCCGCGCATCTCGACCCCAAGGCGCATGATCGCACGATTGAACGGGTTGAGATCTATTACGCCTCCGAAGAGGCGGCGACCTCGGACGACTATGCCGAACTCCGCGCCACAAACGCCAAGATGTGGAAAGAGGTGCTTTCCGAAGACCTCTTCGTCACCCAAGGCATGCAGCGCGGCCGCGGCGCGCCAGGATTTGCGGGCGGCGTCTTTTCCGCCGTGATGGACAGCCCTACACACGCCTTCCACGACTGGGTTGCAACGCGTCTGTCGGCGTGACCGACCGGGCAGCGCTGGACGAAGAACTGACGCGCCTGCACGGGCAAACCGCCCATGCCGCGCGTCTTAGCGTTTTGCACGAAACCGCAGCGGCTGAATTCGCCGCTGGCCCGGAAGAGGCACGATTTCACCTTACCCATGCCTGGGTCTATGCGCTGGTCGATGGCGACGATGCGCGTATTGGAGTTCTGGAACGCCGGCTGCGCGCCATCGGCGGTCTCGCGTAGCGCCGCCCTTTACATATCGCGGTGTTTCCGAAAGTTT
>CBFHXH010000080.1:0-16866 GCA_965659735.1 uncultured Pikeienuella sp.
CATACGCGGTCAGTCCGGCGCAACTTGCGCACGATTATTGGATAAATTTCATTTGCGGCCAGTTTGATATCCGCAACCAAGATTACGACACGTGAGCCGCATCTTATTTGTTTCGTCCTACAGAAAGGCTTGCACCCGCGCAGCAACCTGTCAACAAATTGTTGCAGTTGCGAAATAGGAGATTGCGACATGGCCAAGGCGAATGGTGCCCGTGCGCTGGCAAACTTGAAGGCGCTTCGAGAGATCGGATCTTACAAGACCGGCGTCCATCGTCCGACGCTTTCAGCAGACGACATGACGGCGCGCGAATGGTTGTGCGACAAGCTACGCGCAGCAGGCCATGAGGCTGAGATCGACGGTATAGCCAACGTTTTCGGGCGAGCGCCGGGGAACGGGCCGCATGTTTTGGCGGGGTCTCACATCGAGAGCCAGAACCATGCTGGCTGGCTGGATGGCGCGCTTGGCGTTGTCTACGCTTTAGAGGCCGCGCGCGCCGTGGCGGAGGATCCGGCGCTTGCCGGAAAGGGCGTCGATGTCGTGGCGTTCGCTGACGAAGAAGGGCACTTCGGATCCTTCTTTGGGTCGATGTCCTGTGTTGGTGAATTGGAAGATTCGCGAATCGATCAAGCGCAAGATCGGTCCGGGCGCGGTTCGCTGCGTGACCTTCTTGCGGCGGCTGGTCTGGCCGATCGCCCTCGGCTACAGATCGACCCTTCGCGCTATATCGGCTTTTATGAAGCGCACATCGAACAGGGCGACAGGCTGGAAAAAGCGGGTCAGCAGATTGGCGTCGTCACCTCCATCGTAGCGATCTGGCAGTACAAAATTATATTCGAAGGCGAGCAAAACCACGCTGGAACAACCACAATGACGTCTCGCAAGGACGCGGGCCGTGCGATGATGGAGCTGTGGCGCAGGATCGAGGACCAGTTTCCCAAGGTTGCTGGCCCCGACAGTGTCTGGACCGTCGGCAGCACTACGTTGGAACCCGGCGGGCCGTCTATTATCCCCGGCCGTGCCGAGATGTGGTTTCAGCTGCGCGATGCCGATCAGGCGATCCTCGACGCGATGCACGCCCGGCTAGAGGCGTTGGTGGCTGAGGTTGACGCCTGGGGCCCCTGCTCTGCGCAGCTTGTGGTTATGGGCCAGTCAACACCTGCGGTGATGGATGACAAGGTTCGCCAAACACTGGTTGATGCGGCCAAGGCGCTGGCACCCGACACCCACCGCATCATGTCCTCAGGCGCCGGTCATGATGCGCAGGTAATCCAGCCCCACGTGCCGTCAGCGATGATGTTTGTGCCATCTATTGGCGGGATCAGCCATCACTGGTCGGAGAACACCTCTGATGAGGACATCATCTTGGGGGCTGAGGTCTATGTGGACGCGGTCTCGCGCCTTTTATCCAGATGAGCCGGGATCTTCTGACCGATCTTTTGGTCCCCAAACGCAGGTCTGGCAGGCGCTGGTCGATGGCGACGCTGCGGTGGATGAAGTTTTGATAGATGAGGGGTTTATTGACGTCTATCCAAGCTGTTTCGCGACGTGTGCCTGCCATGTTGGCCTACTTGTTGACAGATCAAGTGTGGCGTCCTTTTCCATCATGGAACCGCGCGCGACGCATCTTGGCCTCGAAAACGCCCTGCTCGTCTATCGGACCGAATACTCGCGGCCCGACAGCGCGTCTGAGGCGATGCATGTCAGCTCCATCTGGCAGCGCATAGGGCCATACTCGGTGAACGTTTTGGGTCAGGACACCCCGGCTGAATGATTGTCTGCCTAGATCCCTGCCGCCATGCCGTCGCCCGATGGGTCGGCCCCGCCATCCAGCACGCCATCCTCGATGCGGATCGCATGCACGATCGGCAACATGTAGCTTTGTGCATGGCGCAGTGTTGGATAGCCGCGCGCCTGAAGCTCCCGTTCAGTCGATCTGAGGATACGGTTTGTTACCTCGATCACGTCAGATGTCGCCGTAAACCGGGGCGCGTGCACAGCCTCTTGTGCAGTCATGCCGAAATCAACGGCGTTCAGTATGGCTTGAAGGTTGCCCATGGTGATCGTGGTGCCTCCGGGTGCCCCTACCAGAAACCAGGGCGCGTTCCCGGCTTCATCAAAGACGATGGTCGGCGACAGGGCCGTGAACCGTGCCTTGCCCGGCGCCAGCGAACCGGCGTGGCCGGGCCTCGGATCAAAGACCATCATGCAGTTGTTGTACATGAACCCCAGACCATCAGTCACAACGCCCGAGGACGATCCGAGCGAGTGTGTCATGGTCACACAGTTTCCAACCGCGTCAGCCACGCAGATATGTGTGGTTTCCTTACTGTCGCCCCCGCTGTTCATGCGGGGCACATGGGTCTTTTCACCCCGCCGGATACGGTTGGCCATCCGGTCAGCGTAGTCATCCGAAAGGAATTCTTCGAACGGTATATTTACAAAGCGGGGATCGCCCATTCGCGCGTCTTTCTCGGCGGTTGCAATCTTCATCGCCTCAGACACAGTCGCGATGTAGTCGGGCGAATTGTGGCCCATCGCCGCAAGGTCAAAGCGGTCAAGAATGTTCAGCATGACCGCAATGACCAACCCACCGCCCGGCGGCTGGTTGGTCGCGACTTTGCGGCCCCGATAGGTCGTCCAGATCGGCGCGGTCTCAAGCGTCTGGCAGTCAGCCAGATCTTCCATCGTGATCAGCCCGCCATTGGCGGCCATATCGTCAGCAATTTGACGCGCGATGGTGCCGGTGTAGAAATCATCAACACCATGTTCAGCGATGCGCCGATAGGTGCTGCCCATATCGGGGTTGCGCAGGATCTCGCCGACGCCCTTCATGGCACCGTCAGGGTGCAGGTAGATCTTCGCCGTCGACGGGTCATCAGAAAGCCCACGATAGCGCGGGATGCGACCCTTCTGCGCTGGCGTGCTCCAAAACCCATGAACATGCGGGCGGATAGCGAAGCCATTCTCGCAATAGGCAATCGCAGGCTCAAGAGATTGCGCCATGCTGCGGGTGCCGAACCGGTTCAGGATATCATCGAACGCCCGCAGCGTCAGCGGCGTTGTGGCGGACTGATAGCCAACCTCGTTGACTTCGCCCTTCAGCACAAACCCAAACCCGTCGTCGCATTCTCGCACCACCAGATCTTCCCACATCTCGGGCGTCGTTGCCTTTGGTGCGCGGCCATGAAAGTCGATCAGGGTGTGCGTCCCGTCTGTGAGATGGATGTGGCAGCTGCCAAACCCGGCTATTCCGCACATCTGCGGGTCGACAGCGGTCTGCACCAGCGCAGCACCGATTGCAGCGTCGATGACATTGCCGCCGTCTTTCAAAATATCCAGCCCGGCTTCGACAGCCTCGGGCTGGGGGGCGGAAACCATTGCGCGCATCGTATGTTCCTTTTGCGTAATCGAGGAACGTTAGACCCGATGCGCCCTTTGGGAAACCCCCTTCGAAGGGCGCTCCGATGACAACAATGTCCCATACTGTTGAAACGGAACACCTGATCCTCAGACCGTTTGAGCTTGGGGATGAAGCGGATTACGCGGCGATCTGGTCCAGACCTGAGGTCGCGCGCTATCTGGCAGGCGGCGTGGCGTCAGCGGCCCAGGGCGCCGCCATAGCCGCCCGGCTGGGTCCCGCCTTCGCTGCGCTTTGGGATGATCCGGGATATGGCCCCTGGGCGGTGGTGGAGCGAGCGACCGGCCATCTGATTGGCCATCTGGGTCTGCGGCTTCAGCCTGAATTTCACGGCCGGACTGAGCTGCTTAATGCTTTGAGACCTGGAGCTCAGGGAAAGGGTTATGCTGCGGAAGGTGCCGCAACGGCGCTATCATTCGGGTTTGACACACTTGACCTTCCGACCATCATCGCCCTCGCATTACCGCAGAACGAAGCCTCACTGAAAGTGATGCATCGGGTCGGAATGACGCGGCGCCCCGGTCTGGTTGAGGTGTTTGGCCTTAGAGCGGTCATGGCCGACATTGATGCGGTGAAACATCGGGAGAGATACACATGAAAATCGGGGTGATTGGGTGTGGGCGCATGGGCGGCGGCATGGCTGCGCGGCTGGCGGAAACTGGCGCAGAACCGATTTGCTGGGACGCCGATGAAACCGCACGAGAATTTGCCATCGCGTCAGGGAGAACCGTCGCCGGATCTCTGGCTGCGGCGGCTGACGTTGACCTGCTGATACTATCGCTCCCCAACGCTGCGGCTGTGCGCACCGCGATGAAGGACGCAGCGCATGTGCTACCATCAGGCGCCATCGTTTTGGATACAACGACCTCCGACCCCGCAACCTCTCGCGACATGGCGGCGATGGGCGCAGCATCTGGCTGGACATTTCTTGACGCCCCGGTCAGCGGCGGCCCGACAGGCGCCAAATCGGGGACGATGACCATGCTGATCGGTGGTGATGAAGCCGCCCTGACGACAGTCCGAACCACGTTGGAGCGTCTATCAGCAACCATCGTCTATGTCGGCGCAGCCGGTGCAGGGCACGCGGCCAAGATCGCGAACAACATGCTATGCGCCGCTAATCTTTCTTTGGTGGCGGAGGCGACAAAGATGGCCGAGGCCGCAGGTGTTGCGCCTGAAAAGCTGATGGAGGCGGTCAATGCCGGATCAGGGCGCAGCGGGGTCAGCGAGGTGAACTTTCCGCGCTGGGTTCTGTCTCAGACCTTCGACAGTGGTTTCACCATGGGTTTAATGCGCAAGGACGTGGCGCTCGCCGCCGCGTTGGCCGCGGAAACCGGCGTAGAGACGCCTGCCTTTGGCCCGATCGCGCGGCTTTGGGCTGATAGTAGTGAGACGCTGCCGGATGATGCCGACTTCAATGAAATGACAAGGATGAAGCGATGACCAACCGCGCGGCCCTTTTTTATGATCTGATTGCGACCCTCGGTCTAGGTGAACGCCCGGCCAGCTGGGTTGGCGGCGCATTGCAGCATGGAGCGGGCGATGAAATTGAGCTGATAGACCCTTATCTGGACGCCCCTTTCACAACCTATTGCGACGCAGGCGCCGAACTGGCTGCCGAAGCTGCAGAAGCCGCTGCAAAAGCGCAAACCGTTTGGTGGCGAGACTACAGCCACCACGACCGCGGCCAGATCATGCAAACTATCGCCTCTGAAATAACCAAAAAGGCCGAGACGCTTGCGCAGCTAGAGGCCCTGTCTGCTGGTAAACCAATCCGCGACTGCCGCGTCGAGGTCGCCAAGGTGGTCGAGATGTTCACCTACTACGCCGGGTGGGCCGACAAGACCCATGGAGAGGTTATTCCCGTCCCCTCTGGTCATCTCGTCTACACATTGCGTGAACCTATTGGCGTCGTCTTTCAGATCACACCCTGGAATGCGCCAGTGTTCACGGCTGGTTGGCAAATCGCGCCCGCGATCGCTGCAGGCAACGGCGTGGTGATCAAACCCTCTGAACTGACGCCGATTACCACTGTCGCCCTAGCGATGATCGCGGAAACTGCGGGCTTGCCGAAAGGTTTGGTCAATGTTCTCGCGGGGCTTGGTCCCACCGCGGGTACGGCGGCAATCGAACATCCGAATGTTGGAAAGGTCATCTTCGTCGGATCACCCGTAACCGGGCGGCGTGTCGCCGCCACGGCCGGAGCAGCACTTAAAGAAACAGTGCTGGAGCTTGGCGGAAAGTCGGCAAATATCATCTTCTCAGATGCCGATCTTTCCGCCGCATCCAAAGGCGCTCAGGCGGCGATATTCGCAGGCGCTGGTCAAAGCTGCGTCGCTGGATCTCGCCTGCTGGTTCAACGCGAGATTGTGGATCAATTCCGCGAAAGGGTCGCGGACGGAATGGCCCGGATCACTCTCGGCGACCCTTTGGATGTCTCCACAGAAATTGGCCCCGTCGGAAACCGCGCACAGGCATCTCGCATCGAAGCAATGCTCAACGAAGCCGAGGCGGGGGGCGCCCGCCTGACTGCCGGGTCAGCGCCTGAAAGCGGGTTGTTCATCCCGCCGACGATCCTTTCAGACCTCAAACCGGATGCGCCAGCAGCAAGGGAAGAGATTTTTGGCCCCGTCGTAACGCTGATCCCGTTCGACGACGAAGCCGAGGCGATTGGGATCGCAAATCGCGGCGTGTTTGGTCTGGCGGGCGCTGTCTGGACAACCGACGTTGGCCGCGCGCACCGGGTCGCCGCGAATGTCCGCGCCGGCACGTTCTGGATCAACAGTTACAAAACGATCCACGTCTCGGCGCCCTTTGGTGGCTCAGGCGCATCAGGCTATGGCAGGTCCAGCGGGCTGGAAGGTCTGGCTGCATATAGCCGACCAAAGGCGGTGTGGGTTGAGACAGCCGATCCCCCGCGCACTCCGTTCGGCTACGATGGGCCTAGCGGCGGCTGAGAGCTTCGCTCAAACCCCAAGCGCGACGCCATCATGGCCGGGATCGGCGCCACCTGACAACGTTTGCCCGTCAATCCGTATCCCATGCACCGCCGCGATCCCGAAGGTGAGGGGAGAGCGAATAACCTCGTATCCCTCCGCCTCAAGCGGCTCAACTAGATAGCCGGGGATGCGGTTGGTGATGTCGATGGCATCAGATGTGGCCGAGAACCTGGGGGCTGATACAGCGCGGTCCATCGGCATATCGAAGTCGATTACATTCAACAGCGCGTGCAGCACGCCCATGGCGATCTGTGTGCCCCCCGGCGCACCCAGAACGATACGAGGTTGCCCGTCGCGGAACACCATCGTTGGGCAGAGGGATGAGAACCGCGATTTGCCCGGCGCAATGGATCCAGCGCGTCCCGGACGTGGATCAAAGACGCCCATGCAGCCATTGTACATGAACCCCAGCCCGTCAGTGATGACACCCGATGGCATCCCTAGCGAGTGGGTCATGGTCACGCACATGCCGTCCTTATCGACCACAGCGACATGCGTCGTGTCTTTCGATTCCGGCAGGCCGAGGCGCGTGACGCTCATCTTCTCGCCACCGCGAATGCGGTCAGCGATGCCAGATGCATAATCCTTCGAGGTCAGGAAATCGGGAATGTCGACAAAGGTCGGATCGCCGACATGCGTGTCTTTGTCCGAAGTCGCAGCCTTCATCGCCTCAGCCACGGTGCGGATATAATCAGTCGTGTTGTGGCCCATCGCGGCCAGATCGAAGTTTTCCAGAATGTTCAACATTTCGACAAGCATAATGCCGCCGCCCGGCGGGTGGTTCGTCGCAATGTCATTGCCTCGATAATTCCCCTGCAGCGGATCTGCGCGCGTGGTCCGATAACTCGCCAAATCCTTGGCGGACAGCAACCCGCCATTGGCGCGAAAGTCCTCGTCGATGCGTTGGGCGATCTCGCCGGTATAGAAGACATCCGCGCCGTCTTTCGCGATCAGCGAAAGGGTGCGCGCCATATCGGGGTTCGAGACATGCGCTCCGATCCCCTTGGCCGAGCCATCGTGGTTCAAAAATGCAGAGCGGCCCGTTTTTGAAAACGCGCAGCGATCCATATTTGAGACACGGCCAAGATCAGCGCCAAAGGTCCACCAGAAGTTCACATGGGGGCGGATGATGAACCCAGCCTCCGCCTGCGCCACGGCAGGGGCGACAATGTCCGACCAGTCCATCGTGCCGAATTCTGTAGAGGCCTCAAAGTAAGCTTTCAGCGATCCCGGCGTTGTGACAGACTGATAGCCGATATCGTTGACATTGTCTCTCAAAACAAAGCCAAAGCCGTCGCGTGTCTCTCCTTCAAGGCGATCCAGCCACATATCAGGCGTCGCCGCCAAGGGCGTCTTGCCATGAAAGTCGATACAGGTGTGGATGCCCCGTTTCGGGTCATAAATCTGGCAGTTGCCAAAGCCGGCAATCCCGCACATTTGCGGATCAACCACGCCCTGCACCAGAGCGGCGGCCATGGCCGCGTCAACGGCGTTTCCACCCCGCATAAGAATACGAGCGCCAGCTTCAGAGGCTTCGGGCTGCGCGGTGACGATCATCTGATTCGGCAGGTCAGGCATGTGGCTCTCCATTCAAAGATCGCAAAAGTAGACAGGAACCAGTCACATCGGTCCAGTATCAATGAAACGCCGCGGCTCTATCCAAACGACTTCGTAAAACGTCAGCGGCGCCTTCGCATGCCATTGTGAACTGGATTGCCAACGTGGCGTTTACTGACGGAACACCGCTTAAGCGGCAGGTCAAATAGTTTTCCGAACACCAACGTTCGGTTAAGCGTTCTTCAAGGAAAAAGCGCTGGCGCGCCTCGTCACTTGATCCATTTTAGCAAGATAGTTTTACAGCCAATTTAAGTGATTCTACACCCATTCAAAACACAGCCTGAACAACTACTCTTTCGCAACGGTTCCTGCAAAAAAATTAAATGCTTAAGCGCAATGAAGACTTGGTTCGATCCATAGCGACAAAGTGAAGTGGTCCCACCTTTTCGAACAGTTTTGCAGCTTCGCTAAGGTTTATCTGGTTTAGGTTTCATGCTGCTTTCTGCTCTCCAAGCCCGCCCAATATGCGTCGTCGGGCACCTGCCAATCAAGCGCGGAATGGCGCCGCTCAGTGTTGTAGAATGCCATCCAGTTCTTGATGACGCGCCGAGCCTGGAAGCCGTCGGTAATCTCTTCGAGATAGATCGCCTCCTGTTTTAGGCTCCGCCACAGGCGTTCGATGAAGATGTTGTCGAGGTAACAGCCCCGTCCATCCATCGAGATGCGCACGCCTGCCTCGGTTAGCGTCGTGATCCATGCCAAACCGGTTTACCCACTCCAGTGGAAATTGGCCCCTTGAGCGAAATCTTTGGCACGCGCGAAGAAGTCCAGCTAAAGGCCTTCGTATCTCAGAGCATGCAGGTGCTGGCGGGGAGCGAGGCTAGCGGCAATGATGAACTTTCGGACCAACGTGAGTTCATGCTTTCGATTGTGAGGGATATCTCCCCCCGCGATCTGGTTGAGCGGATGCTGGCGGCGCAGATGGCGGCAACGCATATCGCCACCATTCGGGCTGCCAGGTGGCTCGCTGGCGCAGAAAATCTTCAGCAGTTTCAGGCCCATTCCAATGCGTACGCCAAACTGACACGCACGTTTTTTTTGAAACGCCACCCATCAAATAAGTCATCCATTAACAATGACTTACAAGATTTACTGGCGGAGGCGGCGTCTGCCTCGATCGGGAACACGGCCAAGCGGCCATCGCCGATGAACTTCTGCACCTCGCCGTCCTCAGCCACCACTGCGCCTGCAAGAGTGCCAAAGTAAAGGTTCAGCATGGCGCTGACCTATTATTTTGACATCCGCTCAGACCGTTCAGTGAAGCCGCGCTAGTCGCTGACCCAGATTACCGCCTCGATCCGCCGCCCTGCGCCACGCTCAATCGCTCCCGCCAGAACCTCTGCTCCTGCACTGGCGCCCAGATATGTGTCCAGCACTTTGGCCAATATCCGATAGGCGATGTGGCGTTCCACGAAGAGTGAGAAGAGATCGAAGATCGCGCTCAGCGAATGAAACTGGTCCACCGCAAACCCGCCCGGCCGCGTCGTCGCCATCGTGCCTGCGTTGCTGTAATCGCTGCCACCGCCAAGGGGGCGCGCCAGATAGTCGGTGATGCCATTTCCTAGATCAGGGGAAAGCATTCCGCATCCGCCGGGTTCAGTGGCGATACGCGCACCGTCTCGCCATGGACCATTACACGGTAAAGCGGGTTGAGTTTGTAGGACGGCATGAGGCTTGCCTCCTTCTGGACAATCACCTCGCCCTGAAAACCGTCCCTCAGTTCAAAATTGTAACCATATCCAGATAGTTGCGGGTGAAGCGTGCCGATATGGATCGTGGCGCGGGCCCGCGGGGGGCCCGACGCAATGATCCGCCAGATCAATTCTTCGAACAACTGGGCGAAGTTCTGCTGACGCAGGCCGCAGCTAAGCAACCAATCATGCGTTTCGGCGAGGGTGGTTTGGGCCGGCGCGCAGGCCGCGCTACGGCTATGACGGCGAACGGCGGTGACAAAGCCGGCATACTTGCTATCTGAGGCGTCAAACTCCGTGGCGCCTGCATCAGCGGTGATGTGATTTTCCATAGACTTCTAGGTCGTGGCACCGCCCGCCCGTGTCAAACCACATCTGGACCCAGCCCGCTCATGGGTCCATAGGTGGGGGATGAGCGATCTCCCCCAAAAATCCGACATTCTGGCCTGGGTCAAAGACAACCCGGACCGCGCATCAAAACGCGACATCGCCCGCGCCTTCGGCGTGAAAGGCGCTGCGAGGATCGAATTGAAACGGATGATCCGGGAATTGCAGGCGGACGGCGAAATCAAGAAGAGCGGTCGCAAGAAATTCAGGAGCGACGGCGCCCTGCCCCCCGTCGGTATGTTGGAAGTTCTTGGCCCGAACGCTGACGGTGATTTGACGGCAAAGCCCCAAAATTGGGAAGACGCCACGCCGCCACCGGTCATTGTCATCGTCGAAAAACGGGGCGATCCGGCGCTGGCCAAGGGTGACCGATTGCTGGCGAAACTGCACATATATGATCAGGACGATGCGGTTTACGAAGCGCGGATGATCAAAAAGATGCGCGGCGGTGCCAAGCGGGTGCTGGGCGTGTTTCGGTCCGAAGGCGGCGGCGGGCGGTTAGCCCCGGTGGATCGCAAGACCGACGAGGTCACGATCGCCATCGGCGATACGATGGACGCCCAGGAAGGCGAACTGATTGAGGTCGAAATTCTGCCGGGCCCGCGCTATGGCCTGCGCAAAGGCAAGGTGTTCGAACGCCTGGGCGACCCGGGCGCAGCAAAATCAGTCTCGCTGATCGCCATCCACACCCACGACATTCCGCACCAGTTCGCGCCGGAAACGCTGGAGGAGGCCGCAGCCGCCAAACCCGTGACCACGGCGCGGGGCAAGCGCGAAGATCTGCGGCATCTGCCGCTGGTAACGATCGACCCGGCGGACGCGCGCGACCATGACGATGCGATCTGCGCCCATCCCGATGATGATCCGGCCAACAAGGACGGTCACATCGTCTGGGTCGCCATCGCCGACGTCGCCCACTACGTCACGCCGGGGTCCGCGCTGGATAAGGAAGCGCGGCTGCGCGGTAACTCAACCTATTTCCCGGACCGGGTCGTTCCAATGCTCCCCGATACGCTGTCTGGCGACCTTTGTTCGCTGCACGAAGGCGTCGATCGGCCCTGTCTGGCCGTACGGATGGTGCTGAACAAGCTTGGCCAGAAGATTGCGCACGACTTTCATCGCGGCCTGATGCGGTCGCCCGCCTCGCTGACCTACGAACAGGCGCAGGCTGCCGATGACGGCGCGCCCGACGACCAGTGCGCGCCACTGATGGATGAGGTGATTGCGCCGGTTTTCGCCGCCTATCGCGCCGCTGAGATTGCACGGGACAAACGCGCGCCGCTGCATCTGGATCTGCCCGAGCGCCGGATCGAGCTGACCGAAGGCGGTCAGGTCGCCTCCATCAGTTTCCGTGACCGGCTGGAGGCGCATAATCTGGTGGAGGAGTTCATGATCCTCGCCAATGTCGCCGCAGCCGAGACGTTGGAGGCTGCGGGTCAGCCGCTGCTGTTCCGCGTACACGAAGAACCAAGCCCGATGAAGCTGGACGCCCTGCGCGAACAGGTGAAGGAGGCGGGCCTGACCCTGGCGCAGGGCCAGGTTCTGCAGACTCGCCACCTGAACCAGATTCTAGATGCGGCCGAAGGCACCCCTGATCAGGAATTGATCAACCTGGCCGTCCTGCGCGCCCAGACCCAAGCCTATTACAGCCCAGAGAACTTCAGCCATTTTGGTCTGAACCTCAGATCCTATGGCCATTTCACGTCGCCCATTCGCCGTTATGCCGACCTGATCGTGCACCGTGCGCTGGTGTCGGCGCATGGCTGGGGGAAAGATGGCCTCAGCCCGTCTGACATAGATCGCCTGCAGTCGACTGCGGAACAAATCTCGCAGACCGAGCGCCGGTCGATGGAGGCGGAGCGTGACACCACTGATCGTTATCTGGCGGCCTACATGGCCAATCACGAAGGCGCCGTTTTCGAAGGGCGCATTTCAGGCGTGGCGCGATTTGGCGTGTTTGTGAAGCTGGATGACAGCGGCGCGGATGGGTTGATCCCGGTATCGGGCCTGGGCACCGAATATTTCCACTATGACCAGGTCCGCAATACGCTGACAGGCGATCGGTCGCGCAAATCGCTGAAGATCGGCGCCAAGGCCACCGTGCGCCTGGCGGAGGCGACGCCCCTGACCGGCGGCCTGATCTTTGAGCTGATTGAAGCGGAAGGTTTCGGCAAGGCGGGCCGCGCCCCCCGCGGCGCCGCATCGGCCCGGCGCAAAGTGAACCGGGCCAAGATCAAGGGCCGCAAGATGACCAAGAAGGCGAAGCGCAGCTAGGACTTTTCGGACCAGTAGATCCAGATTGCTCCGTAACCGCTTTGTGTTGGATCAACGGGACAACGCCAACGAGCGCAGCGCCCGCTACACCATCACGAAGCGTAACGTCAGACACGGTGTACGCTGGAACTGATTAGTGGCGGAAGGTCGCCTCAATGGCGTACTGGCCATCTTCGAGAACTGAGAACATCTCCCCCACTTCGGGGTGATCGACTGGCTCACCCGTTTCATCGGGCAAGAGGTTCTGTTCCGAGACGTAGGCCACATAGTAGCTCGTCTCATTCTCGGCGAAGAGGTGATAGAACGGCTGATCCTTGCGCGGACGGCTGTCTTCGGGGATGGCGTTCCACCATTCCTCTGTATTGGAAAAGACAGGGTCGACATCAAAGATCACACCCCGAAACGGGTGGATCCTGTGCTGGACGACCTGCCCAATCGCAAATTTAGCCGACGCGTTGATCATGCTTGGTCTCTCGACTCGCTCCACGTTTATCCCACAGGCCACTACTACATCCTTCACCGGGAAGATTCCATAGGGGGACGTGCTGCCGCACACCCTCGCAGCGCGTCCCATCTTACCCCGTTGGGGAAAACAAGTTATGAACGTCGCCAGTGCTAGTTAGGGGCGGTCCGTTGATCCTTCAAGTGCTTGAAATTACGGCCCCGGTTTTTGTGCTGGCGACCATAGGATTTTTGTGGGCCAAGCGTGATCTGCCTTACGATATCGCCTTCGTCACCCGCCTGGCGACGCAATTGGCGATGCCCTGCCTGATCTTTTCGACGCTGGTGCAGGCGGAAATCGCCCCCGCGGCGGTTCAAGAAATCGCACTGGCGACGGTGGCTATGTATGGCGCATTTGCCGTGGTTTTCGCCGCCGGTTTTGCGTTGGGGGGGCTGAAACTGATGACATTTTTACCGCCAAGCGTTTTCAACAACTCCGGCAATATCGGCCTGCCCATCGCCCTCTACGCCTTTGGGGCTGAAGGCTTGGCGCTGTCCATCGTTCTTTTCGCAATCATGGTTTCAATGCAATTTTCTATCGGACTTTGGTTCGTCGCAGGCGCCGAAAGACGGTGGGAGGCTTTGCGCCAACCGATGGTCTGGGCGGCGCTGGTGGGCGTCGCTGCTTCGCTGGCGGGCTGGCAGCCCCCTTCCGCGGTGGATAACAGCGTCGCCCTGATCGGGCAGATGGGCATCCCCTTGATGGTGCTGACACTAGGCGTCTCTATCAGCCGCATACAGCCCGGATCAATCGCCCGGGCGACACTGATCGCCAGTCTGCGCTATGTCTGCGCCGGCGCAATCGGTTTTGGCGTGGCGTCCGCCTTGGGTCTGACCGGCGTGGCGTTCAGCGTTCTTGTTCTGCAGGCGATCATGCCTGCGCCTGTCACAAACTACCTGATCGCCCTGCAATATGATGCTGAGCCTGAGGAAGTCGCCGGCCTGGTCGTCATATCAACCCTGATGGCGACGCTGACAATCCCGTTGACGCTGACCCTCCTGCTTTGATCTCGCTTCATTCTGTGGTACCTTAGGAATTATCAGAGGCTAGAGAGCAGGCCCGCACATCATGAAGACGACGACAGCAACGCTATTGGCGGCGGCGGCATTGTGGCTTGTCGCCTGTTCATCTACGCCGTCCGGTCCACCGCGCGACCAGACGAACATCTGCGGCATGTTGGGTGGGCGTGAAGCATGGGGCGAGGCCCTGTCAGACGCCCAGCATAAATGGGGCGCGCCGCCCCACGTGGTCATGGCGATCATCTGGAAGGAATCCAGTTTCCGCCACGACGCCAAAACCCCGAAGAAATACACGTTCTTCGGCTTGATCCCGAATGGCCGCGTCAGTTCCGCCTATGGGTACTCACAGGCGCTAGACGGCACCTGGGACTGGTACCGTGATGAAACGGGCAACGGCTGGGCCAGCCGCGAAGATTTCGACGACAGCGTCGACTTCATTGGCTGGTACATGACCAAGACCCGCCGCAAGAACGGCCTGTCAATGACGGACGCGTACAGCCAGTACCTCGCCTATCACGAAGGGCATAACGGCTTTAAGCGGGGGTCGTGGAAGAAGAAGGACTGGCTAAAAAACGCCGCCAGCCGCGTCACGCGCCGCGCTCAGGATTATGAGCGTCAGTTGAACGGGTGTCGGGAGTTATTGGCCTGAAGCCACGCTGAACCGCAGAACGTTTGACAGCTTGCCCATCGCGATGACCGGCAGTGCGCCGCAGGGATTGGCGCCCTTGCTGCAATAGTCGTAACTGCCCATGTCGAGGTTCAGCGCCATGTCTGGCGCAAACCGTGCGGCGACTTCCTCCGTCGCCTCATGCAGCGTCAGACTGCGGGGGGAGCTGTCGAAGACTGCAAACCCGCCTTCCACATCCTGAAACAGAATGCGCCGCCGAAACTTAGGGGCGCCGTCAATCGGGGCGGTGTCTACCTTGCCGTCGACAATCAGAAGATGGCTTTGCAGAACACCGGCTTCAACGGCAGCGACGCGGTCAAGGAACTTTGCGCGGTCTGATGCAAGCTCCAGATCGAACCGGTCATCACCCAGTGTCACATTACGCCGATAGTGCAACGTAGGCGCGCCCTCAACGATCGTCAGAACGCCGTCAAAGCGGACATATTCACGGCTGATCACCTCACCATTACGGGCGAACAGGCCTACGGGCTTGGGCCGCCCTTCGCTGCGCTTATCCGTGGCGGTGTAGGCGCCGGTCACGTCCAATGCATTGGCAGGCGTTGGCTCGGCGTCTTCGGGCAGTAGGCGCAACTGAACGGATGCGCCGCCGCAGGATCGAAAAATCAGGTCGGCGTCCCGCAGATCGCATATTGGGCGATCTGCAGCCATCGTGGACCCTGCAACACACAACAGGGGAATTAGAAATCGGATCACCCCGGGCTTAATCCTCTCATCCGCTCGGACCGACGGCGGAGGAGTTCCACAGTCGTCAGCAACAGGATGGAGATGATGACCAGAATTGTGGCGACCGCGAGGATGGTTGGCGAGATTTGTTCGCGGATCCCGCTGAACATCTGCCGGGGGATCGTGCGCTGGTTCACGTCGGCCAGCTGCAGCACGACAACCACTTCGTCAAACGAGGTGATGAAAGCGAACAGCGCGCCCGAAATCACACCAGGCAGGATCAGCGGCATCTGCACCTTGAAGAAGGTCCGAACTGGCCCTGCTCCCATGTTCGCAGCTGCCCGCGTCAGTGACTGGTCAAAACCGGCCAGCGTCGCAGTGACGGTGATGATCACGAACGGCGTGCCCAGCACGGCGTGTGCGATGACGATGCCGGTATAGCTGCGGGCCAGACCATACTGGCTGAAGAAGAAGAACAGGCCCGACGCCGTGATGACCAGCGGCACGATCATCGGCGAGATCAGCAGGGCGGTGATTCCGCGCCGCCAGGGCATTTCGGACCGGCTAAGGCCGATGGCGGCCAGTGTGCCGATCACGGTCGAAAGGATCGTGGCCAAGATGCCGATGTAGAATGAGTTGCGAACCGACCGTACCCACTGAGCATTGCTCCACATATCCACCCACCAGCCTTCGATAGCTTCAGGCGCGACCATGCCATTTAGGTAGATGTCCTGATACCAGCGGATGGAGAAACCTTCCGGATTCAGCGTCAGCATTTCCGTCGTGAAGCTGAAATAGGGTTGCTGGTTAAAGGACAGCGGGATCAAGATGATGATCGGAACAATCAGGAACAGGAAGATCGCGCCACAGATGAAGCGGAACGCGTAGAACCACAGGACCTGCCCAGACGTGCAATACGGCGGCAACGGCAGACGATAATCGCCCGAATGTAACCAGCGCGCCATGCCGCCCAGCACCCAGCCGACGATACCAATCAACAATCCATAGCCGAGGCCCAGAAACATCGTGCCCGCGACCAGCAGAACCGCGACACACATCAGGCGCGCCAAGATCTTGTTGGGCAGGACCAGCGCCGACACTGCTGCAAGACCCGCGAAGACTGCGCCGCCGACCAGAAGGTAAGGGATCATTTTCCCAGCGTCGCCCTGCGCAGTCAAAAACCCAATGATGGCGCCCCATCCGCCCGTCCAAGCAAGCGTGAACCAAAGCGGCGGCTGCGGAGGGATATAGCGATATTGACCTGTGCTCATTGCCCCTACCCCAGTTTCATATTGTCGATGCCGACGACGCGGTCATAGATCCAGAACATAAACAGGACGAAGACCAGCATCACCACGCCCATCGCCGCCGCGAGGTTCCAGTTCAGCGAGCTTCGCATGTGGAAGTCGATGAAGTTGGAAATCATCTGGCCATCCTGCCCGCCGACCAGCGCCGGGGTGATGTAGTAGCCAATCGCCAGAATGAAGACCAAAAGCGCCCCTGCCCCAATGCCCGGCACAGAATTCGGGAAATAGATCCGCCAGAACGTCGTCCAGTCGGTCGCGCCCATGGATTTGGCGGCGCGCACGTAACTCGGCGGAATGGTCT
>CBFHXH010000081.1:0-16753 GCA_965659735.1 uncultured Pikeienuella sp.
ACCCCTTCAAGCGTATCAGCGCGCACCTGTGCGCGCGCTGATCTGTTGTCAGAGCTTAGGAGCCGCCCTTGGCTATTTCAGACTTGACCATCTCATAGGCAGCGGCGCTGTCGACGCCTTTCGCAGCGATTTCTGCCAGCACCTTGGCGCGGATGCCTTCGGCGATGCCGTTGAACGCGGCGACGTCCGCGGCGGAGGCGTCGTTGATCGCGTTGTCATCAGCCGCTTCGGTCACTTCACGGCCTGCAACGTCAATCGCATCCCAAACTTGACCGGCCATGCGGGACGCAGCTGCGCCGAACACCTTGCTGTCGAGCGCTTCCTGAACGTCTGCAGGCAGGGCGTCAAACGCCTCCTGGCTCATGATCAGGGCGAAGGAGCCACGATAAAGGCCGCCCGGCATATGGTAGACGTTCTGGGCCACCTCGGTCAGCTTGAAGCCCTTGCGCGCCTCCATCGGCATGACGACGCCGTCAGCCGCGTTAGATGCGAGGGTTTCATAGACTTTCGGCGCAGGCACCTTGATGCCCGTCGCGCCCAGCGCCGCGCCAACATCGCCGCCAACACCGCCCGGCACGCGCACTTTCATGCCCGCTACATCAGCAAGCGAGCTGACTTTCTTGGCCGAATGGATCTGCGCGGGGCCATGCGTCATCATCGCGATGACTTTCACGCCCTTATGTTCATTCAGCGCTGCAAGATGTTCTTCGTAGACACGCCAATACGCGACAGAAGCAGCCTCGGCGCTGCCTTCATAACCCGGCAGTTCGATCAGCTTGGTGCCGACGAAACGGCCCGCGTTATAGCCATGGAAAATCCAGGTCATGTCGGCCGCGCCGTCCATCACAAGGTCCATCTGCGCTGGCGGCGGCGCAAGCCGGTACTTGATCTCGGCCGACACTTTGCCGCCAGTGGCGTCCTCCATCATCTTCACAAGGTTCGGCCACATCGTGGCGTTCATCCCGTGGCTTGGCGGCGCCCAGCTGGAAATGGTCAGAGTGGTGTCAGCGGCAAAAGCGGCGGTGACGGAAATCGCTGATGCGATCAGACCGCCGATCAGCGTTGATTTGAGTTTCATATCTCTCTCCCTGAGGTTTCCCCTACCGGCCCTGCGGCCCGGCGTTGTGATATTTATTCCCGCGTTCCGTTGCAAATGCAACAAGTTTGGATCGCGTTATCCGTTTTTCAAAATAACATGAAAATGCATGCATCTTCCGTCAAGCGTTCTTTTCTGCGCAAGACAAATGGTGATGTCAGCGCTAAGAACTGGGAATACAGCACAGCTGCTGGCGCAAAGAAGAAACACGAATGCAGACCGCTTCACCTTTGTCCGCATCCAGATGCGATCTTGATTTCTACGGTGATGCTTTCATCCAGGATCCCTGGCCGCGCTATGCTGAAATGCGGGCGCTGGGACCAGTTGTGTGGATGACGCAGCTGGAAAACTACGCTCTCACCCAATTTGCCAAGGTGCGCGCCGCCCTGCGCGACCCGGAGACGTTTCAAAGCGGCCAGGGTACCGCGGGCGACGCGTTCGGGTGTGAGTTTCAGCGCGGCAACACCGGCGCATCGGACGGGACGCGCCACGCGGAATTACGCGCGGCCATCGCGCCGCAGCTGGCCCGTAAAGAGCTGGAGAGCATTCGCCCCACTATTCAGGACAGCGCATCGCAGCTGATCGCCAACCTGAAAACCGGGCAGGCCTTCAACGCATCCACGGACATTGCGCAGCATCTGCCCTTGACCATCGGGCGCGATCGGGTCGGCCTGCCGGATTATGGTAAGGACAACATGGTGCGGTGGGCCGGGGGCGCCTTCAATGTGCAGGGTTTGTAGAACGCCCGGGGCCAAAAGGCGGTCGACCAAATCAAGGAAATGCGCGCCTTTGTGGCGTCGGAAGACATCAGCGCCCGCCTGAAACCCGGTAGTTGGTCCGCCAACCTGACCGCAGCGTGCGCGCGGGGCGAGATTGATCCTGAACACATACCTTTCCTGCTGCGCGAACTGATCAACCCCAGTCTCGACACGACGATTTCGGCGATCGGGCAGATGGTGATTGAGCTTGCGCGCAACCCTGCCGAATGGGCGGCGTTGAAGGCAGACCGCTGCCTCGCAAAGCACGCCGCGATGGAGGCTGTAAGGTTATCCACCCCGATCCGCAGCTTTTCGCGCCGTGCGACGCGGGATGTTGCGGTCGCCAGCGCGACCATCCCCGAAGGATCGCGCGTGATGATGCTCCACGCCTTGGCCAATCGGGATGAGCGGATGTTCGAAAACCCCGATCGGTTCATCCTGAACCGCAAGGCGCGTCAGCATCTGGGCTTTGGCGCTGGGCCGCATATGTGCGCCGGCATGCATCTGGCGCTTATGGAGCTTGAGGCGATCGCCACTGCCCTCGCCGATCAGGTCGACGTGATTGAGGTGGGTGCCCCGACCCCCGCTCCGAACAATACGATTTGCGCTTTCGCCGATATCCCGACAGTCTTGCGTTGAATTCAGACGAAAGCGGGACATGAGCGACTATCAAGACGATCTTGCGACACGAGGGCTGGACGCCTTTGCGCCGTACCTGATGAACCGCATCATGCGCCGGTACAACCAAACGCTGCTATTGCGGATGGCGGACTATGACCTAAGCGCGCCCAAGATGCGGGCGCTCGCCTCGCTGGCGGTCCGTGACGGTCTGACGGTGAATGAGCTTGCGGTCTATTCGATGGCCGAACAACCGACGATGAGCCGGACGCTGGATCAGTTGGAACGCGATGGCCTGATCACCCGCACCGTGTCCGAAACCGACAGCCGGGTTCGCCATTGCTCGCTTACAGGCGAGGGGCGCGAGATATATCGCCTTACGTGGCCTGAAATGGATGCGGCGGAACGTGCGATGTTCGACGGGATCAGCAACGAAGACCGTACGCATTTGCTTTCGACGCTGGGGCGGATGCTGGACAACATCAAGCAGAACGATTTTTGACGATTTGGCGGTCTGACCTTCGCCGTCGGGCGGCGAAGTTCACCGGTCACACGTCCCCCGCCAACCGAAACGGTTGACGCTCCCAACATCGATATATATTCATTTGCATATATATCAGCGAGGGATAGCCCAGCCATGGCCGAACGTTCATTCGCCAAAGAGGTCGAACAGCTCCGCAATGGCGAGGGTGAAGTCTTCAAGGGCGAAGGCATCCTCGCGATCACCAAGGCGCTGCTAGAAAATGGCGTCGGCTATGTCTCTGGCTACCAGGGCGCGCCGATCAGCCACCTGATGGATGTGCTCGCGGATGCGCAGGACATCCTTGGCGAATTGGGCGTGCATTTCGAAGCTTCGGCCTCTGAAGCCGCCGCTGCGGCCACCCTCGCCGCTTCCGTCCACTACCCGATCCGTGGCGCGGCGACGTTCAAGTCGGCGGTTGGGGCGAATGTCGCGTCGGATGCGCTCGCCAACCTCTCATCGGGCGGCGTCACCGGCGGGGCGCTGATCATCATGGGGGAGGATTACGGCGAAGGGTCCTCCATCATGCAGGAACGATCCCACCCCTTCGCCATGAAGTCGTCGATCTGGCTGATGGACCCGCGCCCGAACCTGCCGTCGATTGTAGACGCCGTCGGCCATGGGTTCGAGATGTCGGAAGCGTCCAATAGCCCGGTCATGCTGATGGTCCGCATCCGCACCTGCCACGTAACCGGAGAGTTCGTCGCCCGTGACAACGTCCGCCCCGATACAACAGTGAAGGACGCGCTTGAGAACCCCCAGCGCGACGGCCAGCGCATCGTCCTGCCGCCGCAAAGCTATCTGCACGAACAGGAAAAGGTCACCAAACGCCTGCCTGCCGCTCAGCAGTACATTCGGGACAACAAGCTGAACGAGATGTTCGGCCCCGATCAGGCAAAGGTCGGCATCGTCCTTCAGGGCGGCATGTACAACAACGTCATCCGTGGGCTGCAGCGGCTGGGCCTCGCCAACATCTACGGCGACACGGACGTGCCGCTTTACGTGCTGAATGTGACCTACCCGCTGGTCGAGGATGAGTTTCTTGAATTCGCGGGAGGCAAAGACAGCCTGATGGTGATTGAAGAGGGCTATCCCGCCTTCATCGAACAGGCGCTGAGGGCGGAGCTGCACAAATCCGGGTCGCCCACCAAGCTGATCGGCAAAGGGCCGCTGCCTCAGGCGGGCGAGCTCACAGGCCAGATCATGTTAGACGGCCTGTCATCTTTCTTCGCTGACCACGCGCCAGAGATGCTGCCGCCCACGGGTCGCGCCCCGAACGCGCCGCCGATTCTCACCGATGACGTGCTGGCGAAAGAGGTACCTGGACGCCCGCCATCATTCTGCATTGGTTGCCCGGAACGGCCGATCTTCGCCGCAACGAAACTGGTGGAGCAGGAACTGGGTGAGCATCACATCGCGGGCGACATCGGCTGCCATCTTTTCTCAACCAACGGGCCATTCAACATCGGGGCGACAACGATGGGATATGGGCTCGGCCCCGCCTCCGCCGCCGCGTTCAACGACAAGGACGCGAACCGACGCTCGATCAGCTTCATGGGCGATGGCGGGTTTTGGCACAACGGTCTGACGTCATCCATCGGCAACGCCGTCTTCAACGACAATGACGGCGTGATCGTCGTGGTCGACAACTACTATTCGGCCGCGACCGGCGGTCAGGACGTGCTGTCGTCACGCGCTGAAAACAAGACGAAGTCCACCAAACATCCGATCAAGAAAGCCATCGAGGGCATGGGTGTGAAATGGGTTCGCCAGATCGACAGGACCTATGACGTCGGCCATATGCAGGCGACGCTGAAAGAGGCGCTGACGACCGAAGAAACAGGACCAAAGGTCATCATCGCGTCTTCCGAGTGCATGCTGAACCGTCAGCGCCGCGAGAAGCCGCAAAAGGCGAAAGCAGTGGCGAATGGCGAGCGGATGTTGCGCACCCGCTTTGGAGTCGACGAAGACGTCTGCACCGGCGATCACGCCTGCATGCGGCTGTCCGGCTGCCCCTCCCTCTCACTTAAAACTCTAGACGATCCGCTGCGCGACGACCCAGTCGCGAGCATCGACCAGAACTGCGTTGGCTGCGGGAATTGTGGAGAAGTCGCAGACGCAGCGATCCTCTGCCCGTCCTTCTACCAAGCCGACCTCGTGCAGAACCCAACTTGGTCGGACAACTGGCTCTCAGGTATCCGTAAGGGCGTGATCGGTTGGCTTCAGCGCCGCCGCGACAGCCGAAGACTGGTGTTTGGGGAGGAGTTGTCATGAACGCCCCCCTCAGAAACATCGACGCCGCGCAGGATGGCGTCATCAAGCTGGCCATCATGGCCGTTGGCGGTCAGGGCGGCGGCGTGTTGGCGGGATGGGTCGCAGCGCTGGCCGACAAGGGTGGATATGCTGCGCAAATGACGTCGGTCGCCGGGGTCGCCCAGCGCACAGGCGCGACGATCTATTATATCGAGATGGCGCCGCGCACCGACCGGATGCCGGTCTTCGCCCTCGCTCCAGCGGGCGGCGACGTCGACATCCTGATCGCGTCCGAACTGATGGAGGCGGGCCGTGCCGTCATGCGCGGGTTCGTTACGCCGGATCGGACGACCCTGGTCGCCTCCACCCACCGCATCCTGGCGATTTCGGAAAAGGAAATCCCGGGCGATGGGCGCGGCGATGGATTGGGCGTGCTGGAACGGGTACAGGCCGCCGCGCTGAAAGCTGAGTGTTTCGATATGGAGGCGCTGGCGGCTGAGAATGGATCGTTCATTTCAGCCTCTCTGTTCGGTGGGCTGGCCCGGTCGGGCGCCCTGCCCTTTGACCGTACACTGTTCGAAGAAGTGATCAGCGGATCCGCGAAGGGCGCCGAACGCAGCCTCGCCGCGTTTCGGGCTACAGCCGATTACCAGCCGCAGGCACAGGCGCCGACGCTCCCCGCAACAAAAACCGCGACCATCAAGGGACCGTCGCAGTTGCAGTCCGCATGGGAAGAATTATCGGCGCGTATCAGCGACTTCCCCGCACCGACGCGCGCCATGCTACAAAAGGGCCTTGAGAAGGTTGTCGACTATCAGGACATCGCCTACGGCGAAGAATACCTGTCGCATGTTCAGCGCTTTGCCGACCGCGGCGATGATGCGCTGACCAAAGCGGCAGCCAAATACCTCGCCAACGCCATGTGTTACAATGACATCCTCCGTGTCGCCGATCTTAAGACCCGCGCCAGCCGCGAAGGCCGACTGCGGCGTGAGCAGGAGGCAGGCGACGGGTTGGTGCATGTCACAGAATACCTGCACCCCCGCGGCGAAGAGATCGTGAGCATTCTGCCCGCGAAGATGGGCGCCTGGGTCGAGGCGTCGCCGGGCCGCGCGAAACTGGTCGATCGGCTGGTGAACCGCGGCCGGCGGGTGCGGACCGACCGGATCGGCGGGTTCCTAATGCTGTGGCTCGCCGCCAGCCTGCGCCCCCGCCGCCGCAAATTGCTGCGTCATAAGGTGGAGACGGCGCATCTGAGGCGTCTGATTGATACGGCGATGGGAGCGCCTGATGACGTCGGCGCCGAAATCCTCGCCTGCCAGCGGCTGGTGAAAGGTTATTCCGACACCCACGCGCACGGTCTCGCCAAGTTCGATCTGGCGATGGAAGGCGCCGCGTTGGTCGCGGGCCGTGACGACGCGGCTGAATGGGTCAAACGCATCCGCGAAGCGGCGCTGAGCGGTGAAGGGACTGAGGGGATTGAGGGTGCGTTGGCGACGGTTCGGTCGTTTGTCTGAACCCGGCGCGCAGGACAGTACTGATCTTTGCGGCATGCGTGCGCAGCGTCGTGGGTGGATTTTGGGGCGAACTTGCCATTCGAAACACGCGCCTTCCGCATCGGAATCAAGCCGAAGGCATCGATGCGAGCGTCAGGCCGTCCCGGCGGTCTGACGCTTTTGGAGTGAAGCGCTAAGCGGGCAATTTAGATGCACTTTGCTTCGATAAATCAAGAAGGTCAGATGTTACGGCGTCAGCCCACGGCCTGGCTCTCGCACCGGCTAGTGTTTTTCTCCACCGCCCCGGACTTGATCCGGGGCCTCGAAAAGTTGGGCGCTCCGTTTTTCGAGGTCCCGGAACAAGCCCGGGACGGTCGGGAATTCCAACGTCTGCTCCACCCCACATGCAACTGTCAGCCGATTGCACGTGGGTCTGGTTTGCATCTTTAGAGCTGAAAGAAGCGTCAGGATCGCGCCTCTAACGCCACAATCAGGGACTTAAGGGCAGGTTTCAGACGTTCGGCGTCATCTGTGTTGAGCTCCTGAAGAAGATCCGCTTCGTGAGCGCTGGCGTCCGAGACCAGAGCCTCGGCGCGCGTGCGGCCGTCAGCTGTCAGCCAAATGCGAACGCGGCGGCCGTCATCCTTGTCCGGCGCGCGGCGGACGAAGCCCTTGTCGATCATCTGATCGATGATGCGCGTCAGGCGCGATTGTTCCATCAATGCAAATTTCGCAAGGCGCGTGATCATTGCGCCATCTTGTTCCACAAGGATCGCCAGAACGCGCCATTCCTGCACGCGCAGGCCGGCGGCACGCACGCGGGCGTGAAACTCAGCACTGGCGCCCTCGCTCGCCGCGGCGAGGAGGTAGAGGAGATAGGACGAGACAAAGCCGTCCGGGGCTGTTTCATCCTTGGGCATATCAGCTGCGGTTTCGCCTTGCGTGTTTTTACTTGACCAAAACTATATGAATTTTCATATTGTTTGTCGAGAGGAGACGCCATGCAGCTGACCGTAGAGCGTATCGAAGATCAAACGGATCATATCCGGTCGCTTTGGTTCAAGGGCGACACCCTGCCCGGGTTCACTGCGGGCGCGCATCTGAAGTTTTTGTGCGGCGATGCAGGTGAGCGGGCCTACTCGCTGGTTACATGGGCGGGCCGCGAAGAAGCGCCGGAAGTCTATGAGGTCGCGGTTCAGCGGGAAGATGACGGGACCGGCGGGTCGCAGTTCATGCATGATCTGCAGGTCGGCGACGTGATTGAGGCGTCTGCGCCCAAAAATGATTTCCCCCTCGCACCTGGCAAGGCGTTGCTGATCGCTGGCGGGATCGGGATCACGCCGATGATTTCCATGGCCGCGCACGCAAAGGCCACGGGGCGGGAATACGCGTTTCACTATGCCGCCCGGTCGGTGGATCTGATGGCCTTTGGCGGGTCTTTGGCCGATATCCATGGCGACGCGCTCACCCGCCACTATGACGATGTTGCGATGATGAACCTCAAGACGGTGATCACGAACGGCCTCGGCGCGCATCTTCATATCTGTGGGCCGAAAGGCATGATCGAAGCCGCGCGGGAAATGGCGTTGGAGGCTGGCTATACGCCGGATCAGATCCACTTTGAGCTTTTCAACAACGACGCCGGTGGCGAAGAGAGCGCGTTCGAAGTCGAAGTTGCCGACACAGGCGACGTCTACACCGTGCCGCCGGGCAAAAGCATCATCGACGTTCTGGAAGAAGCCGGGCACGACCTGGTTTATGATTGCCTGCGGGGCGATTGCGGCATTTGCCAGACGGACGTCGCATCTGGCGAACCGGATCACCGCGACGTGGTTCTTTCCGACGCTGAAAAGGCGGAAGGCAAGGTCATGCAGATCTGCGTCGGTCGCGCGAAATCCGCCCGGCTGGTGCTGGATATTTAGGGGAGAATGCAAATGCCTTATGACAACGCAGCCTCCGTCGCGGCCCTCGTCCGCGGCAGCGAAGTAAACCGCGATGTTTACATCAGCGATGAAGTCTATCGGCTGGAGATGCGGCACCTTTTCTCCAACGCATGGGTCTTTGTCGGTCACGAAAGCCAGACACCGAACAAAGGCGACTATTTCACCACTCAGATCGGCGATCAGCCGGTCATTCAGGTGCGCCACAAGGCCGACGAAATCCACGTCCTCTACAACCGCTGCCCGCACAAAGGCACCAAGATCGCCATCGACCGTGAGGGGAACACCGGCAAGTTCTTCCGCTGCCCCTATCATGCGTGGAGCTTCAAGACCGATGGCTGCCTCCTCGCGATCCCTTTGAAGAAGGGTTACGAGGGCACAGGCCTGCAGGAACGCGAAAACGCCAAGGGCATGAAGGCGGTCGGCGCCGTTCACAACTATCGTGGCTTCATCTTCGCACGGCTGGCGGAGGAAGGGATAGGGTTTGAGGATTTCTTCGGCGACAGCCTATCGACAATCGACAACTTGGTCGACCGTGCGCCTGAGGGGCGGATGCAAGTGGCGGGGCCGCCGCTGCGATACATGCACAAGTGCAACTGGAAGATGCTGGTCGAGAACCAGACCGACACCTGCCACCCGATGGTGGCGCACGAGAGTTCAGCGGGTACAGCGGTGAAGATCTGGGAAAGCCTCGGCAACCCCGAACCCAAGCCCCCCGCGATGCAGATCATCGCGCCCTTCATGTCGCCCTACGAGTTCTTCGAAGGCATGGGCATCCGCACCTGGCCGAACGGGCATGGGCATACCGGCGTGAACATGTCGATCCATTCCGACTACTCCGCCATCCCCGGCTATTTTGAAGCGATGACAGAGGCATATGGAGAGGATCGGGCGAAAGAGATTCTCGACGAGAACCGCCACAACACGATCTATTTCCCGAATATCATGGTGAAGGCCCCGCTGGGCCAACTGCGCAATTTCATTCCCCTCGGCCCCGACAAGTGCCTGGTGGAAAGCTATGTCTCCCACCCCGTCGGCGCGCCGGAAGAGCTGACAGCGCGATCGGCCATGTACAACCGCATGATCAACGCGCCGACTTCCATCGTCGGGCATGATGATCTGGAAATGTACGAGCGGGCGCAGGAAGGACTGATGTCGAACGGTCTGGAATGGGTGAATCTGGAACGCCTGATGACTGGGGCCGAGGATTTTACCGAGGAAGTCGTCGAGAACGGCACGACCGAACGCCAGATGCGCAACCAGTTTGATGCGTGGGTGAAGTTCATGACAGCGTCAATGGACGGGGCTGAGGCGAAGGTGGCGGCGGAATGAGCGTCTCTCGCGATCAGATCATCGACTTCATCTATGACGAAGCGCGCATGCTGGACGAAGGTCGCTATGACGACTGGCTGGCGTTGTGGCTGGAAGATGGGCGGTACTGGATGCCGTTGGATTACAAGCAGTCCGACGCCCGCATGATGACGTCGCTGATGGATGAAGACATGTTCATGCTGCGGCTGCGCGTGGAGCGGCTGAACGGCGCCCGGACCTTCAGCCAAAAACCCAAAAGCCGCTGCCACCATGTCATCCAGCGCCCATGTATCGATAAGTTCGACGAAGCGAATGGCGTCTTCAAAACCAACACCTCGGTGCACTATGTCGAAACGCGGCTGGACGAGCAGCAATTGCTGGCGCTGACCGCGACGCATGATCTGCGGGTGGTCGATGGTAAACTGCGCATCGCAAACAAGCGCGTTGATCTGCTGAATTCCGACGCCGCGTTCGGCAACATTCAGTTACTGCCATGATCTCTGGCGCCACTGTTTATCAGGCGTTCGCCGCAACCGCCGCCAGATGGCCCGAACGACCGATGCTTTGCATCACACCTTCAACGGCGCGCGCTTATGGCGGCGGGGAAGATGCGGATGGCGGGCTGATCGGCGACGTGGTCGAACAGGTCGGCCATCTCGCCGATGGGCTGACAGACGCGATGGGCATGTTCGACATCTTTTCGGACCCACAGGACCAGACCATGTGCCGGGCCGATGCGCCCGATCCCGTCGCGGCGCGTTTTGCGGGGACCAGCCCGGGCGAAATCCGCTATGCCGACATGGCCGCCGCTGTCACGCTGCTGAGCGCGCGCTACGCAGAGGCGGGCTATGGCGCAGGCATGCGCGTGGGATTGCTGTTGGAAAATCGGCCTGCGTTCTTTCTGCATTTCCTCGCGCTGAACAAGCTTGGCGCTTCGGCCCTGCCCATCAATCCTGATCTGCGGGCGGCTGAGCTGGAATACCTGATCGGCCACGCCGAACCCGCCCTGATCGTCGCCCTGCCCGACCTCCACGCGGCGCTGGCGGACGCCGCCCACGCCGCCGGTGTGGCGCTGCAGGTCATCGCCGACGGCGACGCGCTGCCCCGGCCCCGCGCCAACGCGGTCGTCGCCGAAGCGAAGGAAGGCGAGGCGCGCGAGGCAGCCGTCCTCTACACCTCGGGCACCACGGGCCAGCCCAAGGGCTGCGTCTTGGCGAACAGTTACTACCTGCACTGCGGACGCTGGTACGCGACCACTGGCGGGCTTTGCGAAATCCGCGAGGATCCGGAGGAGCGGATGATCACCCCCCTCCCCCTTTTCCACATGAATGCGATGGCTTGTTCTTTCATGGCGATGATCGCCGTCGGCGGCTGCCTGATCGCGCTGGATCGATTTCACCCATCGACATGGTGGAAGGATGTCGCGGAAAGCCGCGCAACCTGCCTGCATTACCTCGGCGTTATGCCGACCATGTTGATGGGCGCTGCACCTTCGCCAGATGACCGGGCGCATGTCGCGCGCTTTGGCTTTGGCGCCGGGATCGACCCGAAACTGCATGCGCCATTCGAAGAACGGTTCGGCATCCCGCTGGTTGAGGCCTGGGCGATGACCGAAACCGGCAATGGCGCTGTCATCGCCGCTAACGCTTCAGATAGGCGGCTGGTCGGGGTCAGTTGCCTCGGCAAGCCATCAGACGACGTAGAAGTTCGCATTTTGGCCGACGATGGAACCGAAACAGATCACGGAGAGTTGCTTGTCCGCGCCGCCGGCGCCGATCCGCGCTATGGGCTCTTCAGTCACTATTACAAGAACCCGGAAGCGACAGCCGAGGCGTGGGAGGGCGGCTGGTTCCACACCGGCGATATCGTGCGGCGGGATGCGGAGGGCTACGTCTATTTCGTTGATCGCAAGAAGAATGTCATCCGCCGGTCAGGAGAGAACATTGCCGCCGTGGAAGTTGAAAGTGTTCTGATGCGGCATCCTGCGATCAAGGCGGCAGGCGTTGCGGCTGTGCCGGACGAGGTACGGGGCGATGAGGTCTTCGCCTGTCTCGTGGTCGATGCGCCGTCTGAAGCGCTGGCCGAAGAGATCGCCGTGTGGTGCCAGAGCCAGATGGCCTACTACAAGGCGCCCGCCTATATCGCCTTTGTCGATGCGCTGCCGCTGACCGGTACGCAGAAAATTCAGCGGGGAGAGTTAAAGGCGCTGGCTACGCGATTGATGGACGATCCAGCGACGGCCCGGCTGGGGAAGTTCAAGAAGCGGTCGGCAGCGTGAATTGTTCAAACCGTTACCGCCCCGGCCAAGAACCAGGGCCTTTCTCCGCTGAGCGCCCAGCCTCAACGAGGCCCCGGCTCAAGGCGAGGGCGGTAGCGAGGGTGTGGCCATGAAACGCCAGTCCTACGAAGGCGTCGCCATCGTCGCCCCATATTCAACGCCCTACCAGCGCTACTCCATCGAAACCGCACACTGGTGGATCGCCGCTGGCCTGCGTGGATCGTTGAAAGCCGCGAACCTGAAACCCACCGATCTCGACGGCTTCACCGTTTCCTCATTCACCCTCTTCCCCGACACCGCCGTAGGCCTCACCCAGCATCTCGGCCTCACACCACGATGGCTGGACCACATCCCGATGGGCGGTGCCTCAGGTGTCGTCGCCCTCCGCCGGGCCGCGCGCGCCGTACAGGCAGGCGACGCTGATATCGTCGCCTGCGCTTCGGGCGATACCAACCACATCGACAGCTTCCGCCAGCTTCTCAGCAGCTTCAGCCGCTTCGCCATGGACGCCTCCTACCCCTATGGCTATGGCGGCCCCAACGCGAATTTCGCCTTTCTGACAGACCGTTACACGACCGAATTCGGAGCAATCCGCGAGGATTTTGGGCATATCTGCGTCGACCAGCGCGCCAACGCGCTAAACAATCCGGGCGCGGTTATGAAGAAGCCGCTGACGATGGAGCAGTACCTCAACGCCCGTCCCATCGCCGACCCAATCGCCCTGTTCGATTGCGTCATGCCTTGCGCCGGGGCGGAGTGCTTTTTGGTGATGCGCGTCGAAGAAGCCGAAAAACGCGGCCTCCCCTACGCCCGCCTTTCAGCCGCCATCGAACGCCACAACGCGCATCCGGAAGACCCCATTCAGCTGCGCGGCGGCTGGACCGTCGATATTGATGAGTTCTATGAGATGGCGGGCTGCGGTCCAGAGGACGTAGACCTGTTGCAGACCTATGACGACTACCCAGTGATATCGATGATGCAGATCGAAGACCTTGGGTTCTGCGGCAAAGGTGAAGGGCCGGATTTCATCCGCGGTAAAGACATGACGACCAAGGGCGACTTCCCGCACAACACATCCGGCGGCCAGCTTTCTGGCGGTCAGGCGGGCGCCGCGGGCGGCTTCATTGGGCTGGTGGAGGCCATCCGGCAAGTTCTGGGACAAGCTGAGGCTACCCAAGTCGCGAACGCCAAACGCGCGCTCGTGTCGGGCTTTGGCATGATCAATTACGACCGCGGCGTTTGCTCCGCCGCGGCTATGGTGGAGGCTGCATGACAACGCCCCTTACCGCTCCACCAAAGAAAGACCCGCAGAAGCGCACGGTATCGCCGACCCGCCCGCCAGAAATGCGCAGTCGCGCGGCGCTTGGCCTGACGGTGGCGGCGGCGGAGGGGCGGTTTCAGTTACAGCAATGCGCCGACTGCGGCGCGATGCAGTATCCGCCGCGCGACGCTTGCTCGTCGTGCCTTTCACCCGACCTCCCTTGGGTCGATGTAAACCCGAGTGGCGAGTTACTGGCGGAAACGACGGTCCGGACCTCAACCAAGCTCTACTTTCGTGAACGCACGCCCTGGCGCGCCGGGTCGGTTCGCCTAGACGCCGGCCCGACCATCATCGCCCATGTCCACGGCGACGTGGCGCGCGGCGCCCGCGTGAAACTGCTGAACCGCCTCGACCGATCTGGTCAGGGCGTTTTACTCGCCGTCCCCCTGACAAGGACCCCCAATATGGAAGACGACCCGCAGATGCGTGCGCTCTCATCCGACCCAAAACACCGCCGCGTGCTGATCACCGACGCCAAGAACCCGAACGTCCCCGCGCTGGCGGAGGCGCTGGCGACGGCAGGATCGCCCATTATCTTCGCGGCGGAGCCTGAGGCGTGGCTGCCCTACCCCCACCGCGAGCGCCTCGCCGCCATACCCGGTGTCGAGATCCTGCCGATGGACGTGACTGACACGGCGTCGGTGCAAAAACTGGCCGGAGAGATCGGCGGCAAGGTCGACATCCTGATCAACAACGCCCGCTTCGTGCGCCCTGGTGGTGTGCTGGCGCGCGGCGATACGACCTTCGCGCGCGAGGAAATGGAGGTGAATTACCTGGGCCTCATGCGCCTCGCTCAATCCTTCGGCCCCGGCATGTGCGCGCGCACAGCGGATGGGGTGAATTCTGCGGCAGCCTGGGTGAATATTCTCAGCGTGACCGCGCTCGCCACGACGCCAGAATACGGCTGTTTCGCCGCCTCCAACGCCGCCGCGTTTTCTCTGAGCCAGAGCCTGCGCGCAGAGTACCGTTCATCGGGCCTGCGCGTGATGAATGTTTTTGTTGGACCTACCGAAGACGACTGGCACCAACCGCTGCCGCCCCCCAAGGTCTTGCCTGAAGGGCTCGCACGGGATGTTGTGCGCGGCCTCAAGGAAGGCCTCGAAGACGTCTATTCCGGCGACGTCGCCAAGGATCTTTTCGAACGCTACCGCCGCGACCCCAAAGTGCTGGAACGGGAGATTACAATGGGGAGCGAAGGCGCATGATCCTCACCGAACTCGCCGCCAAGATGGCATCGGGCGACGTCAAAGTCATCGACCTCACCCACACGCTGGACCCGGATTTCCCGGTGATCATCCTCCCCCCTGAATTCGGCCAGTGCGCCCGGTTCCGGATGGAGGAGATCAGCGCCTACGACCACCGCGGCCCGGCGTGGAAGTGGAACAACATCCAACTTTCCGAACACACCGGCACCCATTTTGACGCTCCCGCCCACTGGATTTCGGGGCGCGACCTGCCGCGCAACGCTGTCGACAGCATCCCGCCCGAAGATTTCGTTGGCCCGGTCTGCGTCATCGACTGCTCGACAGGCGCCGCTGAAGATGAAGACTATGAACTGACGCCTGAGGTCATCGAGGCGTGGGAGGCTGAGCACGGCCAGATCCCCGCAGGCGCGTGGGTCCTGATGCGCACCGACTGGTCCAAGAAACGCGGCGCAGAATACCTGAACATGCGCGAGGATGGCCCTCATTCACCCGGCCCCACGCCCGATGGCATAAAGTTCCTGATCGACCAGCGCAACATCCGCGGCTTTGGCGTAGAAACGGTCGGCACGGACGCCGGACAAGGCAGTCACTATACGCCCCCATTTCCCGCGCATTACTTCCTGCACGGTGCCGGGAAATACGGCCTTCAGTGCCTCGCCAATCTCGACCAACTGCCGCCCACCGGCGCGATGCTGTTGGCCGCGCCCCTGAAGATCAAAGACGGCACCGGATCGCCCCTGCGGGTGCTGGCGCTGGTGGAGGGATCATGACCCATACGGCTGTCATCACCGGAGGCTCTAAAGGCATCGGCGCCGACCTCGCCGCGCGTCTCCTCGAACGCGACTACACCGTCATCTCCATCGCCCGCCATGCGCCAATGATGAGCCACCCAAACCTGCATTCGGTCGAGACTGACCTGCTGGACGACGACGCCGTCAAAGCCGCCGCCGTACATATCACCGAGACGTGGGATGTCACGCACCTCATCCACAACGCGGGCCTGATCTGGCCCAACCTGCTGGAAGAAGCGGAAGCGTCGGACATCACCAGCCTCGCCCAGCTTCACCTTGGCTCGGCCCTCACCCTTCTGAAACCCATGCTCCCCAGCATGAAGGCCAACAAGTTCGGGCGCGTCATGTTCAACGGCTCGCGCGCTGCCATGGGGGTGCCAACCCGCACCGCCTATTCCGCGACCAAAGCCGGCATCATCGGCATGGCGCGGACATGGGCGTTGGAGCTTGCGCCGCACGGGATCACCGTGAACGTTGTCTCGCCCGGCCCTGTCCTTACCGACAACTTCTGGGGCATCGTCGAAAAAGACAGTGAGCAGCAGGCCGCCATCGCACAGCGCATCCCAGCGGGGCGGATCGGCGAGATGCAGGACGTCACAAACGCCTTCCTCTTCTTCTGCGACCCGGCGAACAGCTTTGTCACCGGCCAGAACCTCTTCGTCTGCGGCGGCATCAGCGTCGGGGCCATGTCGCTCTGACCCGCCGCCTTCTTAGAGAAGAAAAACACGCAAATCCCATCGACGCCGCTCCTCCCAAGGTTTTGGCTGGTCTTCGCCGTAAAAACTCGGTATCTCCGCCCGCCGGAACAAGGGACAGCGCATATGATCAGCTTCACACAGGACCTCACCGTCGCCTGGGGCGATTGCGATCCGTTTGGTCAGGTCTATTATCCCAAAATGTTCGAATGGCTGAACGAGACAGAGCACGAATTGCTGCGCCAGATCGGCTTTTCGACGAATGCGCTGATTGAAAAAGACCGGTCCGCTTTTGTTATGGTCGACATCAATTTTCAGTTCGTCGGCCCCGCCCGGTTTGGCGACCGCGTGCACACGAAGGTCGCGCTGGAGAAGATCGGCTCCTCCTCCCTCCACTGGCGCTGTACCGCTGATCAACTGGAAACAGGCGCGGGGGTCACCAAAGGCATGGCCGTGCGCGTTCATGCGCAA
>CBFHXH010000082.1:0-16673 GCA_965659735.1 uncultured Pikeienuella sp.
ATCTGCACGCGGTTCAGGAAGGACGCCTTGATCGCCTCCTGCCAAGGCCACAGCGACAAAGGAAAATACGACAGGGGCCGATAGTCCGCATTCAGCACCAGCGCCGGATGTTCGCGTAACTTGGAAGGGCTGCGGACAAAGGTGTTGGCGGACGGGATGTTCATATGTCCCTGCGCCTCGGATGATCTTGATGGTCGTTCTGCACGTCGGCTCTTCCCACACATCAGCTCTCTGTCGTGGACTATATCTAGGGAACGAACGCGATCAACCCTCTATATTCTGCGGTGGGTGAAGTTTTGGTGACGGCGGCAAATCAGCGCCGCTTCGCCAGCCAGCGGTGATACATCAGGGGCGTAATCATCACCGTGACGAACAGGCGAATGATGTGATGCGCGGTGACAAAAACCGGGTTGGCGCCCAAGGTCAGGGCGATCAGGCTCATTTCAATCACGCCGGCGGGCGAAAAGCTCATCACATACAGCGTCGGGTCGCGGCCGGTGATCATGTGAACAGCGGCGGCGAAAATGACCGCGAGGGTCAGCATGTACGCCACCCCAAGGAAAGCGAGGCGTGATGTTTTCAGCAACGCCCGCGGCGACGCCCCGGCAAACCGCGCGCCGAGAGAGGCACCAACCACCACCTGAGCGATAATTCCAGCAATGGCGGGCGGTTGGGTTTCAACCAAACCCGTCAGGTGGACCAGCGCGCTGGCGACGATCGGGCCGATGACCTGACCGGCGGGGATTTTCAGCCGCAAGCCCAGCGCCAACCCCGCCGCGCCCGCAGCAGCCACGTTCAGCAGATCAAGCGCAGACGCGTCTGACCCACCGCCAAACTGGGCGCCTGCAGCGCTGCCAACGGTCTGCCCGGTCCAGATCAGGAATCCGAAAGGGATCAGGCCAACGACCAGCACGATGCGCAGGAACTGCAGCATCGACAGAACCGGCACATCCGCGCCTGCGCGTTCACCCAGCATGATGTTTTCGACAAATCCGCCAGGCGAGGCGGAAAAGAACGCCGTCGCGCGGCTAAGACCGCCAATGCGGCGATAGATCAGATACCCGCCGATTTGCGCGACAAAGCAATAGATGATCAGCGCGGTGATACCCGGCCACCAGCCCGGCAATGTTTCCAACAGATCCAGCGTGAACAGCCCGCCGATCATCACGCCGATGACGGCGACAAAACAGTTGCGAAACAGCGACGGCGCCCAGACCGGGTTTAAACGCCCCGGCAGCGCCAGAACCCAGACAGCATTGGCGATGGTCGCGCCCAGAAGCCAGGGCAGCGGCATGTTGATCAGGCTCGCCAGCCATCCGCCCAGCGCGCCCAGCGACAGGCTTGCCGCAAGGCTGGCGATCCGCCGGGCCAAATCGTAGGGGGGCAGACCATCCGGGGGAGTTTGGTTCAGGGGCAGATCAGCGCCCCTTGAAGGCGGGTTTTTCCTTGGCGAAGAAAGCGCGCACGCCTTCGCGGAAATCATCGGATTTCAGGAGCGGCGTCTGTTCCAACCCCTCAGCCGAAATTGCGTCGCCATAGCTCATCGAGCCGACGGACCGCATCAGCCGCTTGGTCGCCGCAAGGCTAAGCGGCGCGCCCGCGGCGATCTTTTCCGCCCAGGCGCAGGTTGCTGTTTCCAAATCATCGCGTGCGACGACCTTGTTCACGATACCCATCTCCAGACATTCGGCTGCGGGGATCTTGCGGCCATCCAGCGCCGCCTCCAAAGCGCGCTTGTAACCCATGTTCGACAGCAGCAGCTGCGTGTTGCCGCCGTCGGGCACCAGCGCGATCGCGGCACAGGCCATGTAGATGTAGGCGTCATCCGACATCACCGCCAAATCGCAGTTCATCGCCACGGCCGCGCCCACGCCAGCCGCGGCGCCGTGGATCTGGGCGATCCAGATCTTGTCGGACATCGCGATGCCAGTCAGGAAAGGCTTGTAGTCGATATCCAGATGAAAGCTTTGCGTTTCAGGCGGTCCGGCGGAAAGATCCGCGCCCGCGGAAAACCCCCGTCCTTCTCCCTTCAGCACAACGACGCTGATGTCGGGATCATCATTCAGATGCGCCACCGTCAGGCGCATCGCCCGTTGTAGCGCAGGGTTGAAGGAGTTCATCTTATCCGGGCGGTTCAGTGTAACGGTCGCAATCGCGCCGTCCTTTTCCACCAACACAACATCGTCAGTCATCGCGGGCGTCCTTGTTGTTCCTTTGGCCCGTTGAACGCCCACTGCGCCCGCCTGTCAATCACATGTGCAAATTCCGTGGGGGCGTCAGGTCGTTCTCACTTTGCCAGTATAATATTTCGAAAACTCCGGCGGCAGATCGTGTTCATCATAGACGCCGATCAGCACGCCACGCGCCTCGGTCATGTTGCGGTACTTTTCGATATCCTGATCGCTGACAGTGGTGCGCGCATGATTTCGCGTGGCCCATTCAAACAGCCGGTCGTACATCGTCTTGATGATGTCGCCACAGGCGGGGTCCGCGCCCAGATCATTGAATTCATCCGGGTCTTTCTCCAGATCGAACAGCTGCGGGCGAAAGCCGATGGCGTGGATGAACTTCCACCGTTTGTCGACCACCATGAACAGGCGGGCGTTCTTGGGCGCGACCTCCAGTGTTTCGATGTAGGACATCGGCGAATAGTCATATTCGCTGATCGCGTAGTCGCGCCATTCAGTCGGCGTCTCGCCACGCAGGAAGGGCGTCAGCGACCGTCCCTCCAGAATGTTCGCACGCGGCGCGCTGCCCGCAACCTCAACAAAGGTCGGGGCGAGGTCGATGCTCTCAGTCAGTTCATCACACACTGTGCCGCGGGTGGCGTCCGCCTCTGGCGAGGGATCATAGATGATCAGCGGCGCGCGGACGGACGCGTCGTGAAACAGCTCCTTCTCGCCCAACCAATGGTCGCCCAGATAGTCGCCGTGGTCCGAGGTGAGGACGATCATCGTATCGTCCATCCGTCCCGTATCCTCCAGCCATTTGAACAGCCGCCCCATCTGATCATCGCATTGCTTGATCAGCCCCATATAGGCGGGGATGACTGTCGCGCGCACGTCATCGCGGCTGAACGCCTTGCCGATGCGGCCCTGCACGAAAGCGTCATAAACGGGGTGCGGCGCGGTCAGTTCAGCCTCGCTCCGCTTCACGGGGATCACGTGTTCGGGCCCGTACATGTTGTGGTAGGGCGCGGGCACGATGTAGGGCCAGTGCGGCTTGATATAGCTAAGGTGCAGCAGCCAGGGATCATCCCCAGCCTGTTCGATGAACTCCATCCCCCGCATGGTCATGTAGGGCGTTTCGGAATGTTCCTCAGCGATCGCCGCAGGTTCGGCGCAATGCTTCAGGAACCAGCCGGAGGCGAGATCGTCGTCCTCGGTCCGGCCGCTGTTCGCAAAGTCATGCCAGGGGTTTTCGCTCTCATACCCGTGGCGGCGCAGGTACTGGTCGTACATCGTCTGACCAATGCCGGGAAACTTCGCCTTGTGGCCTTCTGGGTACAGCCCGTCATCCCGCTCGTAGGCGTCAAACCCACACTCCTTGACGCGCGCGCCAATCGCGCTTTCGGGGCCGAGGCCCAGACGCTCCATCCCTTCGACATCAGCCTTCATGTGGGTCTTGCCGACCAGGTTCACGCTCATCCCCAGGGGGCGTAGATGGTCGCCCAGCGTCATCTCGCCCACCTTCAGGGGAAAGCCGTTCACATGGGCGCCATGCGAATGACAGTAGCGCCCCGTATAATAGCACATGCGCGATCCGCCACAGATCGGCGACTGGACGTAATAGCGATCAAACCGCACGCCCTTGGCCGCCAGCGCATCAATGTTGGGCGTTTCCATATGCGGGTGCCCCGCGCAGCTGAGGTAATCGTATCTCAGCTGATCGAACATGATGAACAGGATGTTCTTGGCTTTTCTGGTCATGCGTTGTCTCCGTCCCTAGCGCGAATTTGACCTGACGCCGCGCATTTGACCAGCCCGCCCCTGCGCCATGATATGGAGTGGCACAAATGACATAACGACAACCAGCCATGTGGCGGGGGGGACATCATGAAATACGCCTTTATCGGGTTCGGCGAAGCAGCGGCCGCCTTTTGCGCCGACTGGTCAGACGCCGCGCTGGCCGCCACCAGAGGGTTCGATCTCAAGATGCTCGCCCCCGCGTCCGGCATGGCTGACCGCTTCGCCGCTGCAGGCGTCGACGGAAAGATGACGGCGGCGGAGGCTGTGGCCGAGGCTGATGTGATCTTCTCGCTGGTGACGGCGGATCAGGCGACCGCGGCGGCGCAAAGCGCTGCGGCGCTGAACCAGGGCGCGCTGTATCTAGAATGCAATTCCGTCTCCCCCGGGGTGAAACGCCAGAACGCCGACATCATCGCCGCCGCCGGCGGTCGCTTGGTTGACGTAGCGGTCATGGCCCCCGTCCACCCCGCCAGATCCCGTGTGCCCCTGCTGCTGTCAGGCCCCAACATGGCCGAAGCCGCCGCCGCGCTGACCGCTTTGGACATGAACGCTGAGCTGCTGGAAGGCGAACTTGGCCGCGCCTCCGCCGTGAAAATGGTCCGGTCCGTTATGATCAAGGGGTTGGAGGCTGTCGCCGCCGAATGCGCCCTCGCAGGCGTTCAGGCCGGGGTCGGCGATCTGGTCATCTCGACCCTGGAGGAGACATTCCCCGGTTTCGGCTGGGAAGAGCGCATCGCCTTCAAACTGGAACGCATGATGACCCATGGCGGGCGCCGCGCGGCTGAAATGGTCGAGGTCGCCAAAACGGTCGACGAACTAGGCCTGCCCAGCCGCATGTCCGCCGCGTCGGTGGACTGGCATGGCGAAATTGGCGCGATGGGATTGAAGGCGGAATCTGAGGATTACCGCGTGCTTGCGGCCCAGATTTTGGGGGCGATGAAGGGGTGAAAGTTACATGTTCCTGTACGACGGCGTCGCCGAGCTGAGCGCTGCAGCAGTCTGTTGATCGTAGACTTCAACCAGCAGCGTTTTGCGCAATCCTGCGATAGAAGAACGAGCTTGGTTTGATCTGAGCGTGGGTTCGCTCTGTGCTCGAATTTGTAAATTTTGAAGCTATGCTAGAGTCTATCCCAATAATAATAGATTATTGGGGAGCGTTAATTGGCCAAAATCATTGTGAGTAACCTCAACGACTCAGTCGCGGGAAGTCTCAGGCAAGCACTGAATTAGGCTAATGTCGCTTCGGACAGCGATACCATTCGCTTCAGCGGGGCACTGAACGGGCAGGCCATCAAGTTGCTTAATCCGCTGCAAATCACGAAGGGCAGTGTGCACATCGTCGGAAACACCGATCAAGATGGCGAAGTGCTGATCACCATCTCAAGCGATCGCTTCAATCCTAATCTCATCAGCCCAAAACTGCTGAACGTCGCAGCGCCTGCCGACGCCACTTTAAGAAATCTGGTTCTGAGCGATGGCATCGATGATCGTCGATATACCCCCGGTTTGATCACGAACGAAGGCAATCTGTCGATCTTTGATTCAACGATTACTCGAAACACAGTCGGCGGTGGCGTCGGCAACTCAGTCTATCTGGATGGCACAAATCGTTTTGATGGGGCCGTTCTTGCGAACCTTGGCGGCCAGCTTTCGATCTTTGACACTGTCTTTTCCGACACCAACGCGATCGGTAGCGCCGTCACGACTTCAACTGCGCCAGATGGGGTTAACTGCGTTGCAGGTATTCTCAAAACAGCCGACGGCCTGCTGTCGATTGATCGTGTCGGGTTTGGCGGCGACGCAACTGGCGACATGGGTTATTCGTTCTTCAGCTCTTCGATTTATGGCGATGGGGGCAATGGCGTTTCGGTATTCTCGCTGTTAACGGCCTCATGCAGGGGAATAGCGGCATTGCCCGCATCGGAATAGAGCCAACTGCAGAGGCGACGGGAGGATTGGGCGGTTATTCCAACACCGCTTCGCCGGTTGAAATTGGCTCGCCCGGCGTAGGTGTGCTGGACGTCAGTAATCCAAACAACGCCGTCAATTATATCAACGCCGTCCGTGTCGGCGTCAGCGGGACGCAAAACAGCGATAATATTGGCGATGGAACTTCTACGACTGATCAGGTGATCCTTGGGTTTGGCGGGGCTGACGCGCTGAGTGGCGGACGGGGGCTGGCGGAAGAGTTGTTCGGCGGAGCCGGCGATGATGTGCTGAACCTTTTTGAAGGTGGTTTCATATCCGAAGCGGATTTCGCGGCAGGCGCGCGTCCAACCGACAATGCCTTTGGTGGACAGGGCGACGACGTTATCGTTCTGACCAGCGGCGGCCTTGCCGCGCAATCACATTACATCGACGGCGGCGAAGGCAGTGACCAGATCTCAGTCACCAGCGGCGACTTTCCGAATGGTGTGTCGATCGATCTTGGGCGTGGAGACCTTCAGCGCATTTCGTCAAACGCAACGATACAGCTCAAATCAGTTGAGAGTGCCGCTGGAGCTGGCTTTGCCGACCTCCTTACCGGTGATGGTTCTACCAACCAGCTTTTCGGCATTGGCGGCGATGACACCCTAAACGGCCTGTGCGGCAATGACATGCTGTTTGGCAGTGACGGATACAATGTTGTCGATGGTGGCGAGGGTGTGGATACGATTGTCTTCACCCGTTTCGCCGCTGAGGCATCATTCTCTCGCAGTGGCGATGCAATTCGGGTCGCGACAGCCGATGGAGAAAGCCTGGTCAGTAATGTTGAGGTTTTTCAATTCACTGATCAGTCGCTATCGCTGGCGGAAGTTCAGGCAATGCTACCGACGCCGTCCCTTATCACCCTGCCAGCTGTCCGTCTGGACATCACGCTGACCGAAGCGGACGAGGACCGGGTCCGAACACTGGCCCGTTCAAACACAAGCGTCACAATCGACAGCGACATATCCGATCCAACATTCACTTATGTGATTGACGGGTCACAATCCCCTGGTGAGGCAATCGAAGTGATCATCACACCGAATGGATTTGAACTGGCCAATGTGACATTCGGCGGCGAGTTAACCGGTGATCAGCTGGATGCAGAGCTAAGTGTTATCAATACCAATAGCGGCAGTTTAACCGTGCTGAACTTTTTCACTGAAAGCGCCGATCTTACTTAGATCACCAACTTCTTTATCCGGCTCGATGGCGATGATTTCCCAAGTTTTCGGAATGCTATCCAGTACAATGATTTTCTGGACTCTATCACTTCGTTCGATCAGGCGACTGGTGCTTTTTCGCCAATCAGGAAGTCGCGTTGGCAAGTTTCCCATCGAGGATGTCTCAGAAAAGATTATTGGTACGTCAGGCTCTGACAAAGTGTTCGGCACGCGACAAGGCGAGGCAATAGAAGTCGGGCGCGGCGGTGATACGATTTCTGCAGGTGGCGGCGCAGACCTTGTGACAGGCAGCGGTGGCCGGGACTTAATATCCGGTCAGGGCGGCGCGGATACGATTGAAGGTGGTGGCGGCAAGGACACGTTGAACGGCAACGGCGGCAAAGACATGCTGGACGGTGGCGGCGGCAAGGATACAGTCGAGGGCGGCCGGGGCGCTGATCAACTGTCTGGTGGCGGCGGTCGCGACATGTTCGTGTTCAAAACTGGCAGTGGACGGGACAAGGTGGTCGACTACAAAGATCGCCAGGACAAGTTTATGATCGAGAGAGGAGCCAGTTACTTTTCTGATCTCACCATCCTTGATTTAGGTGAAGACGCTCAGATCCGGTTCTCGAATGTGCAGATCACAGTCGACAACACCGATCATCGGGTTTTGGACGAATCTGACTTTGTGTTTGGGTAAACCTACTGCCCACCCAAAAGAAAGGATCAAGCCTCAGCAACTTGAACGGTGGCTCTTACGGAATTTTCGAAGACGTTTCATTGGGCAGCATGCACCAGTCTCCCTTGGAGCCTCCATTCCAAGACCAGCAGAGTATGTCCGCAATTCAATCTTTGATCATGATCCTATCACTGCGCCTACCATCCCCGATATTTGGTGAGAGGTGGCGCTAGGATAGCGCCCTTTTCAACGCTGGAACCCGCGTGCTTTGCAGCTGGAACAGAAAATTAAAAATTCCCTAATTTATAATTATTTCAGATACTTATGTCCGGTTTCACGCGTGAAACCAACCCAAGTTTCACACCCTTACGTCACCGCTGCCCGCACATTGTATTCGGGCTTGCACCACAGCTCCTCCGCCATGACCTTTTCGATCACTTTGGCGGCGGCGATCATGTCGTCTTCGTCCAGATACAGCGGCGTGATGCCGAACCGCATCGTGTTCGGCGCCCGGAAATCACCGATCACGCCACGGGCGATCACAGCCTGCATGGCGGCGTATCCCTGTTCAAAGGCGAACGACACCTGCGATCCACGCATCTTGTGCTCGCGCGGGGTTTGCAGGGTCAGGTCGGGGCAGCGGGCCTCAACCTCCGCTATGAACAGATCACCGAGGGCGAGGCACTTGGCGCGGATCTCCTCCATCGTCACGCCGTCCCAGACATCAAGGGCGGCGTCCAGCGCCGCCAGCTGCAGGATCGGCGGGGTGCCGACACGCATCCGTTGGATGGTCATGCCGGGCCGGTAATCAAGGTCAAAGGCGAACGGTGCCTCATGCCCCAGCCACCCCGCCAGCGCCGGTTGGATGTCGTCGATCAGGTCGGGCCGGACGTAGATGAACGCTGGCCCACCGGGACCAGAGTTTAGGTATTTGTAGGTGCACCCCACGGCTAAGTCCGCCTCGCAGTCCGCCAGTTTCACAGGGAATGCCCCGGCGCTGTGCGCGAGATCCCAGATCATCAGTGCGCCCGCTGCATGGGCCTTCGCTGTGATCGCCGCCATGTCGTGGCGCCGCCCGGTGCTGTAATCAACCTCGGTCAACATCACCACGGCCACCTCTTCGGTGATAGCGTCCGCCAAAGCTTCGGGCGCGGGGGTGCGGATTTCGTGGCCCTTCGCGATCGTCTCCACCAGCCCCTGCGCCATGTAGAGGTCGGTTGGAAAATTGCCGCTGTCAGACAGGATCACCTTGCGGCCCGGCCGCAGTTTCAGCGCCGCATCCAGCGCCTGATAGACCTTGATCGACAGGGTATCCCCCATCGTCACCGTGCCTGGTGTCGCCCCGATCAGGCCCGCGACGCGGTCGCCGACCTTGTTCGGCAGGTCCATCCAGCCACACTTGTTCCAACCGCGGATCAGCTCCCGCCCCCATTCTGCGGTGATGGTTTCCGCCACCCGCGTCTCTACCGATTTCGGCAGCACGCCAAGCGAGTTCCCATCAAGATAAATGACACCTTCCGGCAGGTCGAACAGGTCTTTGCGGGGCAACATCTAAAGCTCTCCTCTGAGGTTCCAAAGCTCGGGGAAAAGCTCAACCTCCAACATTTTTCTGAGGTAGGACACCCCTGCGGTGCCGCCAGTCCCTCGCTTGAAGCCTATGACGCGTTCCACTGTGGTCACGTGGTTGAAACGCCAGCGGCGAAAGTAATCTTCCAGGTCGACCAGCTTTTCCGCCAGTTCGTAAAGCGGCCAGTGGTCCTGCACATTTTCGTACACCCGTTTCCAGCAAGCCTGGATCGCCGGATCCGCCTGATGCGACGACTGGAGTTGCGGGGCTGGCGGCGTCTCACCCAGCTCCCGACAAAGATGCGCGATCGCCTCGGCGTAGAGGGATGGACGGGTCAGTTCATCGACCAGCAGCTGGTGCGCCGCCTCGTCATGCTCATGCATCTTCATCTGGTTGGTGTTTCGGTTCCCCAACATGAACTCGATCAGGCGATACTGCATAGACTGGAACCCGGAGGAGGCGCCAAGATCATCGCGAAACGCCGTATACTCGCTGGGCGTCATCGTGCGCAGAACATCCCAAGCGCCGTTCAACTGCTCAAAGATCCGTGCGACCCGGGTCAGCATCTTGAAGGCCTGCGGCAGGTTCCCCTCACGGATCGCAAGGCGGGCGTGGGTCAGTTCGTGGATGATCAGGCGCATCCAGACTTCGCTGGCCTGATGCTGGATGATGAACAACATTTCATCATGCGCATCCGACAATGGGTGCTGCGAATTCAGGATCGCATCGAGGCCCAGATAGTCGCCATATAACATCGCATCCCTGAACGACATCTTCGCACCTTCAACGCCGGGATCATATATTTTAGACATAAAATATCTCTACTGCGACGCCACAAACTGCGCAAGTCCTGTAGACCCTTTTTGCCCTCAGGGTTAGTATCAAGCATGAAAGTTCTTCGCCTATTCACTGCTACAATTTTTGCCCTGATCGCCGCGATCGGCAAAGCAGCGGAGCCACCGGCCTGCACCCCATTTGGCATGGCTGTGCAGGACGACCGCTTGGTGAAGATCGGTCAGCTATTGTTTTACGACCCGATCCTTAGCGGTGGACGAGAGGTTGCCTGCGCCACATGCCACCATCCCGATCACGCAACCGCGGATGGAGTCGCTTTGGGGCTCGGAGACGGCGGGCGCGGGTTGGGGCCGGAGCGGGGTGCGGACCCGGCTAACCTGCCTGAACAGCGTATCCCCAGAAATGCGCCTGCGTTGTTCAATCTGGGCGCGGTGGAATTCACCGTGATGTTCCACGATGGACGGTTGGAGGAGAAAGCGGATACGCGCCGGACCCCTTTCGCGCCGGGAACGATCGCGCATGATCTGCCGATGCTGGCGGCGCAGGCACTGTTGCCCCTGATGTCGCCCGATGAAATGGCCGGCCACTATAGCGAAAGCGAGATCAGCATTGCTGTTCGCCGCGGCGATTTTGAGGCTGCCTGGGCCGCCATCGCCGACCGCGTTTTTGCCCTGCCCGCCTACAAAGCCGCTTTTGCCGAGCTTGGAATGACGCCAAGGCCCATTCCGATTGCTCAGGCGCTTGGTGCCTTCATGGCTGCAGAATGGCGCGCCGATGACAGTCTGTTCGACCGGCATATCTGCGCAAATGCGCCGATGGATAAACTCGCCGCCGCAGGGATGGATCTGTTCTATGGCAAGGCGGGCTGCGCGGACTGCCATGCGGGCCGGTTTCAGACCGATCATGATTTTCACGCCATTGCGATGCCGCAGATCGGGCCGGGCAAAGCCGCTCGGTTTGAAAGCCACGCCCGCGATACAGGCCGCGAACGTGTGACCGGGCGGGCGGACGACGCCTACAAGTTCCGCACGCCAAGCCTACGCAACGTGGTTCTGACCGCGCCCTATGGCCATGCCGGCGCCTTTGCAACGCTGGAGGGTGTGATCCGCCATCATCTTGATCCCGTCAAATCACTGCAAAACTTCGCACGCGCACAGGTCAAGCTGGCGGCGCTGGAGAGCGCCCAGGATTTTCGAGCGCTTGACGATGCGGCAGAGGTTGCCCGAATTGCGGCAGCGAATGAGCTTGCGCCGAAAAATCTGTCCGATGCTGACATTGAAGCGCTTATTGCGTTCCTCGAAACGCTGACTGACACCCAATCGATCAAGGGGCGGTTGGGTTTGCCAGAAAGCGTGCCAAGCCGTCTGCGGGTACCCTGAGAGCTACCTTTTGACGAGAACCCAACGATTTGGCTCAACGTCTCGCCAATCGGTCGCCTTTCCATCTGACCAAATTACCCGAACACGTGCGGTCTTTGCGTCGCCAAGGCCGAAATGCTGCGGCCCCAGCCATCCACTGACATGGCCGCCGCCGACCGTGATCTCTCGATGTTGGGTGACGCCGTTCGCCTTCACTTCGATCCAGGCCCCGACAGCATTGCGATTGGCGCCGTCTTGCGCAAGGTCAACCAAAAGCCAGCCGCCGGTATCCGGCGTTTGGTTATGATAAATCTCCATCGACGCATTACGGTTGACGACAACCAGATCAAGCCGTCCGTCGAGGTTCAGGTCCGTGAGCGCAGCGCCTCTGCCCCGTGCGACCGAGGCGACCCCGGCCACTGATCCAGCCTCCCGGAACCGCCCCGCAGCCGTCTGCATCAGCAGATTGTTCGGATCATCCATCGCATTGGACGGCATCTGCTCAACATTGCCTTTGGCCACGAATAGATCATCAAGCCCATCGTTGTCCACATCGCCAAACTCAGCATGCCAGCCGGTGGAAGGGCGACCATCATCCCCGACATAGGGCCGATGCGCTGTCGCGCCGACGTCGAACGGCGCATCTTCAAACACCGGGCCGCCCCCGCGTTGATACTGTAGTTTCTGATCACCCATGCTGGTCAGGTACACATCCGGCGCTCCATCGCGGTTGATGTCGCGAATGGCGATGCCCATCCCCCAGATCGGCAGGTCGCGCCACCCATCAGCTTTGGTGAAAAGGCGTGGGTTCGCCTCCATCGCCCATAACTGTTCCGCTCCACCGCGGACATAATAATGACGGTCGTTTGAAACACGCAGATCGGCGCGGCCCGTCCGGCCCCAGTCCGAAAACAGCATAGACAGGGCGCAATAGCCGGGGATCAGCGGGATTGGCTCGCCGTAGCTGGCGCCTGTTGGACGGAAAAGCTGGCTTTCATCGCAGGCCTCAAACGGACCCTTCGGATCACCACGGTCCACGTAATTTCCGAAGGCGAGCGTTGGCAGGCTCTGACCTGCCTCCCAAGTCGCGGAAAACGCGGTGGTCCACTGATCGCCGCCATCCACGCCGATGTCGAAGAGTGTGAAGCCACAGTCTTTCTCACCCTTCAGAAGTACATTTTCGCGTTCCCGCAAGATGACCAGGTCCGTGAAACCATCGGAATCGATGTCGATGGGATAAGCGCCTGTCACGCCTTGCAGTGCGAGGGGGAAGTACACTTCTTCCTCAAAGATCAGTTGATCCTTGGTGGACCGGTTGCGCAGGAAAACCGGGGGCGCATCGCCGCCCGCTGCGTAGACCTCAGGCAAGTCGTCGTCGTCGCAATCGAAGGCGGCGACGCCGCCGCCGACGAAATGCTCCCACCCACCAGTATAGCGGTGGTCGATGCCCAGCGCCGCCGCGCGTTCCACGAATTTGGGCGCTGCAATCACCTCAGTCGCCAAGAGGATTGAAAGAGCGGCGAGACGCATCAGTCAGGTGAACAGAACGTGGGCGTAGCGGGTTTCCGGAAGACCCTTCGCCCCAGGCTCCGCAACAAACAGACCGCCTGATTTTGGCGCGGCGGCCAATGCATCATCTGGCAGGTTTTCCTGCGCCGTCGTGATGAACATCCGATCCAGATCGGGCCCACCAAAGCAGGCGCAGGTCACTTGTGGCGCATCCAAATCGATGCGTAATCCCTCTGAACCATCGGCGTGGATCTGTTGCACCCGCCCGCCATGAAACCGTGCGTTCCACAGCGCGCCATCGGCGTCGATACAGGACCCATCCGGAAAACCGTCCTTGCCGGTGACCTCAAAGAACACCTCTTCCGGGCCCATTGCGCCGGTGGAGGGGTCGTACGGAAACCGCAGAATCTTGCGGGTTGGCGTATCGGTGAAATACATCCACCGCCCATCGGGCGAAAAGCAGATGGAGTTCGTGCAGCCGATCCCCGCACGCAACTCTTCCACCCCGCCATCATAGCGGATCATGGTGGAGGTTTGCAGCGTCACCGACTTCTCATCAATCCCACCAACGACAAACCGCCCCTGCCGGTCGCAGCGCCCGTCGTTCAGGCGGCTTGTCGCGTGCTTGGGTTCAAAATCCGTCAGCCGTTCCAACCGATCTGTGTCAAGATTCCAGCGGAAGAGGCCAGTTTCAAACGCCGCCAACACGTTGTTTTTGGGATCAAAAGCAAAACTGCCCAGCCGTTCCGCTGTTTCAATCGTGGCGACATCGCCGCCATCCGCATAGCATGACCATAGGGTAGAGCCATGGATGTCAGTCCACCAGATGCGCTGGTGATCTTCGTTCCACTGGACACCTTCGCCGAGGCTATTGGCGCAATCGACTAATAGGTCCGCTTTCATGATTTTTCCGGCTTCTTTCCAAGGATGATCATGCCGAGGATATCGTCATCCGTCACATCCTCCACCCGTTCCGTACCGACAAGCTGGCCATTCTTCATCACCGACACGCGATCACACAGGTCCATGACATCATGGATATCATGGCTGATGAGGAAAATGCCGAGCCCCTGTTTCTTCAGCTCTTCAATCAGCTCGGCCACCATTTTGGTTTCCTGCGGGCCCAGCGCCGCCGTCGGCTCATCCATGATCAGGATCTTGGCGTTGAAATAGACGGCGCGCGCGATGGCGACCGACTGGCGCTGACCGCCAGAGAGGGCCTTTACCGGGTCTTTGAACTTTTGGAAGTTCGGGTTGAGACGGCCCATGATCTTGCGCGTCTCAGCCTCCATCGCGTCATCGTCGACGAACCCGAACGCCGTGGTCAGTTCGCGGCCGAGGAAAAGGTTTGAAGCCGCGTCGAGGTTATCCGCCAGCGCCAACGTCTGGTAGATCGTCTCGATATTCAGCGCGCGGGCGTCGCGGGGGTTGTTGATCTCCACGTTCTCGCCATTGATCAGCATCTCGCCGCTGTCTTTCGGATATGCGCCTGAAAGGATCTTGATCAACGTCGATTTTCCAGCGCCATTGTGACCCAGCAGGCCGACAACCTCGCCCGGATAGAGATCGACCGAGACATGATCGACCGCTTTGACGCCGCCAAAGGCTATGGATATGTCGCGCATTTCTACGAGTGGAGTGGTCATCATGCGTCTCCCGTCCGGCGGCGATAGATGATGTCGATCAGGACAGCGACGACCAGTACGAGACCGACGACGATGTTCTGAAGCGGCGCATCCACGCCGACCATGGCCATGCCTGATTGCAAGGACTGCATCACCAGCGCGCCCAGGATGGCCCCGTATATGGTGCCGATGCCGCCCGACAGCGCTGTGCCGCCGATGACGGCGGCCGCAATCACGCGAAGTTCGTCCAGCGTGCCAATATCGTTCGAATGGTTGGTCAGGCGGGCCGAGGCGACGATGGCCGAAATGGCGCAAAGCGCACCCATCAGGGCAAAGATTTTCACCGTCAGAAGACGGGTGTTCACACCCGACAGGTCCGCCGCATCCGGGTTGCCACCAGTGGCGAAGATATAGCGGCCCAAGCGGGTGCGCTGGGCGACGATGGTCATCGCGATGGCCACGACGATCAGCAAGAAAACCGAAATTGGCAGGCCGTAGCTTTCGGTATATCCCTCCGGCATCTCTTCTCCATGCGCTGCGAAGATGCGGGCAAGACGGCGGGTTGGCACTTCGTAAGCGTTCAGGATCGCGACAAATCCCAAGATCGCGCCAACTGCGATCAGCGCGAGTGCGATCTCGGCCTCGACTGGCTTGACCGTAAAGCCATGCTTTTGCTTGCGCCGGCGACCCTGCCATATCGCGTAGACCGCAAAGGCGGCGGCGAGCGCGCCAATGACCCAAGACGCTTCTGCGCCCAGCGTGCCGTTCGTGCCGCCGAACATCTGGAATGTCGGGTCGAGCGGCCCAATCGTCTGACCGCTTGTCATGTACCAGCCGACGTTACGCCAGATCAGCAGGCCGCCGAGTGTAACTATGAAGGCCGGGATCGTGAGGTAACCCACCAGCCAGCCCTGAAAGGCGCCGATCAGCGCGCCAACCAGAATGCCGGACAGCGCCGCGATGACCCAGATCATCGGATGGCCAAGCTCCAGCCCCAGATATTGCGGCAGGATCGCCGTCTGGATCATCGCCATCGAAGCGGAACAGGTCGCAAGCATAGCGCCCACGCTAAGGTCGATATGCCGGCAGACGATGACGAAGACCATGCCCGTCGCCATGATCGCGACGCTGACAGTCTGGATGGTCAGGTTGAATATGTTGCGCGGCGTCAGGAACCGCCCATCAGTGATCACGTCAAACGCGAGGCAGAGGATCACGAAGACGCCGATCATGCCCAGAAGGCGCGTGTCCAGCTCCAACGTTTCGATAAGCGATCTTCGTTTGGGCGCCGCAGCGCCAGTATTGGCGGCGTCGGTCATGTCGGCCTCTGAAGTTTGGGTATTTCGAAGCGGCGCGACCCACTATGGGGCAAATGGGTCGCGCCTTTTGATCAACTGGTCCTGGTCTCACAAGGAGGCCAGGCAAAGACAGCGATCGTCTTAGTTACAAGGCGACGGTCCGCCCGAAACGCCCTGGCAGAGCTTGTCTTTCGCGATCCAGCCTGCATCGAAAACCACGTCCAGATTGACGGCGGTGATCGGGTTTGGTGCCAGGAAAATGGCATTCATCGTCGTACCGCCCGGGCTGGTCCACTCACCGGAACCAAATATCGAGTTCATCGGAACACCCTTGGCCAGCGTCACGGCGATCTGACCCGCGGCCTTGCCCAGCTCACGCGCGTCTTTCCAGACGGACACGGTCTGCGTACCCAGCGCAACGCGGTTCAGCGCTGCATGATCACCATCCTGGCCAGACACCGGAATCCCGTCCATGCCCTGAGCAGTTAGCGCAGCGACAACGCCACCCGCGGTGCCGTCATTCGACGCCACAACAGCGTCGACGCCGTTGTCCTGCGCAGTCAGGATCTGTTCCATGCTGCGCTGTGCGTTCGCCGGTAGCCAGCCATCGGTATAAGCTTCACCAACGATGGTGATGTCGCCCGCGTCAATAGCAGCCTGCAAGATCTCTTGCTGACCGCCACGCAGGAAGTCTGCGTTGGGATCGGTTGGGGAACCCTTGATCATCACGTAGCGGCCCTTGG
>CBFHXH010000083.1:0-15971 GCA_965659735.1 uncultured Pikeienuella sp.
ACGCCACCGTCACCAGGATCACGACGATCAGGCACAACCAGTAGAAATAGTCGGGCGTGGTCCAGCGGTCGATGTCGACACCTGCAATCGTGATCGCGGGAGTAAAGACGCCTTCGACACCACCGGTCCAATGTTCCAGCAGGATAATGACATCCTCTACCATGATCCCGAACGCAAGCGTCGCAATGGCCAGGTAAATCCCGCTCATCTTCAGTGCTGGAATGGCGACGATCGCACCGACGACCCCGGCGAATAGCCCGGCCAGCGGGAAGGACAGCAGGAACGGAACGCCTGCTTCCAGCAGGATCACCTCCATATACGCCCCGCACGCGAGGAACGCTGCGTGCCCCAGGCTGGGCTGGCCGGTGTGGCCTGCCAGAACCATCAGGCCAAGACCCGCGAGGACGTAGATCAGCACATAGGTGATCTCGCCCAGCAGGTATTCATCCAGCCAGAATGGAGCGGATAGCGCGCCAAGGATCAGAAGGATGTACTGGATCATCTCGCGCCGGTCTTCGAACAGGCGGATGTCCTGCAGATAGTCGGTCTTGAAGTGAATGCGCATGGCGTCAGACCTTTTTCTGCTGGATCTGCGCGAACAGACCATTGGGGCGGACGACCAGAACGATCAGCATGATCGCATACGGCATGATCTGGCTGTACCCCGGAGGGGCGAAATACTGCGCCATCGGCTCAACAATTCCGATGATCAGACCGCCAGCCAGCGCCCCGGGCAATGACCCGAACCCGCCGATGACAGCCGCCGCGAACGCCTTGATGCCGAGGAGCCCGGATGCAGGGTCAATCGCGCCTTTGGCTGCGAACAGGATCCCCGCAACCGTTGCCGTCACACCAGCCACCGCCCAGATCATCGACGAAATCCATTTGACCGGGATGCCCATGTAATAGGCCGCCAACTGGTTCTGCGACGCAGCCTGCATCGCCACGCCCAGCCGCGTGCGCTGGAAGAAGAAATACAGGCTGATGGTCAGAACGGCCGTGGCGATGATGACCACCGCCTCGTCATAGCCCAAGATCAGCCCGCCAATGTCGAAGGATTTGCCCGCGAATGGCGTTTCCAACGACTGCGGATCGTGCCCCCAGATGACGCCAGCGAAGAACCGCAGCACAAAGCCCAGCGCGATGGTCAGAATGACCACGGCGAATTGTGGCTGGCCGAACAGTTTGCGTATCACGACGACTTCCAGAAGGTAGCTCAGCGCCGCCATGATCGCGATCGCGAGGATGACGCCGATGCCAAAAGGCAGGCCCCACCATTCTTCGTTCACCATGGTCAGTGTGATGAACGCCCCGATCATCATCATGTCGCCCTGGGCGAAGTTAACCGCCTCGGTCGCTTTGTAGATCAGAACGAAACCAAGTGCGACGAGGCCGTAAATGCACCCGTTCGCAATGCCGCCAATAAGCAGCTGCAGAATGTCCAAGCGTCTCTCCCTGAAGAAACTATGTAAGGTGCCATCATCCTGTTCCCGGATGTTTGGCGGGGATCGGCCGGTGAAAGGTGTGTATCTTTGCAGGCCCATTGTTTAAAAAGATGTTATCCGCGGTCAACCCAGCCCGCAACGTTGACCTAAGTGCAACCTGCGCAAATTAAACACCCAGAAGGCGTGATGCGGTCATATCGTCTAATTCGGCGGCAGGCCCGGTCCACGCGGTCGCGCCGCGTTCAAGGATCACGCAGTTATCGGCGACGCCACGCAGTTCCTTTAGCGACTTGTCCACAGCGATGATCGACAGGCCGGTCGCCTTCAGTTTGCCGATCATCGCCCAGATCTCTGACCGGATGTTCGGCGCCAGGCCTTCTGTCGCTTCGTCGAGCAACAAGAGCTTGGGGTTCGTCATCAACGCCCGGCCAATCGCCAGCATCTGCTGTTCGCCGCCTGACAATGTCGCGGCGGATTGATCGCGCCGCTCGCTCAGCCGGGGCAGAAACTCATAGACCCGCGTCAGCGTCCAGTCACCAGACCGGGCCGCGGCCGTCAGGTTTTCTTCAACCGTCAGGTTCGGAAAGCACCGCCGCCCTTCCGGTACCAACCCGACGCCCAGACGCGCCGCACGGTGGCTGGGCAGGCCACGCATGTCACGGCCTGCAAAGCTGACCTCGCCATCCTGATGCTTGATCATCCGACAGATCACTTTGATCGTCGTCGATTTGCCCATGCCGTTTCGGCCCATCAGGGCCAGGAATTCGCCTTCGTTCAGGCTCAGATCAACGCCAAACAGCGCTTGTGTCGCGCCATAGCTGGCGGTCACGCCGGATAGGCTGAGAAAGCTCATGCGTCTTCCTCCCCCAGATAGGCGCGTCTGACTTCGGGATCGTTGCGGATTTCATCCGCCGTTCCCGTTGCGATGATGCGGCCATAGACCAGTACGCTGATCCGGTCGGCCAGCGTAAAGACGGCATCCATGTCATGTTCCACCAACAGGATGGGCGCCTCGCTGCGTAAGCTGTCGAGGAAGGCGGTCATTTCCTTTGATCCCGCCTCGCCCAGTCCGGCCATGGGTTCGTCCATCAGAAACGCTTTGGGGTTCAACGTCAGCGCAACCGCCACCTCAAGCTGGCGGCGCTGGCCATGGCTGAGCTCAGATGTGACAGTGCCGGCCTGTTTGGTCAGCCCGACACGCGCCAACGCTTTTTCAGCGACATCGCGCAGTCCCTGATCGCTAAGCGCCCGCCGAAAAAACCGAAAGACGCCGCCCGATGCGCCCATCGCGCCAAGCACCGCATTCTGCAGGGCGGTGTACTCCATTGCCAGCGCAGACACCTGAAATGTCCGGCCCAGCCCCAATTTGGCGCGGCCGACGGTATCAAGATGCGTTACATCTTCGCCCAGAAACCGGATCGCGCCGGCATCCGGTTTGAGCCCGCCTGCGATCTGGGCGATCAGGGTGGACTTCCCTGCGCCATTCGGCCCGATCAGTGCGTGAATTTCACCCGGATATAGATCCAGTGAAACATCATCGCTGGCCTTCAGCGCACCAAAACTTTTCGAGACATTTGCGATGGAAAGAACCGGATCAGCCATCGGCCTTCTCCTTCCCCGCAAGCACGCCGATCAGGCCACCGCGCGCAAACAGCACGATGAGGAGGAGGACCAGACCAAGCCATCCATGCCAGAACTCGCTGAACCCACCAAGAATATGCTCCATCAGGATGAACATCGCTGCGCCCGCGACCGGACCGAACAGGCGCGCGACGCCCCCAAGGATGACAAAGATCATGATCTCGCCGGATGTCTGCCAACTGAGCATCACGGGGCTGACGAACCTGTTCAGGTCCGCCATCAGCGCCCCCGCCAAACCGGTGATCATGCCTGAGATGACAAAAACCGTCAGGCGCAGCTGGAAGGGTTTGATCCCCACCGTCTCAACCCGCTGTTCCGCTTGCCGCGCCGCGTTCAGCGCCAGACCAAACCTAGACTTGGCGAGCCGGGCCGAGAAGATCAGCGCCAGCATCAACGCCGTGAACGCAAGGGCGAAGAATTGGATCGCGTCAAGCGTATCTAGCCCTGGAAATTCGTTACGGACATAGATCGAAACGCCGTCTTCGCCGCCATAGGCGGTCCACGAAATCGCGAAATAGTAGAACATCTGACCAAACGCCAGCGTGATCATGATGAAGAAAATGCCCGAGGTGCGCAGGCTCAGCGCCCCGATTGCCAGCGCCGCCAGGCCAGACATGACGACAGCGACCAGCCAGATGATCGGCATCTGGTTCGTACCTTCGATCAAGAAAGGCCATTCCATGAACGGCGTATAATCCTGCGCATGGCTGGCGAGGATGCCCATCGCATAGCCGCCAATTCCAAAGTAAGCGGCGTGGCCAAAGCTGACGAGACCGCCAAGGCCCAGCGCAAGGTTCAGACCAACCCCCGCCAGGGCGAGAATCGCAACTTTGGTGGACAGGGTGATGATGAACGGCTCATCCGCAAAATGCGCCCAGACCGGCACAGCCAGCAGAACGGCGGCGAGCGCCCAGTTGATCAGACTTTCGCGGCTCATTTTGCGCCTCCGAACAGCCCGGCGGGCCGCATGATCAGCACGATGGCCATCAGAATGTAGATCGACATCGACGCCAGCGCCGAAGCGACCGGCACGGCGTCTGCGGGCGGCATAAACTCCGAAAAGAGCGGCGGCAGCAACACACGGCCCATCGTATCGGTCATGCCGACCAACAGGGATCCGATGAGGGCGCCCTTGATGGATCCAATGCCACCAATCACGATCACGACGAAGGCGAGGATCAGGACAGGCTCGCCCATCCCGACCTCTACAGATTCCAGCACGCCGACCATCGCGCCCGCCAATCCGGCCAGCGCCGCGCCAAGCGCGAAGACAATGGTGTAGAGCTTTGAGATATCGACGCCGAGCGCCGCGATCATCTCGCGATCGCTTTCCCCCGCCCGAATGCGGATGCCGAGCCGGGTTTTGGCGATCAGCAGGAACAGACCCACAGCGATCATCAAACCGACGAAGATGATCGCGAGGCGATATTTCGGATAGAACAGCCCGCCACCGAAATCGATGACGCCTGACAGCCAGCCTGGCGTGTTCAGATATAAGGGCAACGAGCCAAACACATAGCGCGTGCCTTCGGAAAGGATCAGGATCAGCGCAAAGGTTGCCAGAACCTGATCAAGATGATCCCTGTCATAAAGCCGCCTGATCACCACCAATTCGATCAGCGCACCCATTGCGGCGGCGGCGGCGAGCGAGGCGATGAGGCCCAAAACGAATGATCCGGTCGCCGTCGCAACAATCGCCGCCGCAAAGGCGCCGATCATGTAAAGCGAGCCATGGGCCAGATTGATCAGCCCCATCACGCCAAAGACCAATGTCAGGCCAGCCGACATCAGAAACAGCGTCACGCCGAATTGCAGGCCGTTTAGCGCCTGCTCAAGAAACAGAACAGTTGACATGTCAGGGGATCTTCAAGTCGCCGCCCCGGCCCGGAAACCCGGGTCGGGGCGGCGGTTTCGCTTACATTTTGCAGTTGGCGGCGTGGCTGTCGACCATGTCGTCCAGCACCTTGGCGACAACTTCGTTCGTCAGCGTGCCGTCATCCCGCTTCACAACTTTCTGGACGTAGATGTCATGGATCGGGTGATGGTTGTTGCCGAAGCTAAAGTCGCCACGGACGCTTTCAAAATTGGCGGCCCGCAGTGCTTCGCGGAACGCGTCCTTGTCGGCGGGTTTCGCCGTTTTCAGCGCACCGAGGATGAGGTTCGCCGTGTCATACGCCTGGCTGGCGTAGAACGAAGGCAGACGGCCATAAGCGGCCTGATAGCCATCGACGAACTTCTTGTTGGCGGCGTTGTCCAGACCATTCGACCACTGGGTCGTGTTGTGAATGCCAATTGCGCTGTCACCGACAGCAGGCAGGATCGTCTGGTCAAAGCTGAAGACCGGGCCAAAGCGCGGCGTGTCCACACCCGACTGGGCGTACTGCTTGCCAAACGCGATGCCCATGCCGCCGGGTAGGAAGTAATAGACAGCGTCGGCGCCGGATGCGCGGATCTGTGCGATTTCAGCCGCGTAATCCTTCTGGCCCAGCTTGGTGAAGACAACCGCAGCGCTTTTGCCTTCAAAGGTCCGCTGGAAGCCAGCAACCATGTCTTTTCCAGCCGGATAGTTCGGCGCCATCAGGAAGACTTTTTTGTAACCCGCTTCGTTGGCGTAGGCACCCGATGCTTCCGGCAGCATGTCGTTCTGCCAGGAAACGTTGAAGTAGTTTTCGTGGCAGCCCTTGCCGGCCAGTGCGGATGGACCGGCGTTTGGCGACAGATAGAACACGCCCTGACGAACCGCGTTTGGCGCGACAGCCAGAAGAAGGTTCGACCAGATGATGCCGGTCATGATGTCGACCTTGTCGGACTGGATCATTTCGTCCGCAACCGATACGGCGACGTCGGGCTTGCGCGCGTCGTCTTTGACGATCAGTTCAATCGCGTCCGAACCAGCATGGTCGAGCGCCAGCTGGAACCCGTCACGGATTTCAGCGCCCAGACCGGCGGCGGAGCCGGAAAGCGTGGTGATCATGCCGACCTTGATGGCATGGCCCGCAGCAAATGCGGGGCCCGCGGCCATCAACGTCGCAGAGGCTGCAAGCACCAGAGTTTTGAGTTTCATGCATAGTCTCCCAGTTGGTCTTATGGCGTCATTGCGCCTTTGGTTCGCCCGTTCAGAACGCCTTGAAGGTCAGCGTGGTGAGCGAGCGGGATATGCCTTCGATTTCCAGTATTTTGTCGTTGATGAATTTACCCACATCCTCGCCTTCCGGAATGTAAATCTTCATCATCAGGTCGAAATCACCGCTGGTGGAATACATCTCGGACACGATCTCACGGTCGTAGATCGCATCAGCGACGTCATAGGTCCGGCCCGGAATGCAGCGCAGCTGCACAAAAACACAGGTCGTCATCTCAGGCAGTCTCCCTCAGGCCCAGGCGGCCATCGTCACCATACCCAAATGGCGGCGCGTTCCAACCCCGCCGGAGAAAATGCAAACATTATTCAGCAAATGCTTCAATTTAAAAATATTGAAATGTGAAGCAAACTATTCTCAGTCGAGAAAGCTTTTTTCCGACACCAAGTCTATCAGCGCCGCCAGCGCGTCGTCCACGGACTGCGCGCTGGTGTTCAGCGTCGCGGCGGCCATGCGGTACTGGTCTTCACGGCTGGTCAGGATCGACCGCAGCTGATCCATCGCCGCCGGATTGCCGGACATCGGGCGTTCATCGCCCTGCGCGCGCACGCGGGCCATATGTTCTTCTGGCGCAGCCTTCAGCCAAATCGTATGGAACCGATCTAGAAGGTTGTTGAAGGCGCCGGCCTGGCTGACCACGCCGCCAGCGACGGCCAGAACAAGACTGGTTTCGGAGTCGGCGAGGCGGGTCAAAGCCTCATTTTCCAATCGCCGATATCCTTCCTGACCGTAGAGCGCGATCAGGTCCGCGACCCGCATACCGCAGAGGTCTTCAATTTCGTCGTTCAGTTCAACAAATCGCGCGCCATAGGTTTGGGCGAGACGCGCGCCGAGCGTCGACTTGCCGGCACCGCGCAGCCCTATCAGCGCCACGCGGCGAGCGCGCATCGCCGATGCCTCGCTGGACAGCATCTCAAGGACATTTGTACGCTTGTCGGGCGCTGCAACGCGGAACAGCTCTTCTACGCGCTGACCTTCGATGTCAGGCGCGTGGGGAGACACCAGCCATTCGATGCGCTGACCAAGCGCGTCAGCAACCCGGTAGAGCAGCGCGATAGAGATGTTGCCCTGACCCATTTCGATCTGGGCGAGGTAGCGCTGCGAGACATCCGACATTTCCGCCAACCGGCGACGCGACAGCCCCCGCGCCTCGCGCGCGGCGCGCACACGCGCGCCTACCCGTTCCGCCAAAGCGAGAATCGCGTCATCGCGCGGGTCGTGAAAAGGGGCTTCGGGTTTGTTCATAGAACGATCTCAGTAGGTTTCGACATGATATCTGCCATCTGAACGTAGCGTGGCGCGGATCGCATTCCAGTCGAGGCCGTGTTTACGGGCGATATCCTCGAACGCCTGCTCGACGCCATCGTCCATCGCCTTCAGGCCGCAAACATAGAAATGCGCCTTTGGGTCCTGCATCGCAGACGCCATCGCTTCGTGATCTTCACGCATTTTGTCCTGAACGTATTGTTTTTCATCACCTTCTACGCGTGAGAACGCGAAATGCTTGGCGAGGAAACTGTCAGGCACTTTGCCGAGCGGGCCAAAGTACGGCAGCGATTGTGGTGTCCGCGCGCCGAAATACAGCGACAATCCGCCATCCCCCGCGCTCGCGTCACGTTGGCGGCGCATGGTGAACCCGCGAAAGGGGGCGGACCCTGTGCCGGTGCAGATCATCACTAGTTTCGCCGCACTATCGTTGGGCATCAGGAACGTCGCACCAAAGGGGCCCAAAAGATCAATCTCAGCCCCCTTTTCCAGATCGCAGAGATAATTGGAGGCAGCGCCGTGTTCTTCGCGTTTGACTGTCAGCGCAAGGTTGTTGGTCAGCGGGCGTTCGCCGTCGCGGGGCGAAGAGATTGAATAGAGCCGCGGGAAATGCACGCCGCCGCCGTCGCGTTCACCAGGCGGAACGACCCCGACACTTTGACCTTCCAGCGCAGGGAAATGCTGATCGCCAAGGCTGAGAATGATGTGTCGGATATCCGCATCCGCATCCGCATCTTCATCGGTCAGCCGGTAATTGCCCTGCACCACCGCCTTGGCGGGTTTGGCGGGGGTATAAAGATTCACTGTTGGTTTGGATGCGGTTGCGGGCGCATTAGTTGCGCCGCCAGCGCCGGAATGCGCCTCTTCCAGAAGGGCCGCGATCTGGTCATCCAGCGCCTCAAGGCTGTCACCAGCGCCGGGTTCCAGTTCGATGTCTTCCTGTTCTGGCAGTTCATCCCATTCGTACTGGTGTTCCAGCGAATAGGGTTCGGTCACGATGCGCCATTCGTCGATCGACCCTGTCGGGCAGACCGGGATGCAATCCATGCAGCCATTGCAGATGTCGGGGTTCACGACGACGTTGTCGTCATTGTGCTCAATCGCGTTGATCGGGCACGTCATCTCACACGTATAACACCGGATGCAGATTTCCGGATCGATCAGGTGCTGTTTCATTGGCTTGTTCATCGAAAGACCCCTGCGTGTGATGACGCGGCCCTGGTGGGCCGCATCCTTTCTTTGTGCGTATGATCAACTCACAGAATCTGAAGATCACGCCATGTGGAGTTTGACGTACTCAAAGTCGCCCGGTTTGTTGTCGATGCCGACTTTTGGCGGGGCGATCCAGGTCGCGTATTTGCCCGGCTCATAGCAGGGCACCATCAGCGACTGGATGAAGGCGCCGTCTTCTTTGGTCGGAAGCCATTCGTCTTTTTTCGCATTCCATTCCGCTTCGGAGATCATCTCACCTTCCGGCGTGATGTTGGCTGAGGCGAAGACGCCGATCTGGCGGTGGAAGCCTTCGTGCGGCAGCTTCATTTCAAATTCCACGCCCGATTTGGCGATCGCCTTGTTCCAACGCTTCAGGCCGCCTGCGGCGTCTTTCACGTAGTCATCGCGCAGGCGCATGTTCATCGCGGTCAGCGCAGGCACTTCCTTACGCACGATCTTGCCGTCTTCGATCTGGGTGACCGGATAGGTCGCGCCTGACAGCTGGTGATCATCGTCGATCTTGTGCTCAAGGAACCGGCCCTTGATGCCAGAGTTGAAGGCGTTCGCCGCGTTCGTCGACACTTCACCGCCGAACAGATCCAGGCTGAGCGTATAGTGCATGTTCAGCTTTTTCTGGATGGTCGGCAGGTCGATGACGCCCAGATCACGGATCTTGTTGATGTCGTATGGGTCAGTAATGCCCGCCTTGTTCATCGCATCAACTGTCGCCTGAATGGTGCGGCCCACGCCGGTTTCACCGACGAACATGTGATGCGCTTCTTCGGTCAACATGAAACGGCAGGTGCGCGACAGCGGATCAAAGCCGGACTGCGCCAGGCTTTCCAACTGCATCTTGCCGTCCCGGTCGGTGAAGTAGGTGAACATGAAGAAGGACAGCCAATCGGGCGTTTCCTCGTTAAAGGCGCCCAGCATGCGCGGCGCTTCATCTGAACCGGATGAGCGGACCAGAAGATCGTTCGCCTCTTCCCGGCCATCGCGGCCGAAATATTTCTGGAGGAGGTAGACCATCGCCCATAAATGCCGTCCCTCTTCCACGTTCACTTGGAAGAGGTTGCGCATGTCGTAAAGCGACGGAGCGGTCAGGCCGAGGAAACGCTGCTGCTCCACTGATCCCGGCTCCGTATCGCCCTGGATCACGATCAGACGGCGCAGAAGCGCGCGGTGTTCGCCCGGCACTTCCTGCCAGGCGGGCTCACCCACCATTTCGCCGCAGGGAATACGCCGTTCTTCGACCTGCGGTGCCAGAAGAATGCCCCAGCGGTATTCAGGCATCTTCACATAATCGAACTTGGCCCAGCCTTTTGGGTCAACCGAAACGGCAGTGCGCAGGTAGACAAGGCTGTCCTGAAAGTTCTGCGGGATCAGGTCGTTCCACCAGTTGATGTAACCGGGGTGCCATTTTTCCAGCGCCTTCTGGACGCGCTTGTCCGAGGACAGGCCAACATTGTTGGGGATGAGCGTGTCGTATTCGACATTAACGAGATCGAGCATGCGAAACCTCCTGAAGCGTTATTAGTTCATGAGCTCGCCCAACCGCTGCACACAGCGGGCGATCTCGTCTTCGGTGTTGTAATAGTGCGGCGCGATGCGCAGCAGGGTCGGCAGGTCGCGCTTTTCGGCGTCGATCCGCGTCGTGCCGGCGCCCGATGTGCCCACGCTGAAACCACTGGCTCGAAGCTCAGCGGTCATTCTTTCCGGATCGACGCCATCAAGCGTGAAACTGGTGATGCCGCAGCGCGTCACGCCCAGATCCATGTTGGTCACACCCGGCAACGCGCCGACGGCGTCGACGCAGAAGGCGCCAAGCTGCGCCACGCGCGCTTCGATCGCGTCGATGCCAATCTGGTCGGCGTAGGTCATCGCCGTCGAAAGCCCCGCGCGCAGCGCATATGCGTTTTCCCAGTTCTCGAACCGGCGCGCATCTGGGCGGAGAGTGTAGGCGTTGCGCGAGGTCCAGGGCGCGCCAAAGAAGTCGATCATCGCGGGTTCAATCGTCTCCAACTGCCGCTTGGAGACATAGAGAAAGCCAATGCCGCGGGGGCCGCGCAGGAATTTGCGGGCGGTGACGGAGAGAAAGTCGCAACCAAGCGCCTCCACATCAATCCTCACCTGCCCCGCCGCCTGACAGGCGTCAAGCAGGTAGGGCACGTTGTGCTTGCGGGCGATCCGGCCAACCTCCGCCGCCGGGTTCACGAGGCCGCCATTCGTCGGGATCCAGGTAATTGCGATCAGGCCAACATCGGGGCCCATCATCGCCCCCAGCGCTTTGGTGTCCAGTTGGCCGCTTTCGTCCGACGGGATGACCTCGATCTTCAGATCTTCACGCTTGGCGCGCTGGAGGAAGGCGACGTAGTTGGCGGCGTATTCCGCCTCCGCCGTCAGAATGCGCGATCCGGGCGTAAGCGGAATGGCGTAGAAGGCGTGCTGCCAGGCGACGGTGGCGTTTTCGACCACTGCGATCTCTTCTGGCGCGGCGTTGATGTGGCTCGCGATGTGGGCGTAGACGCCTTCATGCGAAGCGGCGTTGTCTTCAGCGGCCTCATAGCCGCCAATCTCAGCTTCCAGCTTCAGGTGGTTGATCACCGCGTCGACCACGGGGCGGGGCTGCAAGGACGACCCGCACGCCAAAAGATGCGGCCCGTGGGCCAGGCCCGGCGTGTCGGCGCGAATCTCGGCAAGTTGGGCGTCGTCGATCACAGCGCCGACCTCACACGCGGTTCATGTCGTATTCGCCCTTTTTGCCGGTCCCATAGCGCTGCAAGGCGCCTTCTGGACCAACCGCGTTAGGGCGCTGGAAGACCCAGTTCTGCCAGGCCGTCAGCCGACCGAAGATACGGGTTTCCATGGTTTCCGGCCCAGCAAAGCGCAGGTTGGCCTCCATCGCCGTCAGGGCGTCGGGCGAGAAGCTGGCGCGTTCTTCCATGAAGATGCGTACCTCATCCTCCCAATCAATCTCGTCCAGAATGTACGTGACAAGGCCGTAATCATCGGCCTCGACCGCCTCCATCGGGTTGCCCATGTTCGCCTCGGCGTCGGCGACCTTTTGTTCGTCACCGAGGAAACGGGTCTGCAGCCGGGTGATGCCGTTCGACATCGGGAAGGCGCCAAAATTCGACTGGGTCAGTGTAATGGCGGCGGTCGGGCGATTGTCGCCCTCAAACTCATCCTCCATCATGTAGCTGCGATCGACGGAAAACAGCAGCTCCGCCAGCACGCCGGTAAAGCACGACCCATGCTCCACCAGCGCGATCATTGAGCGGGAGGTCACATCAACCCGCTTCAGAATGCGCTTCCAGTACAGAAGTACTTCGTTGGCCAGCCAGTGGTCGGTGTTTTCGTGCAGCAGCGCCTCGTGCGCGGCCAGCTTGTCTGGATCGCCCTGGCTGGTGAAGGTCAGAAGGCCAATTTCCATCTCATTCAGGCGCAGCTGCAGGATGGCGTCGTCCAGTTCCCGCGCAAGGCGCAGCAAATAGGCCTGATCGCCTTCCACCTGGAATTCCGCCATATCGGCGGGCGCGTCTGCGTCAGGGCCTGACAAAGCGACGGTCGCGGTCCGACCTTCGCGGTCAATTGTGACCTCAACCAACGAATAGGTGATGCTATCTTCGGCGATGGTCCGGTCGAGCGGGTTTAGCGTGACGCCTTCGCCGCCCGAGCGCGAGGATTTGGCGGCATATTCGGCGACGCGGGCCGCGAGCGTTTCATCGAATCTCGAGTTGGGCACGACATCATCGACCAACTTCCAGTCAAGGGCGCGCTTCCCCTTCACGCCTTCTTCGATGGAACAGAAAACATCAGCCAGATCGCGGCGCACCTTGCGCTTGTCCGTCACGCGGGTCAGGCCGCCCGTGCCGGGCAGAACCGCCAGCAATGGCGCCTCAGGCAGCGCGACGGATGACGTAGCATCGTCAGCCAGGATGATGTGGTCACAGGCCAGCGCCAGTTCGTAGCCACCGCCAGCGCAGGCACCTTTCACCGCGCAGATATAATACTGGCCGCTCTCCGCGCCCGCCGCTTCGTAGGTGTTGCGTGTTTCGTTGGTGAACTTGCAGAAGTTGACCTTATGGGAATGGGCGGCGCCCGCCAGCATCCGGATGTTCGCGCCAGCGGAAAAGACGCGATCCTTGGCAGACTGCATAACAACGACCTTGACGCCGGGGTGTTCGAACCGCAGCCGCTGTACGACATCGGCAAGCTCGATATCCACGCCGAGGTCATACGAGTTCAGCTTCAGCTCATACCCATCAAACAGACCGGCTGTTTCATCGACGTCCATGAACAGGTTGGCGACGTCGCCATCCACTTCAAGGCGCCAGTGCTTCCAATCGCTGGCTTTCTTCTGAAAGTCGATACGTTGCGACATTCAATCCTCCGCTATTTTTTGCAAGATAGTGCGCTAGCCTACTTTGGTCAAACGGCGCAATCAATTTTGTGGATCTATTTTTTGCTTTAAATTCAGTGTTATATGAATTGTATATGCAAATCAATATATGTATTATAATGCAACACTTGTTTGCACGATCCTGCATCATCGGCGGAAACCCATGGAACCGAATGACTTGCCAGCGCCAAATACCCGGCCCTATCGTGCGCGGATGACAAAAGACCCGCTTCTGCAGCCTTATCAGCTGAAACATCTAACCCTTCGCAACCGGATCATGACGACCAGTCATGAGCCCGCCTACCCCGAAGACGGCATGCCAAAGGCGCGCTATCGCGCCTATCACGCGGAACGGGCCAAGGCGGGCGTGGCGCTGACCATGACGGCGGGGTCGGCGATTGTCAGCCGCGACAGCCCGCCTGCGTTCAACAACGTCCTCGCCTACCGCGACGAAGTGGTCGGCTGGATGCGCGAGCTGGCGGATGAATGCCATGACCATGGCGCGGCGGTGATGATCCAGCTGACGCACCTTGGCTGGCGAACGAACTGGAACAAGGGCGACTGGCTGCCTGTCGTGTCGCCCGGGCGGTCGCGCGAACCGGCGCATGGCGCCTATCCAAAGGTGATCGAAGACTGGGACATCGCCCGCATCATTCGCGACTATGGCGACGCCGCCGAACGGATGCAGGCGGCAGAGCTGGACGGGATCGAACTGGCCGCGACCGGGCATCTGCAGGACAGCTTCTTTTCTCCGGTTGTGAATAACTTCACCGAAGAATACGGCGGAAGTTTCGAAAACCGGATGCGGTTCATGACCGAAACCCTGTCCGAAATCCGCCGCCGCGTGGGAGAGGACTTCATCGTCGGCATCCGCTTTGCCGGCGACGATTTCGTCAAGGGCGGCGTTGATCATGATGAAGGCGTGCGCATCTGCACCCATTTCCGCGATAGCGGCATGATCGACTTTCTGAACATTACACGCGGATCGGTGTCGACCGATGCGCGCATGACCAAGATGATCCCGATCAGCGGCATGGCGTCAGCCCCGCATCTGGACGCAATGGGCGAGATCCGGCGCGAGGTCGCCTTTCCCATCTTCCATGCATCCCGCATTCCCGACATAGCGACGGCGCGCCATGCGATTGCGGAAGGCAAGCTGGACATGGTCGGGATGACCCGCGCTCACATGGCCGATCCACATATCGTGCGGAAGATCACCGCAGGGCGTGAGGATGACATTCGCCCCTGCGTTGGCGCCACCTATTGCCTTGACCGCATCTACGAAGGCGGGGCGGCCCTGTGTTTTCATAACGCCGCGACGGGGCGCGAAGAAACCATGCCCCACGACCTCACCCCCGCCCCCACCCGGCGTAAGGTCGTGATCGTCGGCGCAGGCATGGCCGGGCTTGAGGCTGCGCGCGTATCCGCCGAACGGGGCCACGACGTGGTCGTGTTCGAGGCGGCGGATGCGCCCGGCGGCCAGTTGCGGCTGGCGATCCAGAACCCGCGCAAGGCCGAACAGGGATCAGCCATCGACTGGCGGATGGCCCAATGCGCCGTGCGCGACGTGCAGTTCCGTTTCAACACACTCGCAGACGAAGCAGATATTCTGGCCGAAGCACCGGATGTCGTCTTCATCGCCACAGGCGGCCTGCCAGCCGAGGCGGCGATGCCGGGCGGCGATCTTTGCACGTCCAGCTGGGACATCCTGTCGGGCGACACGGCACCCTGCGCGCGGGTGCTGATGTGGGACGAAGCGGGCGATCACGCAGGCATGCTGGCCGCCGAAGTCATCGCCAGCGCCGGCGCCGCGCTTGAGGTGATGAACCGCGACCGCAGCATCGCCCCCGATGTCATGGGCATGAACCTGACCCCATACCTCGCGGCGCTGCAACCGCTGGACGTGCGCTTCACCCAGGGGTTTGAATTGCGCTCAGTCAGCCGCGACGGCAATGCGCTGACCTGCGAGGTTGGGTCCGACTACACCGATCGGACTTTCACACGAACAGTCGATCAGGTCGTGGTGAACAACGCCACGCAGCCTTTGGATGAATTGTATTTCGCGCTGAAAGCCAGATCACGCAACAAGGGCGCGGTCGACTATGACGCGCTGGCCGACGCCCTGCCCCAGCCAAAGATGTCCGGTGACAGTTTCCTCCTCTACCGCATTGGCGACGCGGTCGCCTCACGCAATGTGCATGCTGCGGTTTTTGATGGCTTGAGGTTGGCGAAGGATCTCTGATCCGTTAGCCTAGGAAAAGCGACGCCGACAATGGGTTCAGGAATTCGTGAATGGCTTCGACCCGTTTGATGATTTTAAGCCCAGCCATCGCGCATGTGAAAGAGGGCCCACTGACCCATTCAGCGGCCGCGAAAATGTCGTCCACCAAAGCCATGACAGGCATTCGACAGATGGCTGCGTCGCAGTAGATAACCAATGGCGTATTCCCGGGATAAGGCGATACGACCTGACAACTGGTATCACCTACCCCTTCGCGGCGGACGCATAGCCAACTTTCGCCGCGCGTTTCAACAGCACCCGCCTGTTTCAAAGCCGCGCGGTGCGCAGCTGCGCTCTCTTCTGCGGCCATACGCAGATCTTCGGCCTTTGCGACGCGCAGTGCAATCAGGTCGACGCCCGTCCGCACCGGGTCATAGTCAATGCTGGCGACCATAGGGATCGGATTGCCATGACCGTCGGCAAGCACATCTCGAACAGTCAGGCACTGAATGCCCGAAGAAAGAACCAGCAGATGACCGTCAAATCCTTCCACCCGAAATGCAGGCCCGCCCCGGTAGATCACCCAATACTCACCTTCGATCCCAAAATCAACGAACCGATGGAACCTTGGGCAGTCCTCGGCC
>CBFHXH010000084.1:0-15837 GCA_965659735.1 uncultured Pikeienuella sp.
GGCCCGGCGCCAGTTGACCAGCCCGGTTGCGTCAACGATGTCCGCGCTCAGGTCTCGATTAAGTATATTAAGGCAAGCCGCTGAAAAGTAGTAATTATCAAACTCTGCGCCGAGCTTGCCATCAGCCAGCCCGAGATCACTGAGGTGCTTGGTCAGCGTGTCATAGGGGTGGTGCGGCGGGTTCTGTACATGCTCTTCCGGGTAGGTCAGAATGCGGTCATTGCTGATCCAAGACGTCTGATACGCGCCTGCGATATCCTGGGTGCGCACCCAAAGCCACGGGTCGCCGGACATGGGAATGATCGCAGCCTGATGTATGTAAAATGACCAGCCGTCATAGCCGGTCAGCCAGTTCATGTTGCTGGGATCAGTGACGATGAGAGCGTTCAACCCAGCTGCTGCCATCGCCGCCTGAGTGGCCGATAGTCGGGCGACGTATTCCTCGTTCTCGAACGGGATCACTGGTTCAGTGTGTTGGGATCAAACCGCGTGGTGCGCCCCGGCTGTCGAAATTTGGGCTTTTCCTTCGACAGGGTCGTGATCGCGTCGAACTGGGCGCGCAAGCGTTCAGTCAGATCTTCGGCCTGTTGCGGGGCTGAGATGATGTATGGACGCAGCAGCGCCAACAACTCGGTCCGCTGAGACGTTTCCGCCCGACGGCCAAAGGCAGCGCCCAGCACAGGCACATCGCTTAGCACGGGAATGCCACGCCGGCTGCCGGTGGAGCTGTCCTGGATTAAGCCGCCCAGAACCACGGTCTGTCCATCGCGGATGGTGACATCAGTGCTGACCGACCGGCGGCTGATCGTGGGGCTGTCGATCCCCGACGTCGTCGTTTGACTGACCGATGAGATCTCCTGATCGACCAGCAACGAGACATAGCCGCCTGAATTGACCCGCGGCGTGACTGTTAGCGAAACACCCGTACCCCTGTATTCCACTGCGTTCACGATGCGCGCATCGACGCTGGTGCTTTCCGCAGTGCGGGTGACGATGGGCACCTGATCACCGACCTGTAGCGTGGCGCTTTGATTGTCGCGCACCAGAAGTTTGGGCGATGAAATCACCGTGATGTCCGAAATATCATCAAGCGCGTCGATGATCGCTTCTGGCCCAACATTGGTGCCGACGGTAAAGGCGAAGCCAGGCAGTTCGGCCGCGATATTGCCGCTGGTGTTCGTCAACTGCACGCCGCCCGACCGGCTGGTGCCGAAAAGATTGCCGACCGAGAATGCGTATTGGACGCCATAGCGCAGGTTGTCGTTCAGGGTGACTTCCAGGATCGTCGTCTCGACCAGCACTTGCAGCGGGGCTGAATCAAGCTGGCGAATCAGATCAACTAGTGTGTCGAACTGGCGGGACGCAGCAGAGATGACGAGCGCGTTTTTCTCTGCATCGACCACAATGCGCGGGGCTTCTTCACCGCGCAGCGTAATGGGGTTGGGCGCATTGCCCTCGGCGCTTGCCTTACCGACGAACAGCGCGTTCAAAGCTTCGGCCAAAGATGCGGCGGGACGGTTTTGCACGCGGTAGATGAACAAGCGCTGCGTATCCGTGGTGCGCGGCTGGTCCAATCTGCGCACCCAGGCGAAGGCGCGATCCAGCGTGGCGCCATCGCGCGCCAAAAGCATGACTGCCCCCAGCCGTTCCAATGGGACGATCCGCAAACCGCCAGCGCGAACAGCTTTGGCCCCATCGCGAACGCCTGGCGCCGCGTCGCCGCCGAACACGCCAGCCAACTCTGACGCCAGCGCGCCTGCAGGGGCGTATTCAAGGCCGACCAGCATTACTGAGTTTCCGGCGAGCGCATCTACATCCAACGCTTCAATGGTGGCGCGGGCGAGGTCGATTTCATTGGGCGTGCCGGTGACCAGCAGCGCCTCGGACCCCGTCGTGACGACGCGCACCTGTTCCGTGGGAAGGGCGAGTTCCAGCGCCTTGGCGGCTTCGGACGCAGGGATGTTGCGCAGTGTGAACAACGTGGCGCCGCCGGGGCTCGCGTTGGATGCGGTCGAGACGCGGTATAGCCCGCCTGTCTCGCTTAACGCCAGCCCGCGGCCCTGCAGCGCGGCACGGAAGCTTTCAAGCAACTGGGCGGGCGGCAGGTTGTCAGTACGCAAGCTGACCGTGCCTGCTAGGCCGGGATCGACCACGTAAGGCAATGACAGCGCGTCGCCGAGGATCAGCGCGGCAGCGTCGGCGACGGCTGCGCCCTGCAAGTTCAGGCTGACGGGCGGGCCGTTCGGCGCAGGCGCGCTGGACAGCGATGTTGTGCGGGGCGCTGCACTGCGGCTTTGGCCCAACAGTTTTGCGCCACCGCCGCGTTGCCGGTCACGCGCCTCGCCAACAACAGACGTCGCCGCGCCGCCGGCGGGTGGCTGCGCAGCAGCGGTCCGAACCTGATCGCCCAGGTGACCTGTTGTCGACAAGCTGCGCGCCGGTCCCTGACCTTCGACACACGCGCCAAGCGCAAGCGCCAGAAATAAGCCAGCGCTGATGTTCAAAATCTTCATTCGTCTTCCGCCCCTGTCCCCGCGACCGGAGCGACGACCGTGGCTCCGCCATCTGAGAAGGTCAAGGATTCGAGTGTGATTTCAACCACATCAGCGTCTCCCACACGGTCGCCTTCCCGGATGCGCAACAACGTGCCATCGCGCATGTCGCGCAGCATGGCGACGGCTTTGTCGCCCAATTGGACAACGCCAGCTATTTCGTAACGGCCAAAAAGCATGTTCGCCATCGGGTCTTCGATCGGCTCGCCTGGCTCCTTAGGCGGGGGCGGGCGGCGCGCTGCTGAAAACAGCGGGCGGTCTGTGAAAGGGGTCAGGCTAACGGGCTGGGGCCGCGTGGGCAAAGGCGGCAACGGCGCAGCGTCGGGTTCGGTCACGGCTGCGAGCGTTTCTGTCGTTGCGACAGGCGCCAATAATGGCGCGGCGGCGAGCCAACCAAACAAGGCGGCGAGCATGAGTAACGCGAGCGGAGCGATCAGGCGCATCATTTCGCTGAATCCCTAATCATTGCGCCGACAATGATGCGAGCTGTCAGCCGATCAGCTTCCTGATCTGCCCGCGGCGTGCGCGCCGTCAGTTCCAGCGAAGCGGCGTGCAGGGCAGGGCGGGCCTTGTCCACCGCTTCAAGGAACTGCGCAAGGCCGGCGTGATCAGCAACAATCCGCGCCTCGGCCAGCAGCAGCGCAACACCAGCGTCTTCGGCCATATCGAACAGCCGCCCGCTGGCGCGATCAGGGTCAAGTGGCGCGGCGGCTGTCAGATGCACGTCAGATGCTTGGGCAATCAGGCGGAGGGAGGAGATGAGGTCCAGCATCGCCGCTTCACGGTCGCGTGCAGGGGCGTATTCGTTGAGGTATGCTCCCGCCTCTGCAAGCGCTGCCGCGGGTGGAGCCGCAATTTCCGCCTCCGCCAAACGATCAGCGGTGGCGGCTGTCAGCGCTGCGGTGCGCTGATCCAAAGACGCGGACTTTCGCTTGGCCTCTTCCCACCGCTCATAAAGCGGTGCCGCGACTAGCAGGGCGATCAAGCCGATCACTGCGATCAGGGTGATGAAGGCTGTGATCCTCGCCGCTGTGCTGGTCGTGCCCATACGCCTCCAAAATGGGACAGCCGCGCTCATCGCGCTGCCTCTGGCGTCAGATCCAGGGTGGCGCGCTGTTGTGCTGCAGCGACCGCGCGCGCCGGACCTTTCAGGCGGGCAGCTTTGAAACCCGGCGCTGCGCCCAAAGCCGTCGCAAGGGCGGCGGCGTCGGGTGCAATGAAGTCGCCGGTCGCCAGGTTCGGTGAAATCATCAGGCGCTTCAGATATGCGTCGTCCGGCGTTGCGTTCGCCAATGCAGACAGCCGATCGGCAACCGATGGTGCGCGGCTAAGCGCAGCGCCAACGATCTGTGCCTGGCGCAGAGGGCCTGCTGCAGCCTCCCGTGCGGCGAGGGCCGCCACCGCCCGCGTTTCCGCTTCGGTGAGCGCGCTGCGCGCTGCGCTCAAACGATCTTGCGCTGCGGTTTCTATTCGCGTTGCGCTGTACGTGATGGATGCCGCAGCCAAAGCAGCCGTGACGAAGGCGATTGCCGCAGCGGCGATCAAGGCCCGGGGCCGCCGCGAACCAGAAAAAAAGACAGGCGCGCCGTCGACCATCGTGAACGCGGCGCCAGTTTTGGCGCCTGCGGCGATCAACTTCGCCCGCATGTCATCGACGCGTTCCTTGGGCGCGGCGACCAAGCGCCATTCCGCGCCGTCGGCGCGCCAAGGTTGTGGGGTGGGCGTCAACGATGAGGCACCGGATTCAACCGGAAACGGGCAGGCCCGCGAGGCGTCTATCCGAGCAGCAGAGGCACCATAGATTGCAGCCTCAGGCTTTACGTGAATACTTGAACTTAAAATACTGTCGCTACTGATATAAAGTGGTGCCTTCTCGCCAGGAGTGATCGCCCCACTTTCGACGTATCTCCTGCCTGAATAGGTCAGGGCAAAGGGGGCATCGCCAATCAATCCGATGGCGGATGACGGCGGTTTCGGCGCTGACAGGCCTTCTTCGACCTCGCTCAACCAGCGTAGGAAATCCTTGATCCGTTCTAACCCGCTCATACGCGTCCCCATTTATTGACGGCCATGATAGGCGGTGGCGCGGCGCTGTCCATTGGCGATCACCTCCAGGCGTGAAAGATGATCGGACGACGAGGGGAACTTGTGTGCTCTATCACAACGCTCAGCGATGCACGCCCGCCGCCAGGCGTTTCCACTCGAACTGAAATCCGGGCAACGCGACCATCAGATTGGCGGAGCGTGCTCTCATTCACTTCGGGTGGCAGGGGCGTGCGGCGGCCGTCCAATTTGCGTCGGGCCACGAACGCCTGTGCGACGTCCAACGGCACGTTCGCCACTGCGGCGAGGGCCGGCGCCGTTGCGACGGTAGGATCGATGCCCGGCGCACCGGACCAGATTGTTGCGTGGCCTATCGCAGTTTCGACGACATCCTGCAGTTCTGGTTGGGCCAGCGCGGCGGCGGCGGATAGTGTCGCAAACCCGTTGCGGCCAAGGTCCTCGCGGGCGGTGACCCATGTTTCGGCCAACTCATCCGCATCGGCGGCGTCGGCGCCAGAATGTACCAGCAGACGAGATAATGTTGGCGTATCTGCAAGGTTCAGATTTATCAGCCCTAATGTGTCCTGCGCGGATATCACCAGCGCGGCGCCTTCGAAATTCGTCTCGATCACCGTGCCATCTCGCGGTGCTCGGTTGCGTTCCGCGGGCAGGGTAAACGCCACTGCCAGGCGGTGGATGGCCGCCTCCGCCGTGCGTTCTGCAGTGGCCCTTTCAACTGCGGCGGCGGCACGTGTCGCAGGACCTGTTGTCAATGTTAGAGCTGCAGCGGTCAGGCTGCCAATCAGCGCAAGACCGCCAAGTGCGATGAGCAGCGCCGCTCCGCGCTCAACCCGCCTCATCGCACTGCTCCGTTCAGGCGGGGCGCGATGACTTGATCGCCGATGCGGATGACACTGGGCGCAGGGCCGGGCGGCCATTCTTCGCGAAATTCGCCGTCGATGCCTGCCAAGGCAATTTTTGCGCTCGGTCCCAGCCGCCCTGCCACCTCGCAAGTGGCGCGGATAGTGAACGCGTCGCACGTAAGCAGCATCAGCGCTTCGTCCGTCGATGTAATCCGCCAGATCCCGGTTTTGCCGCCTTCATCGCCCGGCCCTCGCCACGTAAACCCGTCGGTGGCCGTGGCGGCGGCTGTGGGAAGGTCAGGCTGCGCCATCTCGATGCGGCTGAGCATCCATGCAAGCCGCCTTCGGTTGATCAGTGCGCTGGTCGACGCCGCACTGGCCGCTTGTGTTCGTTCGATGACCGTCAGGCCAAACCTTGTCGCCTGAGTCAGCGCAGCGGCCAGCATGGCTGTAATGGCGAGCGCGATCAGCACCTCCATCAAAGCTGCGCCGGATTGGCCTTTGCGTGTCATTTGGGAATGGCCCGCAGCGTGCTGAGCGTAACGATGGGCGCAGTCTCCGGTCCGGCGCTGGCGGTCAGACGGATCAACGCCAGCGGCGCATCCCCGTCAGTTTCATAAGGTGCAGCGACCACACGCCACCCATCGCCCGCAATAACCGCTTCGCCCTTTTCCAATGCGGCAATCAGGGTGGGGGGGGCAGAGGCGAGTTCCAAACCGCTTTCCGCAGCAGCAAGGGCGGAGAGGCGATCCTCGGCGCGGGCTGTCGTTGCTGCGGTTCGGCTGAACGCGGAATAGGCGGCGCCCGCAATCAGCGACACTAAGGCAAGGGCGATCACCGCCTCTAGCAGGGCGACGCCGCGTTGCGATTTATTCCGCACGGACGTCCGCGTTTTTGCCATCACCGCCGGGCGCACCGTCGGCGCCATAGCTGATCAACTCATAAGCGCTGGCGCTCGTGGCGCGGTAGACATAGGGCGTCTCCCATGGATCGAGCAGGCCGCTCGCCTTATCGAGATAAGGGCCCGACCAGCCGCCTGCTTCGGCGCTGGGGCGGGTCAGCAGCGCCTGCAAGCCTTCCTCGGTGGTTGGATAGCGCCGCATGTCGAGACGATAGAGGTCGAGGCTGCCTTGCAGTTGTTCGATCTGAATACCTGCGACCTTGGCCTTGCCCCGCTCAAAAAGGGCGAAGATCCGTGGCCCGGCGACGCCTATCAAAAGCGCAATGATCGCCAAGCCTATCAGGATTTCCATAAGCGAATAGCCCGACTGACGTCGGCGGCTTTTGTGAGGTCTTTTAGAGTGCGGCATCATATACATCCAGAACTGCGGTCATCATCAAATAGGCCCCAACACCGATTAGCAGGCCCAGAACCGCCGTGGCGGCAGGGGCGGCGATGGCGGAAAGGCGTTTGGCGCGGGTTTCCGCCTCTTGCCCGAAATGTGCGCCAGCGCGGGTCAACAAAGGTGCCAACGCCCCTGTTTCTTCGCCGATCTCGACAAAAGCAACAAGGGTTTCGGGAAAGGCCCCGGTAGAGCGGAGGGCGTGGGAATACGCCTCGCCCCGGTCAACGCCAGCTGCAGCCGCGCGTGCGGCTTGTTCCAATCGCCCCGCGCCTAGCAGAGGCGCCGACATGCGCGCCGCATCGGGCAGCGTTGCGCCGCCGGTCAGCATGGCACCCATTGCGCCAGCAAAGGATTCGTAAGCACGATTGGCCAAGAGTGGCCCTATCAATGGCAGTCTCAGCGCGAAATCCGCCACCGCGCGCTTTCCCGACGGACGCAGCGACATCAAGACGGCTGTCAGGCCGAGCGCGACCAGCACGGTCAGCACCAGACCACCCCATGCGCGCATCACGCCTGATGCGGCGAAAAACCATTCAGTGGTCGGCGATACGGCAGCGCCGGTGGCGCGGAGGACTTCTTCAAATCGGGGCTGGGCGAACCCTATAAAGACAGCCAGCGCCATAAGCGCGGCGACTATAATGAAAGATGGATACGCCAAGGCGGATGATATCGCCCGCCGTCCGGCGGACTTGCGTTCCAATAGCGTCGCTGCAGCGTCGGCCGCGCGGTCGAGCGCGCCTGTCGCTTCACCCGCAGTGAAAAGCGCAGCTTCAGCCTCTGAAAAGTCGCCAGGCCAATCGGCCATAGCTGCTGACAATGCGCGCCCTGCGGCGATGGATAGTGAAAGGTCGGTGAAAAGCGGCGCTGCGCTTTCCGATCCGCCGGCGAGTTTCAGCGCGCGGTCCAGCGGGGCCTTCGCCTCTAACAGCGAAGCGAGCCGGCGCATTGCAGCCGCACGATGATCTAACTTGGCCCGCGCTCTTCGGGGCGCGCTAACCGGCTTGAGGGCGAGCGGAGTAAGGCCAGCGCGGGTCAGCGCCTCGGCCGCATCAGCCTCCGTTGCGGCGGAAATGACCCCGCGTCGGGCTGCGCCTGCGGCGTCTGTCGCCGAGTATCGAAAGATCGCCGCCGACATCTTTACGCTCCGGGCGGCGGCGCGACCCGCAGCGCTTCGTCCAAAGAAATTTCACCCGCCGCGGCCAGGTTCAGCGCGGAACGCCATAGCGGGGTCGCCCCAGTCAGTTCAGCCAAGCCGGTTTGGGTCGGTGATGGGGCGCGGATCGCCTCGGCGAAGGCGCGGGGTGCGAGAAACGCCTCCGCAATCGGCGCCCGCCCCCGTACGCCCGTCATCCCACAGGCGGCGCAGCCGGGCGCGCGGCGATATACGCCATCCTTGGGCGCGCCGATCCGGGCCAGCGCCTCAGTATCTGGCTGATCCTCTACGGCGCAATCTGGGCATATCCGCCGTGCGAGCCGCTGAGCGCCTGCGCCAATCAAGGCGGCGGACAGCAAGAATGGCTCAACACCAAGATCCAGCAATCTTATTGCAGCGCCAGCTGCGGAATTTGCGTGGACTGTTGAAAACACAAGGTGACCGGTCAGCGCCGCCTGAATGGCGATTGACGCGCTTTCGCCATCACGGATTTCGCCCACCATCATGATGTCCGGGTTGTGGCGCAGCATCGTACGTTGAGCTTTGGCGAAGTCAAAGCCAATCTCAGGGCGCACCTGCATCTGAACAACACCGGGCAAGGCGTATTCAACAGGGTCTTCGACGGTCATGATTTTGCGCTCTGCCTCGTTCAGTTCGGATAGGGCGGCGTGAAGCGTTGTGGTTTTGCCGGCCCCCGTAGGGCCGGTCAGCAGAAAAAGGCCATGCGGCGCGGCGCTGGCCTGACGAATCACGGTTTCGAATTCGATGGGAAAGCCAAGGGCGCTAAGCTTGCCGGGGGCGCCCTCGGGATCAAGCAGGCGTATGGCGAGCGTTTCGCCGTTCAGCGCTGGGGCGGTGGAAAGGCGCAGGTCGATATCGCGTCCCGCCAGGTTCAACCGTGTGCGCCCATCCTGGGGAAGTCGCCGTTCGGCCACATCCAATCGCGCCAGCACTTTAATTCGCGCCACGGCGGCGGGGTAGAGAGTTGTCGACAGGAGGCCGATTTCCCTCATTGCGCCGTCAACCCGAGCCCGGGCCCGTCCGCCATCTGATGTCGGCTCCAAATGCAGATCTGACGCGCCGAGCCGCGCCGCCTGTTCCAGCAGCGCATCCATCGCGTCCACCGCTTCGCTAGTTGGCGCTGCGGGTATTGCGGTGACCGGCGAAGCGGCGCCCGACGAAAATGCGATGCGCCGCCAGGCGGCGACGCCCGGTTCATCAGTGACAACAAACTCGACCGGGCCGTTTGCCGCCATTTCGATCGCGCGGCGCAGGTGATCGTCAAACGGATCCACGACGGCTGCGATCAAACCGCTGGGCGATACGCCCACGGCCACCGCGTTTGATTTCAGGAATGTCGCCTGCGGCGCGCCTGCCGGCGGTGGGGGGCCCAGCGCAGCGAGATCTTCACCAAGTATCACTTTCATATCAGCCGCCGCGGCCGCCTCAGCCGCGAACAGAGATGAGGGAATCAGTCCGAGCCTCACTGCCGCCGCCGGCGCAGATTCGCCGCCACGCGCGGCTAAGATTGCGCGTTGCGAATCTTCTTCTGTCATCGCGCCGTGGGCGATCAGTGATCGAATGCACGCGTCGAGAGGTGATTTTGGGGCACCGTCCACTGATTATTCGTCCTTTTTTTGCTTTCAGGGCATATTCTGGTTTGGAGGATCGCCCTGCAAGACGTATCCTCACATAGCGTAAAAGGGTAGGGGCTCTTCATACCCAACCAGCGCCGGCAGATGGAGGATACATGTATGTCGAAGAATAGCGCGGTTGCACTGTTTATGGCGGTTATGGCGTTTTTCGCCTCTCCCGTCATCGCGCAAGACGTCCATTTGGGCGTAAAAAGCTGCGGGTCAAGCGGCTGCCACGGGCAGGTCGCTTCATCCAGTTCTCCGGTACTGTTGAACGAATATGTGACTTGGCAAAAATACGATTCACACGCCCGCGCCTATCAGGTTCTGCTGGAACCTCGGTCGGTGCGCATCGCCAAGAACCTCGGTCTGAAAAACGCGCACGAGGCGAAAATCTGCCTCGACTGCCATGCGGACAACGTACCCGTTGAACAGCGTGGTCCTCAGTTCGTGCTGGCGGACGGTGTTGGGTGCGAAGCGTGCCATGGCCCGGGTTCTGCGCCGTGGATGGGTCTCCACATCGGAGGATCGGCGCATGACGTGAATGTTGAAAATGGTCTGTTGCCACTGGAAGATCCGGTTGTTCGCGCAGAAATGTGCCTCGACTGCCATCTTGGCAATTCGAACCAGTTCGCCACACACCGCATCATGGGCGCTGGTCACCCGCGCATCAGCTTTGAAGTCGACAGCTTTACCGACTTCCAGCCTGCGCATTACGTGATCGATGACGATTATCGCAAACGTAAAAAGGTAATCGACGGCGTCAAAACCTGGGCGATTGGCCAAGCGTTGATGGTTGAGCGTCGCATGGATCTGATGCTCGACAGCAAATACGCCATGGATGGTCTGTTCCCGGAACTGGCGTTCTTTGACTGCCATTCCTGTCACCACCCAATGAGCGAATCGTTGCCTGACCAGAACGGCTCGTTCCCGGCTGCATGGGACCCGCGCCCTGGCACGGGTCTTGGACCAGGCGTTGTGAAGTTCAACGATAGCAACATGCTGATGTTGAAGGTCGCGCTAGACATGGCGGGTAGCGGTCTTGCTGCCAAGATGGATGCCGACATCAAAGCCTTGCACAAGGCCAGCCAGGCATCGCGCGCTGCGATGACGTCCGCTGCGTCTGCCGCTCGGGAAACTGCTCGTGCTGCAGTGAACGCGTTGGCGGCGAAAGAGGTTGGCAAGGCCGAAATGATGGCTGCAGCCAAGACGCTGGCGGCCAAATCTTCGTCGGGCTTCTTCGCTGACTATGAAAGTGCTGAGCAGGCCACCATGGCCCTGGGCGCCTTCATCGAAGCGATGCGGGTTGCGGGTCACCTCGACAGCGCAGGCTATGACGATCTGTCCAAACGGATGGAGGGCGTCTACGGCGCGGTGTCGAATGATGAGGCGTACATTCGCAACGCCTTCATCTCAGCCGTCAAGAACGTCGCCGCCGCGCTTTAACCAGCGGCTACGATCGCAAACAAAGCGGGCGGTGCCGAACTGGCACCGCCCGTTTTCTTTTTGAGCTGGCTCACGACAAATACGCCCGTTGGCATCAGTGCGATGCTGATCGATGATGCTGATCTGTTCAAGCGCTCCCCGTCTGTTCTGATCAATCGAGGCTAAAGCTGCGATACTTCACCATTAGCCGCGCAGATCGGTCCAGCGTTCGCTCCCGGCCTGAACCTCAGGCGATCAAAAAACTGATTTGTCCTCCGACTATTCGTTGGATTGGCCGGTGGCAGGTCGGCAATCGGCCATCCGCCGCCAGTTGGCGCAATTAGGGCTTTACCGCCCGGCGCCACGTTGGTTGAGACGCGGGGCTTTGAGCTCCAGAGCCTGGCGCACGCTGCGCGGCAGGTCGAGCCGCCCATTGGCCATGGCATGCGACAGGCGGCGATAATCGGCGTGGGTTAGCTCATCCAGAACATCGATCGCCTCGCGGTACGTCAAGGTGCGCAGGGCATTTGACGGTTGTCCCTGTTCGGCTTGGGCGAGGCTCTTGAGTTCAGCGGCGAGAGGGCTGGCTGCACTGGCGGCGCTGGAGACAGCGATGAAAGTGGCGACGAGGGCGGTTCGAAGCATGACGGCAAACTCCTATACGGTCATGACATTAGATTGGCGCGAAGATGTTGAATGCAAGAAGCGTCGTTTCACGTCTTCGCCAACAGCTTGTGCCGTCAGCAATCGCAGCGATCCGGTAGTTAGAGTATTTCATGGCGACCTAAGCGAGGTATTTCCACACCGTCTTCAGGCGCCGGGATGAACGATGCGCGTATCCCGCAATAGGCGCTCGCGTCTCAGTCCAAAAGAAAACGCCGGCCCACTGGACCGGCGTTTCGCGTTTCCAGGTTATGTTAGCGGTCGCTGCTGGCCACGTTCCGTTGGCCATAACTGGAAGATGACGCCCGGCGTCCGCCAATCATATCCTCCATCCGAACCTCGTCAGTGACCCGGAATAGCTGGCCATCCTTTTGATAGAAGGCGCGCTGCTCTGGTTCATTGAACGGCCGTGAACCGATGCGGCCAAAGACTGAGATCTGGTTGCCGTTCTCATCCACCGCACGGTCACGTTTGATGCCTTCGGAAAGGGCCACGGCGGGCCAATCCGTTTTCCACCATGCGATGAGTTCCGGGTTCGGTTCTGGCGAGAAGCCATAGAAGTTTGGCTGCAGATCGGGCGATGTCAGCTGCATCACCTTCAGCCCGTTCACACCGTCCGCAATATAGGCGAAGAGCGAGGCGTTGGTCGTGCCAACAACGATGTCGCGGGCATCGGTGATTTTGCCGCTGGCAGTTTCCATCTTAAAGACTTTGGGTTTTTCCGGGTTTTCGACGTCGATGATCGCCATGCCTTCACGCCCCGCGGCCACGTAGGCGTAGGTGCGGGCAACATGCAGGTTCTGGGCGTCCGCCAGAGGAATGAATGCGTCTTTGACGATCCTTGGCTCCCACTGGTTGGTGACGTCCACAATATGCAAACCCTTGTCCGAGGTTACGAACAGGTAGCGGAACATGTGATCGACATACCGCGCGCCCTCGATCGGTATCGTCGTGACGTGCTTGGGGTTCAGCGGATCGTCAATGTTAACAACCACCACTCCACGTGGCGTGGTCATGTAGATGTATTCGCCGCGAACCTTCAGGAAGCTCGCCCCATCCAGAATTCTGCCCGGGTTCCATGTCGCGGCCCGTTCGATGAAGTTATTGCGCGGTTCGCCATCCTGGAAGGTTTCTGAGTTAAAGACGATCAGGCCTTCGACTGAATCTGACACATACGCGTAGCTGTAGAGCGGGTGGAACGGCTGTTCGAGGTTGATCTTAAACATCAGTTCTTCGCCAAACTTCTTTTGTTTGAACGGCGCAATGGGCTGTTCGGTGGCGACTGCGACACAAGTCGCGTTCTCTGTATCCAGATGCGCGTCGTGGCCAAGCGGGCCAAAAGGCGCCGTCAGGATGCGGTCCGAGATGCCTTTGTTGGCTATTGAAGCCACATCATAAACCTGCACGCCGCCACCCTGGCTGGCGTAAAGGTATTCGCCGACCAGCTGCAAACAACCAACTGTGCCCGGCGTGCCCTGGCTGGAAACCATATTCCGTTCATCCCACGCCAGTTCGCGATTGCGGTCTTGCATCATCTTCCAATCGGCGGGGTAGGCGTATTGGTGCAGGTAAGACCCATAAACCGCCTGCGGTTCTTCCCATTCCGTGACGCGCACAGCCTGCAGGCCACCAACACCGCCGACAAAGGCGTGATGGCCGACAAAGTCGATGAAGTTTGTACCCTGGATCAGCAACTGGGCCATGATCGCGTTGTTGTCGTTTTCTTCCGAAAGGTGACAATCGGTGCAGGTCTTGGTTTCCTCAAGCCGCGCAGTATGCGGGAAGTGAGGCGCAAGCGCCTGCGACGAATACCCAGCGGCGGAAACGGGCGGCTGCTGAATGTAGATACGTTCGCGGTTGATGTTGGTCGAGGATAGGACCAGCGCCGAAGACGACCGGATCGGGGCGATAATGTTGCCTTTGGCTGGGCCGTGTTTGCCAAGCTGGAAGATCTGATCACGGGCCACCTGCGGGTTATAGGTCGCGTAGTTCCGCGTCTCACCGCCGTCGTAGTGAAGACGTTCGGTTTTCCAGTTCGCTTCAATCGGCAAGTGACAGCCGCCGCAGGACGTCGTCCACGATGTGTGACAGGCGAAGCAGGCCATTTCGTCGTCATCATGGGCGAAGTCATCCGAAGAAATCCCCGGCCCCCACTCCATCTTGGTGTCCGAAGCAGATGACAATTTCGCAACCGTTTTCGCTCGCGCGGATTTCACATTGTATCCGCGTTTGCCGGGTGTGACGCTGTCTTTGGTTAGGCTCATCTCCCACTCCAGCCCTGGATTTAGGATGGAGCGTTGGATCAAGCGGCCATTGATCCACTCAAACCGCCGCTTTCCGTCAGGGTTGCGGATTAGGGTTAGATCTTCGCCGCCCGGCCGCGCCGCAGGGCCTGATGTCCGCAGCGTCGGATAGGCTGAGGCGGTGCCGTGGCAGTCCTTGCAGCGAATCTGCACGGCCTGCGCCACTTCGCCGTGGATGAAGCCATTACCGTGGCCATCCTGGCTGAAGTGACAGTCAACGCAATGCATGCCCTTTTCAGCATGGATTGAGTTCATGTGAACGGCTTTGTCGAACTTGTCCGGGTCGTTGTTCGAAACGATGTCGCCGGCCTTATCGAGCAGGTTGCCCTTTCGGTCACGTTTGAAGATAGCGCGGAAGTTCCAGCCATGGCCGTGATAGTCGGCGAACTGGGTGTCCTTGGCTTTCGGGTTCACGTCGACCCAGACTTCCTCAAGGAATTCCAGATCGCCCCATTTACCGCCGGCAGAGGCAGCTTCCGGGTTGCGTTTAGTGATCTCACGCATGCGCGCCCAAGGGCCGTAGACCTCTCCCTTCTTCTTGTCGTAGGTGCCTTTGGCTTTCTGGTACTTCTTGTAGTACTCGCGCTTTGGCTGCTGTTCTTCCTTGCGGAACGGTTTGCCAAGATCGCGGTCGCGGCGGTTGACCTGTTTCTCAGGCCACATCAGCGGCGCGTCAGATTCATAGTCCCACATCGTGTAGCCAAGGTATGTGTTCACGAACATGTTCGGCTGGTGCATGTGACAGGACATGCACTGGGACGTCGGAATGGCGGAGGAGAAGGCGTGTTGCAAGGGATGGCCCTTTTCGCCCTTCATCTCAGGGAAATGCTCGCCATTGATCGTGGGGTCGACCGTGATTGTCTGGCCCTTGTTGCCATACTTGGCCCACTTGCCGGACGATTCCCATTCCCGGTCGTTCGCGTAGACGACATGGCAACCGCCACAACCAGATGTGCGATAATCGCCCGGTTGGTCATTTGTGCCAAGGAACCACATATGCGGGTCGTTCAGGCGCGATTTGTGGATGTTCAGGACAGGAATAGCGACCCGGATGCCGGTGCCGTTGCCGCGGTTTGACTGGCGGATATCAGGGCGCCCCGGTTCTTCCAGCCGCTGCAGCTGACCCAGTGCGTTGGGGATGCCGATTTCCGGGAACTGAGTGATGACGTTTCTGCCGCCCCGTTCAAACACGCGGAACACGTCAGACGTTGGCAGCGTCTCCCAAGCCGGCAGGGGGTAGAGCTTGGGCAGAATGCCGCGCGCTTCCATTTTGGGGGTGACGGCCAAGGGGCTGTCCAAAATGCCAGGCTCGCCCTCGCGCGTGTAGGCCTCGCCTAGCACATAGCGCTTGAAGGGCAGAATGCCATTGTTATACGCGGCGCCGCCCCACAGCATGGCCGAAGTGGCCATCAACGAGCGTTCCGCCGCTTGGATCTGTTTCATGTGGCAGGCGCCGCACGCCTCGCGGACGATGCGATAGTCCGACGGGTTCACGAACCGCATGTATTCCGGGCTTTCCTTGTTCAGCAGGGAATAGGAATGCTTGGGGTTCGCCGAAGTCGGCCAATGCCAGGTCTTTGGATAAAGCGGCAGAACATGCGCTTTCTTCATCACGTCGACATATTCGACGCCGCCGGGCTTCATTGACGCTTCGCGGAAGTATGCAGCTGATCCGCCGTGACAATCGACGCAACCAATCGCAACAGCGCCCGAGATGTGCATCGTCGGGCTGTCCGTCTTTTCGTGGCATGACAGACAGCCTGCGGATTTCACTGCAACGCTTTCAGGGCTTTGGCCGTACGGGGCTGGCGGGAAGACGGGATATTCCCGTTTTACCGGTTTTTCGCCCCCTGCG
>CBFHXH010000085.1:0-15510 GCA_965659735.1 uncultured Pikeienuella sp.
TGGGTCTCTTTATAGCCATCTCGGGTCCTACGCTTTCCTAACTATAGGGGCGGACCAATTTAAAGGGGGAGGCTCACTCCATCACCTTTTTGCCCCAGTACATGCGGGCTAGATCTTCAGCGAAGCATTTGGCGAGGCCATAGAATGTGTCCAGGCGATGCGCGGCCTCCCACACGTTGTAGGCGCCGACGATGTTAGGGCCGAGGATCTGCTCAAACGGCGCTTCGTCCCCGACCGCGCCAAAATGGAAGACCATGTCGGCGCCTTCCAGCAGCGCATGGATGTCGTCATACTACGCGAGATCGGCGTGCTGGTACGTCTCGCCTGGACAAAGCTGGCCGATATCATCCACGATGTCAGAGGAAACAAGCTGGTCGGCAAGTTTCGACAAAGGTTCACGTAGGTACGATCCAAGGCGCCCAGCGGCGCCAGTAAGAACGAGCTTCATAATACGGTTATTCTTAAGTCAGGGCGCGAACAGCGGCACCGATCCGGCGCATCGCTTCGGCCAGTGTGGCGTCGTCAGTAGCGGTTGAGATGCGGAAAAAACCGGGTGTGCCATAGACCGTGCCTGGGACAGCAGCGATTTTCGCCTCCGCCAACAAATAGGCGACAAAAGCCATGTCGTCAGCGAAACGCTCCCCGAGCAACATATCGCAACCGATCAGCGCATAGAAAGCACCACCGGGCGCATCTAGCGTCAGACCGGGAATGTCAGCGACAGCGTTAACCACCAGATCACGGCAGCGTTCGAACGCCTCTCGAAAAACCTCAACATTGTCCTGCGGGCTGGTCAGCGCGGCGGTTGCGGCGGCCTGCGCGATAGAGCACGCGCCAGAGCTGATCTGCGACTGCACGGTCACCATCGCCTTGATCAGCGGCGCAGGCCCGGCGCCATAGCCGATACGCCAGCCCGTCATGGCATAGGCTTTCGACACGCCGTTTACTGTTGGAATGCGGTCGACAAGATCGGGGCAAGCTGAAGCGAAGGCAGTAAACTCGGCGCCATCGAATATGATCTTTTCGTAGATCTCGTCCGACATGATCAGAATGCGTGGATGGCGGGCCAGCACCTCGCCCAGCGCCTGCATCTGCGCTTTGTCGTACATCGCGCCAGATGGGTTCGAGAGCGCGTTCAGCAACAGCCAGCGGATTTTCGGCGTGATCGTCGCCTATAACGCCTCTGGCGTGAGTCGAAACCCGATTTCAGGTCCGCAAACGACCCGCTTCGCCGATCAGCCCTGCAGCGAAATGATGTTTCCGTAGCTATCGAAACAGGGCGCGGCGAGGATCACCTCATCGCCCAGCTCCAACGTCGCCATGAAGGCGTTGAAGATGACCTGTTTCGCACCGTTTGAGACGATGATCTAGTCTTGAGCAAAGCTCAGACTGTTGTCGTCTGCAAACTTCGCCTGAATAGCGGTCTTCAATGCAGCGGTCCCACCTGTCGGCGGATAGCGCGTCTCACCCGCCAGCGCCGCCTGAAGCGCCGCTTCAACGATATGGGGGGGCGTGTCGAAGTCCGGCTCACCCAGCCCCAGATCGATCACATCTTCCCCGTCCGCCGCCATCCGCTTCGCCTCTGCGCTGATGGTAGCAGAGGCGGAGGGCTGAACGGTGCCTAGGCGCGTTGCAGCATAGGTTATGTCAGATAATCGCAGTTTCTGAGAACGGTTTGCCTGCGACGATGCGATCATAACTGAACGGCGCAAAGTCGAGGCTGCGGAATTCACCATAGGTGATCAGCTCAGACATGCCGCGGCCAAAGGCGGGCGACTGCTGCAGGCCGTGACCTGAAAAGCCATTCAGAAACAGGAAGTTGCCGATCTGATCATGCGGCCCGACAATCGCGTTGTGATCGAGCGTATTATACGCGTAATGCCCGGCCCATTCTGTAACGACCTTGATCGCTTCAAACTGTGGGATGCGCGTTGCGATGGTTGGCCAGATATGATCCTGCCAAATGTTATGGTCCATCGCAAAATCATCGTAATCAACCGCCGGATCATAATCCGCATGGCCGCCCGCCAGATAGGTTTGCGGTCCATCCTGCCGGAAATGGACGCCTGACGGGTCTATCGTCAGCGGCAGATCCTGATCCAACGGATTTTCAGCTGAGAAAATCCAGGTGAACCGTTTGCGCGGCTCTACTGGAATTTCGATCCCCGCCATGCGCGAGGTCAGAACGGCGCGAGGCCCCGAGGCGTTCACAACGTCCCCGCAAGCGATCACCTCGCCCGACGCCAGCGTGACGCTTTCGATACGGTCACCCGCCGCGTTCTTGGTCATCGCGGTCACTTCGTTGCCGATATATTCGACGCCCCGTTCGCACGCGGACCGCCGCCACCATTCGAAAACGGTGCCGCCGTCCCAATAGCCTTCGTTCACCAGATTAATGCTGCCCAGCACGAGGTCTTCAACGTTGTAAAATGGATAATCAGCCTTGATCTCATCCGGCGTCATCAATTTGGTCGCCGCGCCATTCGCCGCCTGCGTTGCGTGGCTGGCGCGCAGGGTGTCGGCGAATGCTTCCGTGTCGGCCAGGTACATATAGCCGTAGGACTGGATCGACAGTTCAGGCACGCGTTCGTCGCCGCCCATGAATTCGCGGAAATTATTGATGAACTCCGCCCCGAACTGCGAGATTGAGACATTCAGCGAGTTCGAAAATTGCTGGCGAATGCAACTGTTCGTGTGGGCGGTGGAACACTTTTCGTAAGTCGGGTCGCGCTCAACCACCAAAACCGATCCGTTAAAATCGGGATTGTTCATCAGCCACCATGCAGTGGAGGATCCGTACATTGCGCCGCCAACGATGACGACGTCGTAGGATGTTTTGCTTGGCGTTTTGTCCATCAGAAAATCTCCCCCAATTTCGCGCGCCGCAGCACGTCCTCTATTTCATCGGTGTTCATGCCGTAAGCTGATTTCGCAGCTTCGGCGCTGATATAACCCAACGCCAGATCTCGGCGAATGGCGGCGGGGTCACGATCATCAGCCTTGCCGTATCCAGCGCCGCCGGGGAAGGCCATCATCACCTTGCGGCCATGCGGCACGAACTGGCGGCCTTTGCCCTTCATCGGCGTGCCGTCGTCCTGTCCGATGGTCGTCGGCGCACCTTCCGCACCGCCGCGGCGACCTCGTGCGGGGTGGTGGACGCGGTCGAACATGGCGGAGATGTCAAATTCATGCCCCTCCCGCGCGCCAACCTCCATGTACTGGCCAAGGCCGCCCCGCATCTTGCCAGCGCCGCCGCTGTCGGGACGCAATTCCTTACGGGTGATCATGACGGGGCCGACCTGTTCGGTGGCTTCGACGGGCATGGTCATCACGCCAGAAGGGAAGGCGGTGGCGTTCATCCCGTCCAGCGTCGGCCGGGCACCTGATCCGCCTGAGTTGAACGTCAGCACCTCTGACCGCAACGCGTCTTCCGGTGCCGGCGCATCGGTGCGGGGACGGAGAGAAACCTGGAAATTGCAGAGGCTACCGGCCCCTTCGGCGGGTGCGACGCCGGGCATGTGTTTGTCCAGCGCGTCATAGATCGTGTCCGGGATCATGTGGCCGATCACGTGGCGCAGCGCGACCGGCGCGGGCGGGATCGCGTTGACGATGGAGTTGACCGGGGCCTCGATCGTGAACGGCTCCAGTGATGCGGCGTTGTTCGGGATTTCGGGCGCGATCGCGCATTTCAGGGCGTAGCAGGCATAGGCCTTGGTGTAGACCAGCGGCACGTTAATGCCCTTTTTGTCGAGGCCGGATGTGCCCGCCCAGTCGCAGTGAATGCGCTCATCCTCAAAATGTACTTTCACCTTCAGATCGACGGGGGCTGAGAAACCGTCGATCCGCATATGCCCGTCGACAACGCCGCGCGGCAGCGCCGCGATCCGCTCAATCGTCGCGCGGCGCGAATTATCCATGATGAAGTCAGAGACGCCGTCGAGGGTTTCGAGTTGAAACTCCTCCATCATGTCGATGAGGCGTCTCAGCCCAATCTCGTTGCAGGTCGCCAGTGCGTAGATGTCGCCGACCAGCTGGTCGGGCTCGCGCACGTTCTTGCGGATGATGGCGACAAGGGTTTTGTCAACCTCGCCGCGTTCGGCAAATTTCATCGTCGGGATCTGCAGCCCCTCTTCGAATACGGAGTTTGCATCCGCCCCAAAACCGCGCCCGCCGATATCGACGATATGGGCAGTGCAGGCGAAAAAGCCGACGAAGCGGCCCTGGTGGAACACGGGCGTGACTACGGTGATGTCATGCAGGTGCCCCGTCCCCTCCCACGGGTCATTGGTGATGTAGACGTCGCCTTCGAACATGTTCTGCCGCCCGATGCGGCGGATGAAATGGGCAACGGCGTCAGCCATGGCGTTCACATGGCCGGGCGTGCCGGTGACAGCCTGGGCCAGCATCTCACCCTTTTCGTTGTAGACGCCCGCCGACAGGTCGCCCGCCTCGCGGACAGAGGTGGAAAACGCGGTGCGCACCAGCGCTTGCGCCTGTTCCTCTACGACGGAGATCAGGCGGTTCCACATGACCTGATGGGCGACGGTTGAAACTTCAGCCATGGCTCAGGCCCTCTTCACTTGGATGTCGATGCATCCGTCCGCCAGCGCGATGGCGCGGCGGCTGGTGGGGAGGACGATGGTCGTTTCATCCTCAGTAATCACGCCCGGCCCGTCGATGTAGACGCCGGGGGTGAAGGCTTCGCGCAAGGCGACCCGCGCCTCGTTCGATTTGCCCTCGGCGGCGTCGAACAAGGTGCGCACGCCAACTTCGGCGGCGGCGTCAGCTATCGTCACCTCCCGCGCGCGATCCGGCGAGGTCAGCGGAGTGGTCGCGTTGACGGACCAGACGGTAATTTCGACCTGCATGCCGTCGACCACCCGACCAAAGAGGGCTTCGTAATCCTCCTCAAACCTTTTCAAGAACGCCTCCGCATCCGGGGCCGCGGCCTGTTCAGGCGTCAACGGTACGGGGATTTCCCAACCCTGACCGGAATAGCGCATGTAGACCTTGTAGTCTGAAAGGATGTCTGCGTTGGCGTCACAGGAGCGGACGAATGCGGTCGCCTCTTCCTCCATCTCTGCGAACAGGTTCTTAACTGCGCCCGGATCGAAGTCGTCCAGTTTCATGAACACTGTCCGGTTCGATTCAAAGCTGAAAGGCGCGCGGAGAAAACCGATGGCGGAGCCGACGCCGGCCCCAGTGGGTACGAGGCAGCGCTGAACCCCCAGCTTTTCGCAAAGCCGCCCGCCGTGCAGCGGGGCTGCGCCGCCGAATGCGATCATTGTGTATTCGGAAAGATCTTCGCCGTTTTCAACTGCATGAACGCGGGCGGCGTTGGCCATGTTTTCATCGACCACCTCGGCGAGGCCGTAGGCGGCCTCAAGCGGCTGCATATCGAGCCGTTCGCCGAGAACTGAGGTCAGCGCCGCCTCTGACTGATCCGGATGCAGAGCAATCGATCCACCAGCAAAATTCCCCGGATCGAGCTTGCCCAGCACCAGATCAGCATCCGTCACCGCAGGCTTGTCGCCGCCGCGCCCATAGCAGGCAGGGCCAGGTTCTGACCCTGCGCTTTCCGGCCCAACGCGGATCTGGTTCATCGCATCGACATGGGCCAGCGACCCACCGCCTGCGCCGATCTCAACCATGGCGATCACGGGGATGGAGATTGGCATGCCCGACCCCTTCTTGAACCGATAGGTCCGCGCGACCTCAAAGACGCGGGACGTCTTCGGCGTGCGGTTCTTGATCAGGCAGATTTTGGCGGTCGTCCCGCCCATGTCGAAGGACAGCACCTTATCCAACCCATGCCGCGCGGCGATGTCGGCGGCAAAGACCGCGCCGCCTGCCGGACCGGATTCCACCAACCGCACAGGGAACTCCGCCGCGCTTTCGAGCGAAATGATCCCGCCGCCCGAATGCATAAGGAACACAGGGCAATCGGCGCCTTCCGCCTTCAACCGGTCTTTAAGGCGGCCCAGATAGGACTTCATCAGCGGCTTGATATAGGCGTTGGCGATGGTGGTGTTGAACCGCTCATATTCCCGCATCTGTGGCGATACTTCCGACGACAGCGAGATCATCGCATCCGGAAGCTTCTCAGCCAGAACCTCAGCAACCATCTTCTCATGCGCGTCGTTGACGTAAGAGTGCAACAACCCAACCGCAACGCTTTCATAACCAGCCGCAGCCAGTTCGTCGCCCAGCGCTTCAACCTCAGCTCTGTTCAGCGGGGTGAGGATGTCACCGCGCGCGTCCAGCCGCTCCTCAACGACATAGCGACGGTTCCGCGGCAGCAGCGGATCGGGCAGTTTCAGATTCAGATCGTATTGTTCGAACCGGCTTTCTGTCCGCATTTCGATAACATCGCGAAAGCCTTTGGTCGTAATCAGTGCGGTCTTGGCCCCCCGCCGTTCGATCAACGCGTTGGTCGCCAAGGTGGTACCGTGGATGATCTGGCTGATCCTACCAGCGGCGACGCCGGCCTTGGCGCAAACCTCGTGCAAGCCCTGGACAATGGCGTCCTCCGGCGCGGCGTAAGTTGTCAGCACTTTGGTGGAGAAAAGGTCCGACCCAACCTCCAACACCACATCGGTAAAGGTGCCGCCTATATCCACGCCCAATCGAACTTCGCCACTGTCCATCATCATCGCCTTTTGTGATTCCGTGGAAGGATCGTAGCGGCGGAATTACATCACTGCGAATTATTTGAATCTATCCAGATGATAAATTTTCCTGATCCTTTGCGAGTATCTCGGCCAAGTCCACAGCGCCAAGAAGGTAGGCGGGCGCACGTTCAGCTTCGTACCGCGCCGCAAAGTGCAAGGGGTCGGGCGCCCAGTGGTAGTCGACCCGCATCAGGCGACCATCATTGATGTCCTGCATGACCATCGCCGCAGGCAAGCAGGCGACGCCGAGACCATCTATCGCCATCTGCCTGGCGGCGCCCATATTGGTCGAGGGCGTCGCTTTGGCGCCACGTGGCCCCGCCTTGGCGAGGTGATCTGACAGCTGTTCAAACGGCAACGTGCCTCGGGCCTGGATCAATAGTGGATAGGGCGATAATTGATCCAGCGAGATACGACCAACCGGCACACCCAGATGCGGGGCGGCGACCCAAATCATCGGATAATTATCAAGCGGCGCATGGCCCGACATTGGCCGGTCAAACGGACCGCTTTGGAACGCAAGATCAAGCGATCTGTCGAACAGCGCAGCTGACAGCGCGGCCGAAAAGTCGACCGTAAGTTCGACCAGCACATTCGGATAGCGAGCTTTCAGCGTCTTCAAAAAAGCACCGAGCCAGGAATGCGCGATCATCTCGGTGACGCCCAATCGCAAAACACCCTCAAACAAACCATCGTCGCCCGCCGCCGTCATGAACGCGTCCATGCTACGCAGGACCTGGCGCGCGGGGGGAAGCAGCGCCTCACCCCGACCGGTCAGGCGGACTGAGCCCGCATCCCGCTCCATCAGCGTGACGCCCAAGCGCGCTTCAAGCGCCGCAATACGGGTGGAGATGTTCGGCTGCGTCGTGTTCAACCGCTCGGCCGCCTTGCGAAAACTCACCAGATCCGCAACGGCGATGAAGGCTTCCAGTTGTTTCAGCGTGATCGACATTGGTGCCTTCAGAGGTTCCATCGGCGGAGGAAGGCCCCACCTGGAGTATTTGTGCTCAAAAGATACAGGAGGTCATAGTAAGAGGTCGACCTTTTCAAACCTTGTTACGTCTACCAGCCCAAGATCGCTGATTCTGAGTTCCGGTATAACGACCAGAGCGAGGAGGGAATGTTGCATGTAGGCGTTGTTCAGCATGCACCCGGCGTCCTGCATCGCCGCAATAAGTTGGTCAGCCTTGCCGGCGACGATTTCAGCGCGCTCGTCTGACATCAGGCCTGCGATGGGCATTTCAATCAACGCCTGCTCTTCACCATCCGTAAAGAATGTCACACCGCCGCCGACCTCCCCCAGCCTGTTCGCAGCGAGGGCCATGTTGAATTTGGAGGTGCCAACGACAATCATATGGTGACTGTCATGCGCGACGGTGGAGGCCATGGCGCAGGGGCGGTGATAGCCCAACCCAGACACAAAGCCGTTGACCACACCGCCCGTGCCCTTGTGACGTTCAACCAACGCGATCTGACAGACATCCTGGGCTGGGTCGCCTTCGACCAGGCCGCCCGCACAGCGCAGGGTCGCGTCGCGCGCCTCTGTCGCGGCCTGATTTTCGATGACCCCGATAACGCGGGCGCGCACGTCGATGGCACCCTCGGGGGCGGCGATATTAAAGTCTTCGGCAGTTAGCGTTCTGCCAAGGTTCACTGTGTTTTTGGCGCTTCCGGGGTAGTTGAAGGCTGGAATATCAGCGACCAGCTCGCCATCCTCCGCCATCATACCCCCGCGCGCATAGACCTGATCTATCTCAAGCGACGGCAGGTCAGAAACGATCAGGAGGTCCGCGATACGCCCCGGCGTAATGGACCCAAGCTCTTGTTCCAGCTTGAAATGCTGCGCGGTGTTGATCGTCGCCATCTGGATCGCCGTGACCGGCGGCAGCCCCTGTTCGATGGCGTGACGGACGACGCGATTCATATGCCCATCGCGCACTAACGTGCCGGAATGGCTGTCATCGGTGCAAAGGATAAAGTTGCGCGGATCAAGGCCCCTTTCGGTCACCGCCTTAATCTGGCTGGCGACGTCATACCAGGCCGACCCGAGGCGCAGCATTGCTTTCATGCCTTGGCGCACCCGGGCAATCGCATCCTCGATCCGTGTGCCTTCATGGTCATCCTCTGGCCCGCCGGCGACATACCCATGAAAGTTGTTGTCGAGAATGGGCGAGGCGTAATGCCCGCCCACAGTCTTGCCCGCTGCAACTGTCGCCGCAATCTCGCCCACCATCGTTGGGTCATTCGCGGCGACGTCGGGAAAATTCATCACTTCCCCCAGCCCGATGACGCCGGGCCAGTGCATTGCTTCGGCGACATCCGCCGGGCCCAGCGATGCGCCTGCCGTCTCTAGCCCCGGCGCGGATGGCACGCAGGACGGCATTTGGACGAAAACGTTGATCGGCGCAGCCATCGCCTCGTCATGCATCAGGCGCATGCCATCAAGTCCCAATACGTTGGCGATTTCATGCGGATCGATGAAGAGAGAGGTCGAACCATGGCAAACAACAGCCCGCGCGAATTCAGTCACGGTGATCATCCCGCTCTCGACATGCATATGCGCGTCGCAAAGACCAGGAACCAGATAGCGCCCAGCGGCGTCGACGACCTTGGTCTCAGGTCCAACGCAATGATCCGCATCAGGGCCACAATAGGCGAACCGTCCCGCGACAATGGCAAGGTCGGTTCCCGGGATCACCTCGCCAGAATGTACATTCACCCATCGTCCGTTGCGTATGACCAGATCCGCCGGCGCGCGGCCCGTTGCAACATCGACCAAGCGGGGGGCGACTTCAGACCAGGGTGAGATCGGCATGGCGGCGTCCTTTGTGGTTGCCAGACAAAGATGACCGACTAAGCCTCAAATGGAAATGACGCACTGCGGCCGCGCCCATCTTTGTCCCCTAAATATCCAATTCACAGGGGAAGCCACAGCACTCAGTTTGGGTAATGCACCGACGCCAGATACAATCCATCAGGCGGCGCCACGGGACCACAGGCGGACCGATCCTTCGCCTTCAGCGCACGCCGCACGTCGTCTGGTGCCCATTTCCCGGCGCCGACGCGTTCGAGCGTTCCGACAAAGCTGCGCACCTGGTTGTGGAGAAAACTGCGCGCCCGTACGTGGATCGTGATCTCATCAGCGGCCTGGTCCACCTCAACCGCGTCGACGGACTTTACCGGCGACTTTGCCTGACAGATCGACGACCGGAAGGTGGTGAAGTCATGATACCCTACCAAGTGGGCCGCGCCTGCGCGCATGGCGTCGACGTCAAGCGGCGCTTGCACCTTCCAAACGAGCCCTTTGTCATAGGTCAGCGGCGCGCGTCGGTTGATGATGCGGTACAGGTATCGCCGCTCAACAGCTGAAAAGCGGGAATGAAAGTCTTCGCCGACAACCTCAGCGCTCAGCACCGCAACCGGGTCGGGTCTGAGATGGTGGTTCAACGCTTCTGTCAGCCGGAATGTCGGCCAATCGCGCTGCGTGTCCAGATGCGCGACCTGGCCCAGCGCGTGGACGCCGGCGTCAGTACGGCCCGCACCCTGTACAACCGTATCGTCGCCAGTCAGCGCCTTGGCGGCACGTTCCAGCGCCTCTTGCACCGAGGGTTGGTCTTTCTGGCGTTGCCAACCAGCAAAGGGGCCGCCCTGATATTCGATGGTAAGCTTGTAACGTGGCATGATCGCGGCCTAGCGCGGAATTCACCGCGATGAAAGGTCAGAGCGACTTAAGATAAGCAGCAATCACCAAACGGTCTTCATCAGAAAGCTGATCGGTATTTGCAATTACGTCCACCATCGACCCGCCCGCAGTGTCATATTCTGGGGTGAAACCTGACCGAAGGTATTCAGCAATATCGGCGTCTGACCAATCCTGAACTTCCGCCTCACTTCCAGCCAGCGCGGGTATGCGGCCCAGTCCGTCGGCGCTTGGCGCGCCAGTCAGCCATGCGTCGATCTGCAGCGCACCGCCGAGTCCGCGGGGCGTGTGGCACTCCCCACAATGCCCGGGACCCTCGACCAGGTATCGCCCCCGCATCAGTACAGGATCAGATTTAACCACCTCTGCGATTGGCGAGGCGCTTACGTTGAGGCGCTTCCAAAGGCCGAGCCCCCGACGCACATTGAAGGGAAACCCAACTTCGGACGGGGCGCTTGGTATTTCGGACGCAGGTAACGTTTGAAAGAACGCCCATAGGTCGGCAGCGTCCTTAGGCGTCATCCGAGCGTACGACGCGTAGGGGAAAGCAGGGTAAAAATGCTGTCCGTCTGGCGATACGCCGTTTAACACCGCGTTCAGAAACGTCGCCTCAGACTAGGCGCCGATCCCCGCCTCGGGATGAGATGAAATGTTAGGCGCAACGAACACGCCAAAGTCGGTAGGGAACCGCTGACCACCAGATAGGATCAGCTTTACCGCGCCTTCCGCGCCTGGCGCCGCATGGCAAGATGCGCAGCCCGCGATATGGAACACCGTTTCACCATTGGCGAAATTGCGGGCACCATCAGGCGGCGTAGGCACCGTGGCGGGCGCCAAGCAAAAGTGTCGTTGCACGGGGCATAAGGCGACTGTGGTCAGGTTACCGATCCAAGCCGATTATTCTTCGTCGGGGTAAGCCTTGTGGCAACCACCACAACCTTTGCCGACTGCGCCAATGCCGCTGCGTAAGGCGTCGAAACCATCGCCAGCTACAGCCGCCAGGTTGGCGGATGCTGCGACCATCGCCTTCGAATCTTCAGCGATGGCCGACCAGGTGGACCATGCTTCAGCCTTGGCGCGGGTCTTGCCCGGCATGGATGTGCTGTCGCTGCCCTGTGGCCACATCGCCATGCCGTTCAGAGCTGTCAGCGCAGCAAGATTGTCTGCCGCGGCTTTGGCGGTCGCGGCGTCATGATCGACAGCGCCCTTCGCCATCGCGCCCAATTGGCCAAGGTTGAAAGCATAGAGCTGCATTTGCGCTTTGCGGGTGCCGATCGCCTTTTCAAGCGCTTCGTCGGCCAAAACAGGCGTCGCCACTGCGCTGAACGCGGTTGCGGCGGCGATCAGGATTTTCAGCTTCGTGTTCATCTGCAATCTCCCTTTGGTTTGTGTCTGGATGGAATGATACGGCCCCGTCAGATTGTGTACATTTAACAAGATTCCTGATTGAATTGTGCAATGACGCACAAAATCAGATGGGACGACCTGCAATTCATCTACGCTGTCGCGCGCCATGGCTCGTTGTCAGGCGCAGCGCGGGAACTTGGCGTGAACCATGCGACTGTCCTCAGGCGGATCACGGCGGTGGAAGCGATCCACGGCGTGAAGATCTTCGAACGCCCGCCCGGTGGATATCGCGTCAGGCCCGAAGGCCGTGATCTGTTGGAAGCTTTGAAAACGATGGGTCGTTCAGCGGACCATCTGGACCGGTTGCTGCCAACGATCGGACAGGGACTTGAGGGATCGGTCAGGATCACCACAACAGATACGCTTGCGGACGTAATCATGCCCCGCTACCTGGCTGCACTGCGCGAAGCGCACTCAAAACTGAATGTTCAGCTCGTCGTTTCAAACGCGATCATGGATCCTGACCGGCCAGAGGCTGAATTGACGATCCGCCCTTCCGTGAAGCCGCCAGATGCATTGACCGCCTGACTTGTCGCGCGGATGATCCTGACCTCGTTTCGCGCTGATCACACACCGCCAACGGCCCCGTGGCTGGGCATGGCCGGGCCACTGATGCGGTCACCATTGGGGGATTGGCAAGCTGACTTGCCAGATGGCGCAATAGGTCTGACGGCTGATCGTTTCGTCACCCTAGCGCGTCTCGCCGAACAGGGGCTTGGCCCGGCAATGCTGCCCGCATTCCTGGGCGCCAGTTGCGCAGGGTTATCACCGATACCCGACGCGCCGCAGTTCGAAACCAGCATATGGGTCGCCGCCCACCCCGATCTGATGCGATTGGAACGGGTTAAAGTTCTATCGGACTTCTTTGTAAAGGCCCTTTCACAGGACCCGCGGCTGACAGGGTAGAAGGAACTGAGATCAGCCCCAAGAACCTGATTGGGTTGCCTGCACCAACCTCGTCGAAACAATGTCAGTCTCAGACATACTCCGAAACGGCCCCAATCTGACCCTTCCCCAATTTCTCCCCACGTCCCATATAGAGCTACTGAGTTGAGGAGGGGCGATTGGGCGTCACGGATATTGCCGACGATATTTTGCGCTTTGCGGAGGAAACCCGCGACGCCGCCTCTGAAATGCTGTTTGAGCCGCGCTTGCGGCTGGGCGTCACGGGGCTGAGCCGCGCAGGCAAGACGGTCTTCATCACGTCGCTGATCGCCAACTTGCGCGAACGCGGCCGCCTGAACCAGCTAAGCGCTGAGGCTGACGGCCGTTTGCAGGCAGTCACCATCCAACAGCATCCAGACCGCGAAACACCGCGGTTCGACTATGAGGCGCACCTCGCCTCGCTGTCCGGCGCAGATCCGGTTTGGCCCGAAAGCACGCGGCGGGTCAGCCAGATCAGACTGTCGCTGAAGTACCAGTCGAATGGCCTTCTGTCTGGCCTCATAGGTTCGGGCGTGCTGCATCTCGATATTGTCGATTACCCTGGCGAATGGCTACTGGATCTGTCCTTGCTGGAACAGAACTTCGCTGACTGGTCCGCCAAGGCGCTGACCAAGGCGGAAGCGCGCAAAGCCCAGTCGGGACCTTGGCTGGATGCACTCAGCGCGCATGACGCGGAGGCGGCCTTCGACGAAAGCGCTGCGAAACCGCTTGCAGCGGCATTCACCAACTATCTGAACGCATGTCGTTTGGAGGGTATGTCTGGGCTGGCGCCAGGTCGGTTTCTGATGCCCGGCGATCTGGAAGGTTCGCCCGCCCTTACCTTCTGCCCCTTACCCCCGGGGCGCGGGCCCCTGCATTCCGAGTTTGAGAAACGGTTTGAGGCCTACAAGCGCAGCATTGTGAAACCCTTCTTTCGTGACCACTTCGCGACGCTCGACAGGCAGGTTGTTCTGGTCGACCTGATGACTGCGCTGAATGATGGGCCGGCCGCGGTTGCCGATCTAGGCGGCGCGCTGAGCGAAATTCTCGAAGCGTTACGCCCCGGCCGCAATTCCTGGCTGTCTTCGATCCTTGGGCGCAAGATTGATCGTATTCTGTTCGCCGCCACCAAGGCCGATCACATTCACAGCCACGAACATGGCCGCCTGACCGCCATCATGACTGCTTTGCTGCGTGACAGCGTTGCGAGCGCCGCTTTCAAAGGCGCGGAAACCGACGCGCTGGCCATCGCGTCGCTGCGCACAACCTCGGAACAGATCGCCCAGCAGAATGGGCGTGACGTGCGCGCCGTTCGCGGCAAACTGCTGGACGATGGCCGTACGGTCGCGCTGGATCCCGGCGAACTGCCGGATGATCCGGCCAGTGTGCTGGCAGCGTCGCGCGGCGCTGATCCGGACGCAGGCTGGCTCGATGGCGACGCCTATCAGGTCATGCGCTTTGCCCCCCCGGTGCTGAAATCTGGCGAGGGTCTGCCGCATATCCGCCTCGACCGCGCGCTTGAGTTCCTGATCGGAGACCGCCTGTCATGACCGAAGACACGCCCAAAGACCGACGCGGCCCCACCTTGATCGGCGGCGCGGAACAGGCCGCAGCCCCCCGCCGCGGCCCAACACTGATCGAAGACGTCAGCGCGCTGCCTGACGCCCCGGATGCGATTGAGGCGCCAGATGTCGACGCGCCTTCCCTCGAACCAGCGGCGGGCGCAGCGGCGCTGAAACTCGCAGCACGGGGCGGGCCCAGCCTGCTGTCGCGGCTGTTCTGGTCTGCGCTGGTCAGCCTGATGCTGATGATCGTCGGCCTTTGGTTTTGGGAAACGGTTGAGACGCTCTTGGCCCGGAACATCTGGCTAGGTCGCATTGCGTTCAGCTTGACGTTGATCGTCGGGGCCGCACTGATCGGCTGGACGGTGAAAGAGCTTGCCGCGCTATCGCGACTGAAACGCATGGACAAGTTGAAAGACCGAGCAGATCGCGCCCGGCGCCGCCGTGAGGCAGGCGCGGCCAGGGACGTGGTTGGCGCTCTGAACCGATTGTATCGAAGCAGGCCCGAATTGACGGAACCGCGCAGCGCATTGTCAGCGACGGTGGATGAGTTATTGGACGGCGACGCGATCATCGACGCCGCCGAACGGTCGTATATGACGCCGCTGGACGCCGCAGCGGCCGCCGCAGCGCGCCGTGGCGCGCGCCAGGTGGCGACGGCGACCGCGTTGATGCCACTGGCCCTGATCGACGTGCTTGCCGCGCTGACGGTCAATGTCCGCATGATCCGCGAGATTGCGGAGATTTATGGCGGGCGGGCCGGATGGCTCGGTTCATGGCGTTTGCTGAGATCCGTCGCAGCGCACTTGATCGCAACGGGCGCGGTTGCGGTGGGCGACGACATGCTAGGCGCGGCCTTGGGCGGCGGCGTCCTGTCCCGTCTGTCGCGCCGTTTTGGTGAAGGCTTGGTGAACGGAGCCCTGACCGCCCGGATAGGCCTTGCGGCGATGGAGGTGTGCCGTCCCCTTCCCTTTCACGCAGTCCCCCAGCCCAGCGTCAGCGGTTTGATCAAAGGTGCCTTCGCCGACCTGACCAGCCGCGACAAAAATTAAAACTTTTTGAGTTTTTTTTGCAGCTTTTTCCCTGATTTCCTTACGATTTGCTAACCTGTTTCGCCTGATGTTCCTTTGCGACTAAGTAAGAGGATCGCCGGATGAGGCATGTCGACCCACAATCGATCAAACCAGCACGCAAGCCCAGCCCAACAGAATGGGCGCGACGATTGCAAGGGTTGCTCGACAATATG
>CBFHXH010000086.1:0-15355 GCA_965659735.1 uncultured Pikeienuella sp.
AGCGTTGGACGAAGGGTTCGATGCATTTCTTCGATTCGTCGAAGATAACCTCGCAGGCCGCACCGCCATACGCGTCGACCCCGCGTGGACGCCCCAGTCAACTTTGCTGGCTGAGTTTAGCCGCGAAACACCATTGGACTTCATTGGTCGGGTTGAGCGGCTGGATGAAGATGTTGCTTTCGTTCTCGGCCGCGCCAAGGCGCCCATTGAGGATCTTGCGCACAAGATCAGAGCTAGTTTTGACAGGATCGAAGACGGTTTACCCCGACGCGCCTGGCTGACCCATGATCGGGAAGAAAAGATCCGGTCAATTTTTGAAAGGGATTATTCGAGGCTGGGCTACGACTTTCTGTCTGAATGAGGGCTTAGAACAGAAAGTCTGAAGCACTGATTTCAGACAACTTAACGTCCGTCAGAATTATTTGACCTGAGTGAAGAATGATTTTCACACCCGCGGCAATATCCAAAATCTGTAAGTCAGAGAATGTTTCCACTAGGCCTGTCAGGCTCAACCTATCGTTTCCCAGACCAAAGTCGGTGATCTTATCGGCGCCATTATTCGCACTGAAATGAAAGATATCTGCACCACCGCCGCCCGTCAGATCATCAGCCCCGCGTCAGCCAGAGATCTCATCAGCGCCGCTACCACCGTTCAGCCTGTCGCGCCCGGCGCCACCTTCAAGTCGATCGCGGCCGCCGCCGCCAGCCAAGTGATCATCACCTGCTTGGCACATCAAATGATCGCTACCAGAACCACCTTGAACGGCGTCATGCCCAGCTCCACCGAGCAGAGTGTCTTTACCCCTTAGGCCCACAAGGTCGTCATCGCCGCCACCACCCGAGAAACGGTTGGCCACGTTATTGCCCGCCAGAACATCCCCCGCGCTACCCCCGATTGCGTTTTCAATCAGTACGCGGGCATCGCCTTCGTGCAAGTTCGCAAAGTAGACATTGGCCGAGGCGAAGACAGGTTGCTCGCTAACATCCATGTGGTTCAACCGCGCCCGCTGCCCGGCCGCCAGAACTTCGCCAACACCGGGAGCAAGATCAATTTCGACGGACGATCGATAGGAGGATGCATCGATGACATCGACGCCGCCGCCATCCCAAATTGTTTCGAAAACACGGTTGCTGCTTGGCGCGCCTCTGCCGTGGCCGTCTACAATCAGCTCGACGGTCGCGGGGCGCCATTCGTAGGTCGTGTCGCCAGATCGATGATCGTAATTTGCACCATATAGCTGCTGCAACGCAGCGATATCGGCCCGCATCAGTGACTGTGCGTAGCCGCCACCTTCGTTGGAATAACCGTTCTCCATCTGGTCGCCGATGTAAGATCGGTATGTCATGACCGACCATTCTATGGAGTCCCGCTAAGACGCCAAAACCCCGCCAGCGCCCAGCGCCCCGGGTTCGTGCCCGTGCTTCAAGCCGGCGGCATGGCCCATTTCGTGTAGAAAGGCGTGCCATGCGTACCCACCGAGTTCAGGCGCATCAAAATAACCTGGCTCTCTGCCAAGCCAGACATCGCCGGCCTTTGCATGATCATCCGGCAAATAAGCCAAGGCGGATGTCGGTCTATTGCTTTGCGCAATGCGAATGTCGGCGCTGCTGTCATCGCGCGCGATACGCAAACCACTGACAGCGGCAATCGCGCCCAAGGCGGAATCGGCGGTCGTGATTTGAATATCAGACAAGGTAGCGAAGCCATTAGCTGGTTCGTTTGATCCATATTGAATGCCAGGCGTCGCAAGGTCGAGATCGTAGATGGCGGCATTGGTCGGAAACCCGTAACTGACCGTCTTGCCACCCCAGATTTTACCGCCAATCAACGCATCGCCCACCCCGCCGTTCGGGACACCATACGCAAAATTCGCCTCGGCTTTTTTAGGATCATCATCGCACAAGCCGCAGCTACACGCCGCTGGGTGTCCTTCAACGCCTCACATGTTCCCCATCCCACAAACACAGGCCCAGATGAAAGGCCCTTGCATGGGAGTGAGGCTAGGGAATCAGGCTTGTTCGCCCGTTAATCGCGATGGTAATTTTAGTAATTAATTCAATATATTACAGATTTTCCCGGCGGCTCACGGCCGGGTGCTTTCTTGAGCTTCAATCAGAAGGTCTGGTCGTAATCACCAACTTCCGGTTCAGTCCGGACGATGGCGTCGAGATCCTTAAAGATCGCGCGCAGTTCCTCTTCGCTTTCGCTGCTCTCACATACAACCACCAGATTTGGCGTGTTCGATGAGGCCCGCAACAGACCCCAGGATCCATTTTCCAACATCACTCTGGCGCCATTGACGGTAACGACCGACGATATCTTTTTGCCCGCAAGCGATCCGCCTTCCGCCCCAAGCTTTTCAAGCTTGGCTTGCAGCCGCTCAATCACGCCGTATTTCGTCTCATCAGCGCAGTAAGGCGACATGGTTGGTGTATTGAACACCAACGGCAACGCCTTGCGCATGTCAGACATCGACATGTCCGGGTTCCGGTCCATCATCCGGCACACCTCAAACGCCACGCGCATGCCACAGTCATAGCCGCGGCCAATGTCCCCGCTGAGGAAATAGTGCCCAGATTTTTCAAAGCCGGCCAAAGCGCCCAACGCTTTGACCCGGCGCTTGATGTGGCTATGGCCAGTCTTCCAGTAATCCGCTTTGGCGCCACCCGCCTTCAGAACCGGGTCCGAGGCGAACAAGCCAGTGGATTTTACGTCCGCCACGAAGGTCGCGCCTGGATATTGCTTGATCAGGTCGCGCGCCATAATGACCCCAACCTTATCTGCGAAAATCTCTTCGCCTTCATCATCCACCACGCCGCACCGGTCGCCATCGCCGTCAAAACCAAGCGCCAGATCCGCGCCAGAGGCCTTCACCTGGCCTGACATGTGATGCAGCATCTCCATGTCCTCGGGGTTCGGATTGTAGTTCGGGAAATTGTAGTCGAGTTCGTTGTGCGACGGCACAACCTCCACCCCAATGCGCTCAAGGATTTTTGGCGCAAACCAACCCGCTGCGCCATTGCCGGTGGCACAGACCACCTTCAGCTTGCGGGACATTCTAAAGTCACCGCAGATGTCGTCGATATAGGCTTCCTGTACTCCGTCAACCCGGCGATAGGCCCCGCCGGGACGAGCGACCTGTTCGCCATTCAGAACAATGTCGCGTAAGCGCGCCATTTCCTCAGGACCGTGGGTCAGGGGTTTATCGATTCCCATTTTCACGCCGGTCCAGCCATTTGGATTGTGCGAGGCGGTGCACATTGCCACAGCATCGCAGTCGAGGTGGAACTGGGCGAAGTATGCGACCGGTGACAGCCCGACGCCGATATCCAGAACCTCAATCCCAGCCTGCATAAGACCAATGGTCAGCGCCTGTTTCACGCTCAGCTGATACGATCGATAATCATTGCAAACGACGCATTGCGGCTTAAGCCCCGCTTCGTGGATTTGGGTTCCCAGACCAAAGCCAAGCACCTGAATACCCGGTAGATTGATAGCGTCAGGAAACGCCCAGCGGGCATCGTATTCGCGAAACCCCGTCGGTGCGATCATCGGATCGCGCAGAAATTCGAAGGTGTTTGGCGTAACTGTCGAAAGCGGTTTCTGGTCGTCGGTCACAGGGAAGGGCTCCATCAGGCTGTTTCTAGGGCGGCGTACCACCCGAAGGCGACAACTTGGTAAATTATTTATGTGAGGCGGATGGGATGTTCCCGCGCCAGCTTGTGAAAGGCGGCCAGTGTCTTGCACAGATCGTCCATGTTTTCGAGGGGGATCATGTTAGGCCCGTCAGATGGGGCCGTATCGGGCGCCTCATGCGTTTCGATGAAAACCGCGTCAACACCCAGGCTGACCGCAGCACGCGCAAGCACCGGCGCAAATTCGCGCTGCCCGCCCGATGATCCACCCTGACCGCCCGGCTGCTGCACTGAATGGGTCGCATCAAACACGATTGGCCAGCCGGTCTGCGCCATGGTCGGCAAGCCGCGCATGTCCGTGACCAAAGTGTTATAGCCAAAGCTGGTGCCTCGTTCGCACAGCATGATCCGTTGATTGCCCGTGCTTTCAATTTTTGCGGCGACATTCGCCATGTCCCAGGGCGCCAGAAACTGCCCCTTTTTTACGTTAATCGCCGCGCCGGTGTCGCCAGCCGCGAGCAAGAGGTCAGTTTGTCGGCACAGAAATGCTGGGATCTGAAGAACATCCGCCACTTCGGCCACTGCGGCGCACTGTGCAGGTTCGTGGACATCGGTCAGCACGGGGCACCCAACCTCAGCGCGTACTTTCGCAAGCACCTCCAAGCCTTGATCGAGACCGACGCCTCGCCGGCCGGACATGGACGTCCGGTTCGCCTTGTCATAAGACGCCTTGAAGATAAAACCGACGCCCGCGTCGCGGGCTGCGTCCGCCATTGCTGACGCGATCATCAGCGCGTGATCTTCTGTTTCCAGCTGACAGGGCCCGGCAATAATCGCCAGTCCGCTCCCGGCACCAATGGTCAGATCGCCAATCGCGACGGGCTTGGGTGTTGCAGCCATATGCGTGGTCCTTAAATCGCCGCCTGTTCGCGGATCAGTGAGATCGTCAGCAGGCCGAGGATGTAAACCGCAAAGCAGATGAGGAACACAAGACCTGTGTTCTGCAACCGCTCAGGCTTGCTGGCCTTGGTTGGTTTGGACGGCTGCACCACAGTTTCCAGATAAGTGGACTGCGCTTCCGCCGTCGCAATGGCCGTCTCCAGTGAGTTGAGCGCTGATGTATACATCAGGTTAGCCGTGGCCTGCTCAACCCGCGCGAGTTCCAGATCAGCGCCCAGCCGGGCCATTGAAGGGCCTTGCGCTCCATCACCCCCCGTCAAGCGGGAGCGGAGGTTGGCCAATTCTTCGATCTTCAATTGACGTTCCAATCGCAGAGGAACAAACCGGCTGTCATTGGGATCCTTCGCCACAGTTTCCAATTTGGCGATTTGCGAATCCACGTCCGCCAACACAGTTTCCGTCGCCAGAATGCGTGACTGAAGGGCGCCTGCCTCCGATTCGACGGAAAAGATGTTCAGTTGTTCCTGAACTTCAGAGACGCTCCGCTGCGCGTCTAAAAGGTCATCCCGCGCTGCAGCGACCTTCGCCTCGGCCGATCGCACGCCGTCATTACGGGATCGTTCATTCAGCGAGTTTACCAGTTCCTCGCTGTACGAAATGATCGCCTTGCTAAACCGTTGGGCGGCTTCAGGCGTCGCAGCGACGACCTCTAGCCGCATAATGCCTTCGGCGGCGTCATAGCTGACCGAAACCTTTCCCGACCTTAGAAACTCGCCTTTGTAGTATTTGAACGCATCATCAAACAATGCGTCCGCTTTCAGACGATGGTATTCGTCTATAGAGGGGTCTTGGAAGTGAGTGATCAGACCATGTTCAGCCTCCAACCTCTCAAGTATGTCCCGACTTTGGATGTATTCCTGAACAGACACGGATTCAGTGATGCTGCCAAAGCCGCCAAACGATCCCAAAAGTCCGCCCGCGCCAGGCATTTGCGAAGCACCATTTTTGAAGATCAAAGCGCTTTCCGACACAAACATATCGGTGGCTTTTTCATAATAGTACCATCCGACAAAGGCGGTTGGACCAATTACGAAGATCAAGAACCTGATCAGAATGCCTAGTGATCGGAGGCGACGGCGCCGGCGAAGCTCAGACCGAATTTCCTTCATTCGCGCTGCGCGCTGCATCCGGGCGATTTCGAACGCATCATCTGGCACAGTTTCTGCCAGCGCGCCGGGTTTTAGCGCACGCGCAATCTGTGTCGGTTCTACCTTCGCGAGGGCCTGAATGCTTTGAGCAGGCGCGGGCTGCGCCTTTTTCTTGGGACGCTTTTTCTTGGACGGCGGCGGCGCCACTGCGACCGGTTCTCCATCATCTTCGAGAAACTCTTCAGCGTTCCCGCCGCGTCGGTCTCCAGCGCGATCATCGCCGCGGCGGGAAGGTTTTGCGTCTTCGTAGGTTTCGGCAACTGTTTCATCCACGCGGCCTGCCTCTTCACGGGCATATTCCGCTGCGGCTGCTACTGCAGCCGCAGCCATTTCCGCACGGATCTTGCGTCGCGCCTGCCGTTCCAAGCGGCGCGCACGATGGCTCTTGCGTTCTTCTTCGGCTTTGAGGTTGGGGCCGGTGATATCATCCATAGGCCAGCGCCTCATGTTTCTGGAAGGTTTCAGCCTCATCTAGATTATCAAATTCGTGAATCTTGCAGTGGTGCAATACTGCGACGCGCTTGCAAAAGTTCCGCATGTTGCCAACGTCTGAGCCCATGAACATGATCGGCGTGCGTTCCAGTTTTTCCTTTAATAGCGGGCCTGCCCGCTGGGAAAATTCCTGATCGCCGGTCGATGCGCCCTCAATCACCAGAAACATGTCGAACTCCAGCGACAGAAGCAGCGCCATCGAAAGCCTCGCCTGCAAGGTCGACGAATAGGTTTTGACAGGCATGTCAATGTACCGCCCAATTCGCGCCAGATCGATCGTAAACGCCAGAACCTCATCCGGGTCGAGGCCATAGATCATCGCGATGAACCGGCAGTTTTCCGTTCCTGACAACGCGGGAATGATGCCGCCGACACCGCCAACAGGCCAACTGATTTTGCCGTAGCGATACACCTTGCCAGTGTCAGGTTGTTCCGCCCCAAGGATCAGGTTGGTGATTGTCGTCTTGCCACCCCGTTTGGGGACGACAAGGCCAAAGTTCTCTTCAAAATGCGCAGTGAATGTGCCGTTCGAGATGATCGGCATCATTCGTCCCTTCATCAGGAAGGATTTACTGACATTTTCGAAATGAAGCATTACGCGCCTTGGCCGCTTTTTACACCCCACATCCGATAAAACTCAGAGGCGGACTAATCGTTACCGGCAGTGTAGCTAACTATAAATAAAGAAGCAAAATTGACTGAAATTGAATTTTTCTTAGTCCTGTCGCCACGCCTTGTGCCACTGAACGAACCGGGCCAGCCCCTCGCTGAGCGGGGTATTGGGGGAAAAGCCAACCGCATCCTCCAAGTCATCGATATCAGCCCAAGTCGCCTGCACATCGCCAGGCTGCATCGGCAGGTATTCCTTGATCGCCTCCTGTCCCAACTCGCGTTCCAGAATGGAAATCATGTCCATCAGCCGCTCCTTGCGCCTGTTCCCGATGTTGTAAACTCGGTACGGGGCCCAACTTGACCCCGGTGTTGGCGCATCAGGATCAAATCCATGATCTGGTTGCGCCGGACGGGGGATCAGTCGGGCCACGCCTTCTACGATGTCGTCGATATAGGTAAAGTCACGCTCCATATCGCCATTGTTGTAGATCTGGATCGGTTGACCCACGCGGATCTTCTCAGCGAATTTGAAGTAGGCCATGTCGGGACGGCCCCACGGTCCATAGACGGTGAAGAACCTTAGCCCAGTCGTTGGCAGGCCATAGAGGTGGCTATAGGTGTGCGCCATCAGCTCATTCGCTTTTTTGGTCGCCGCATAGAGGCTGACCGGATGATCTACGCCATGCTTTACCGAGAATGGTTGAACCTTGTTCCCACCATAGACCGAGGACGAGGACGCATAGACCAGATGCGCACCACCATGATGACGGCAGGCTTCGAGGATGTTCAAGAACCCGGTCAAGTTGGCTGAGGCGTAGGCGCCCGGATTGTCGATCGAATATCGCACCCCCGCCTGCGCCGCGAGATTGACGACATGCGCCGGACGATAGGCTGCGAAAACCGCGTTGATCGCATTAGCATCAGCCAGGTCCGCCTCAACAAACTGAAACCGGTCAGACTGGTGCAGTATATCCAGCCGCGAGTGCTTTAGCGCCGGGTCGTAATAGTCGTTCAGGTTATCTAAGCCTACAACAGGTACGCCCGCTTGGGTAAGCTTTTCCGCCAGAAAGAAACCCACAAACCCCGCCGCACCCGTGATGAGGACCGGGGGGCCTGGCTGCAGGGGCGTTGCCCAGTCTGCGGGATTGGTCATTGCGGCACTCCTTCAATCAACATGAGGCCTTGTCTACAGTTAAAAGCTTACCAGCAATAAACAAAAGCAGCGATAGCGCGGCGCGACGGCAGGAGCCAACTTAAAGTCACTGAATGGCATTGAGCCAGCAGAACAAAAAAGGGCGGCGCATTCCGCGCCGCCCACCTCTAACGAGTAATTTGTCGCCTCGCGTTAGCCGTAGGCTGAAACGAGCAGGCCAGCCGTCACCGCCCCAATCACTGCAAAACCGAGATAGCCCATGAAAACGCGGGTTTTCACAAGGCTCCATACCGCCACGGCTGCAGGGATGCTGGTCACACCGCCCGCCAACAAGAACGCCATGGCTGCGCCTGGGTTCATGCCCTGCTCGATCAGGCCTGCAGCCAACGGGGCGGCGGCATAGCCGTTCAGGTAGGCCGGTGCGCCAACGACGGCAGCCAACAGGATGGTGCCGACACCGTCGCCGCCTAGATAACCGCCAATCCATTCTGCGGGCACCCAGCGGATCATGATCGCCTCCAGTAAGTAGGCAAGGGCCAACCATTTCCCCAGGAAAAGACCGTTTTCCAAAGCCGTTTCACGGAACGTCGCAGTGCGGGCCGGGTCGGTCCAGAACTTCCAAACTGGTTTTTGGGCGAAGTGCTGTTCCGCCTGCTGAGGTGTCGCGCAGCAGCTGTCATCTGCTTTTGGCGCAGGTTCCGGGTCGCCACAGCAGGATGCACCCTGTGTTTTCGCAGCGATCCCCTCTGGGCGTAAAGGGTCGGCGAATACAGCCGCCAAACCAGGCGTACGGTTCAGCAACAAAACGCCAAACCCGCCCAATAAACCGAACCCAACCGCCGCCAGAGTTTTTGCGACGGCAAATTCAATTCCAAGCGCCCCAGCAGTGATAGCGAACATCGGCGGGTCCATAATGGGCGAGGCGAGCCAGAACGCCATGACAGCGGACAAGGGCGCGCCCATGGCGAGGAGGGCCGCAATGAACGGGATCACCTCGCATGAACAAAACGGCGCGAGCCCCCCAACCAACGAGGCGAAAACGATCATGCGCACAGTTGATCCGGTAAACGCCTTGGCGACGACGCCTTCCGCACCGGTCGCCCGCAAATATGCGGTCGCGCAGATCGCAAACAGGATGAACGGGGCTGTGCTCAACAGAGACCGGAGAGCCTTTTCAACAATCGGAGCGGCATCTGGCGGCGACAGGATCGCGATGGTCGCCAGTACAATGGGGATCACCGCCCATGCCCAGTCTATGCGCTTGCGGTGATCCCAGATGTCGGTGAGCGATGCGGAAAGGTCCGTCATGTCATGGTCTCCTCTACTGGCGCGGTCGCATCAGCGCAGCATTCGCGGGTCAGATAGGCAGCGATTGATTGAATTCGTTCAAAGTCGGCACGGCAAATGATCGACCTGCCCTGTTTTTCCTGAAGAATCAGCCCTGTCTGGCTCAGAAATCGGATGTGATGCGACAGGGTGGACGCCGCTGCGCCTGTTGCTTCTTTCAACGCCCCCACGGTCATGCCGTCGGGCCCAGCGCGGACAAGTAGGTGGATTACGGCCAGCCTCTGTTCAGATCCCAGCGCAGCGAAGCCTTCGGCCGCTTCTTCCGCGTCAAGAGGTAAGGCGGTGATTACGTTGTGGATGTGGTTCGAATCAGTCACCGAAACAATATATCCAAAATTCTCGAATTATAAAAGATACGATATAACCAGTTTTTTAGAATTAAAGATTTTTCATTGATGACTACACACCGTCTGATTAGCTAACCGCATCCAAGTTTGGGACAATCCCGTGACAGATGATCTGATCGACTTTGACGAAGAGGCCGAGACTGAGTTTCTTATCGTCGGCGCCGGCATTATCGGCCTCGCCATTGCTGACGCGCTCGTCTCCGCCGGCCGCAACGTACTGATGATCGAAGGACGCGAGCGCGTTGGCGGCCGGGTGTTGACCGACAACATCGCCGGCGCCCGGGTCGATCTTGGCCCCGCATGGTTCTGGCCTGGACAGCCGCGCATTGCAGCGCTGATCACTGATCTTGGCTTGCAGGCGTTTGAGCAATTCTCGACCAGCCGCCTCTTATTTGAAGGCCCGGACGGCGGTGTGCGCCGAGACTTGAACATGGTGCCCATGGCGGGATCGCTACGCGTGGCTGACGGCTTGAGCGCGGTAGCGCACGGTATGACCAGACGCATCGGCGCAGATCGGATCTGGCTGCGACATCGCCTGACCTCCATTTCGTCAGCCAACAACGCGATTGCTGCCCGCATTGACGGCGCCAGTCACAAAACGGTGCTGGCGCAACAGGTCGTTCTCGCAGTCCCACCCCGCCTGTTGGAGGCTGCTTTCGATTTTACTCCCCACCTGCCGCAATCCGTGCGCGATGCTCTGCGTGCGACGCCAACATGGATGGCCGGGCACGCGAAGATAGGCGCTGTTTATGATCACCCTTTCTGGCGGGACGCAGGGTTGAATGGCGATGCGATCAGCCACAAGGACCCACTAGCCGAAGTGCATGACGCTAGCCCAGCAACTGGCAGATTTGGCGCATTGTTCGGCTTTGTAAGCACACCAGCGCAGGCCCGGTCAGATCAAACTACGCTGCTCCAAGCCGCTATTGCTCAGTTCGCCGCCTTGTTCAGGCCAGAGGCATTATCGCCCAAAGATATTCGTTTGAAAAACTGGGCGGCGGATGACCTGACAGCCACCGAGGAAGATCAGATACCGCCCATGGCTCATCCCGCACATGGGCCGATACCATCAATCGCCAGCCTTTGGGGCGGGCGCCTGCATATTGTCTCCTCTGAAACAGCGCCCACATTCGGGGGCTTTATCGAAGGCGCGCTGGAAGCAGCTGAACTGAAAGTCACGGTGCTATTGAAGGCGTAGCTGTGCTTATGATGAAGAGGATGTGAGCTTGCAAACTTGCCACCACCCAGGCCATCGCGCAGATTTCAGCGAACATGCTCACCAAACAAGGCCAACACCATTACCAAGCTTGAAACGCTGATCGCGAAAGCGTCGTCCTGCAGCGCCTGCGCAGAGGATTTCGCGGCAACCCACACCGCCCATGCGCCGCGCCCCATCGTCTGGCTGTCAGATACGGCTCGCGTTTTGATTGCAGGCCAGGCGCCAGGCATGAGGGTGCATGTCAGCGGCGTCCCCTTTGATGATCGGTCAGGTGACAGGCTGCGCAACTGGATGGGCGTCAGGCGCGAAATGTTCTACGATCGAGAAAAGATCGCGATCCTGCCCATGGCGTTCTGCTTTCCCGGCTATGACGCCAAGGGCGGTGATCTTCCCCCACCCAAGCGATGCGCCACATTGTGGCGCAATCAGGCGCTGGCGGCGATGCCTCAAGTCGAATTAACTCTGCTTGTCGGCGGCTACGCACAGAAATGGGCGTTGGGATCGCAGGCGGCGCGCACACTGACAGAGACTGTTGCACGATGGCGCGATTTTGGGCCAGGCGTAATCCCGCTGCCCCATCCATCCTGGCGCAACACTGGCTGGCTTAAGAAAAATCCATGGTTCGACGCAGAAGTCTTGCCAACCCTGCGCGACCGCATCGCTGAACTGACATGCTAAAGTTGACGATACTGCTGGGCGCCCTGTACCTCGCCGCCTGCGCGGGTGGGCCTAAGACGCCGCCGACGGACCTTGGCGTCGTGCAGGTTGAGGGCGTCAAATTAATCGCAGGAAGGGAACTTGCCCTTGCGACCTGGCATGTTGAAATACCCCGCGCCATCGTTCTGGCGCTGCATGGATTTGGCGACTACGCCGCCTCAACCTATGCTCAGGCCGGGTCCTTTTGGGCCAGCCGGGGCGTAATGACATACGCCTATGATCAGCGGGGACATGGGCGAAACCCCGATCACCGCGACTGGCCAGGCGCTGATACGCTGATCGGTGATGCGAAAGCCATAATTCGGGCAATCCGCCGCGCCCATCCGGATACGCCACTCTATCTGCTCGGCCATTCGATGGGTGGGGGCGTCGCTTTGGCGGCAGCGCCAACGGCGAATATCGACGGTTTGATCCTGGCGGCGCCGGCGGTTTGGGGCGGAGATGAAATCGGCCTCCATTTTCGGGCTGTGGCCTGGGCTGGCGCAGTGTTGTTTCCCGACAAACGTTGGACCGGCGAGGGCATTGTGACCATTCAGGCATCCGACAATATCCCAGTTCTGCGACAGATGGGCCGCGACCCGCTGATCATCGGGGCGCCGTCATCGCGGGAATTCCTGGGACTGATCCGCATCATGGACCAGGCGGTCAACGCCGCGCCGGTCGTGACCTCGCCAGTTCTTCTGCTATATGGCGACAAGGACCAGGTCACACCGCCCGAACCTGTTGAGGCCGCCTTCGCGGCCATCACCGCGCCAAAGACGCTGCGCCGCTACACTGACGGATGGCATCTTTTGTTCCGTGATCTTCAGGCCGAGCGAGTATGGACCGATGTTGCGGATTGGATTGAGGAACAAGAATGACCAATGAAACCCCACTGGACAACGCCTGGTCCACCGCAACAGCGCCCACTGCCGGCGATGCGGAAATGGCGCGGTTCTACGACATCTTCGCTACGACCGAGCTGTTTCTTATGATCGATTCAGACACACTAGACGCGGCGTCCGCAGGTGGTGCGCCGAAGCCGTTGATCTTTCCCGTCGAAGGCGTGGACACCGCACTCGTGTTCGACACGGAAACCCGCCTTGCATCATTCATGGAGGACGGCGGCGCCCATCTGACCCTGTCAGGCCGTGCTCTCATCAGCATGTTCCGGGGCACCGGCGCGCAGCTTGGTCTGAACCTTGGCGATGCGCCCTCAGCCACTATCCTGCCCGCCCCAGCCATCGACTGGGCGGCGGAGGCGTTGAGCCAGCCGATCGAAACAACTGAGATCGGCGATGCGGTGCTGACCGTACCCCGCGCGGTGATGCCAGACCTGTTGCAAGCGCTGGACGCGAAACTGGCCGGGATGGGCGCGGTCGTCGCCGAAGCATGGCTTTGCGGCCTTGGCGCAGGCGCAGGGCGCGGCAAGCCTCAACCCATGGTGCTGTGCCTGGGCCTCCGCGAGGTTCAGGCCGAACAGCAGGTTGTCAGCGCGCTGGCGGAAACCGCTCGCTTCACAGGCGGCGACGCGCCTGCCTTCGATATAGCAGTCTTACCATTAGAAGACGCCAAAATGGCTGCTGCGCGAAAGGTCGGGCTGGGATTTGAACCGACTGACCCTGCAACCCAGACCCGGTCTGAGCCTGCGGCCCCAGGCATGGATCCATCGAAGCCGCCAAAGCTGCGCTAGGCGTTTGAGACGTCAGATCATTCGCTTCTCCAAGTATCTGCTAACAGCCCTTAGCGCCAAAGCTTATTCGGCAGTCTCGCTCGGTTTGACCAACGACAGCCCAGCCATCATCAGCGCCAGCGCGCCCCAGACCCAAACCGAATGCCGTTCGTCATAAGCCGCCATTCCCAACAGAACGCCCGTGGCGGTCACAATGTATCCAACTTGGCTGGCGAAAACCGGCCCAGACCGCCCAATCAACCAGACAAAGCCAAAATAGGCACCGATATGCAGACAGCTACCGGCGACCACAGCTATTTCAGCAAGGCCCATCGCTGAAATATCGAAAACGACCCCCATGCCGATCGCCAGGGGGCCAATAAGCGCGAGCCCACCCAAGCTTAGCCCCCACATCACAATCAAAGTGGGCATGGATTTAGGCTGCAGGCGGGCAATCCAGATGTTTTCGGCAGCATACGAAATCGCGACCAGAACCGGCAAAGCGACAAAGATCGCCTGTTCTGGCGAAGGCAAGGATGTCGATGGCAAGGTGATCAACGCAACTGCGGCGACACCCAGCCCCAATCCGACAATCCTTCGCGCATCCAGCTTCTCAACGCCCAGCGGCAATGCAATGATCAGTGTAGCCATCGGTACAAGCGACAGGATCATCACGTTCACGCCCACCGGCAAGTGACGATAGGCTTCGTAAGACGCAGTATTCGGCAGCGCAGTTCCCAGAATGCCGCAGCCGAGAAAGAAGATGATCGCAAATAGTCCAAGCTTCGGCTTTTCAAGTCGGATAAGCAGCACTGCGCTGAAAACGACGGTCGATATCGCCGTGCCCCAGAACGTAATGGCCACAGGGTGATGTCCAGTGGAGACAGCAAGTTTGGATAACGGCCCGGTCATGCCCCAGCACAAACCGCAAGCGAACAGGATAAGCCAGGCGAAAGGATCGCGTGTGGGCATGGCGGGGACGGACATGAAACCTCAGAGTATGCGCCCCTGACCCATCGCGCGTGTATCTTTTAAGGTCAAGCGGCTGCGCGATCTTTGAAATAGGCCTGATCACCAATGTAATCGACCCTATCGCATTTCGCCAGATCCTGCGGCTTGAGGGACACGCCGTCAGCAAGCCGGTCAGATACAGGCCCGAAGTCCTGCATTGCGGCGGCCAGCAAGTCGTCAAAACTGTTGATCACGAAATAGGTCTGCTGGAAATCATCAATGCGATAGTTGTTGCGCATCACGCGTTCCAGATCGAATGCGACCCTATTTGGCGACGAATCTTCTAACTAGAACACGGTCTCGGTAGGCGAAGACATGATACCCGCCCCAAAGAGACGCAGACCAGCGGGGTCGCGGATCAGGCCAAATTCAATCGTGTACCAGTAAAGCCGCGCCAAGTTTTCAAGGCGGCCATGCGCAATTGCACGCAATCCACCTTTGCCATACGCCTCCATAAAATCGCCATAGACCGGATCAGCCAGCAGCGGCACGTGACCGAAGACGTCATGAAAGACATCCGGTTCTTCAATGTAATCCATCTCATCGGCGTCACGGATGAAGCAACTAGCGGGGAACCTGCGGTTGGCGAGGTGATCAAAAAAAAGCCTTGTCCGGCACCAACCCCGGTATGCCAACCACGCGCCAATCCGTGCGAGCTTCCAATCGCTCAGACAAAACCTCAAAATCTGGAATTCCACCATCAGACAGCTTCAGCGCAGCCGCGGCATCCATAAACGCCTGGCAAGCGCGGCCGGGCAAGATATCCATCATACGGGCGTACAATGCGTCCCAGTGGGCATGCTCCGCCATTGAATAGTCAGCCCATCTTTGGTCGATCGTATGGTCTGCGGCGACTGGGCCGGTTTCACGGCGAAGACGGGTTGGGGCTGACAACTGGCGATCCTTCCAAAGGTGTTTCAGAAAATATTGCGCAATGCAGCTGACAAATCCCATCGATTAGGTCGTATAATCCTACAATTTAGAGTAATCTGTTCGCATGAATGATAAATCTGAAAGAATCTTTCTTGACGCCCAGGATATCGCAGTATTGCGGCATTTGCA
>CBFHXH010000087.1:0-15293 GCA_965659735.1 uncultured Pikeienuella sp.
AGGGGCCCAAAACGGTGTTTTCTGTGGCGCCGGACGGGCGGCGCGAATTGATCGCGTCGACCAGCATCGGGACGCCCATCGTGTCGGACAGAAGGATGAATTCCTGGCGCCAGTCGTCACATTTGTGGCCTGTGGCGGTCAGAAACTTGATCGCCTCCATCCATTCGTCCTCGCTGGGTTCGATTTCTTTTACCGCTTCATGCAGTTTTCGGATGATGACGCCCATCACTTCGCGCAGGCGGGGATCAGCGTCGTCGGCCACAGCGGCAATGACGGTCTCGGCGGAATTGTCTTCGGTAAAATAGTTCGCCATCGCACCCTCCTGCGTTCCTGATGGGACTTTCATTTTGGATGATCCAAGCGACGCCGCCAGCGCCTGTCAATGCAAGCGGGGTGTGAGTTAGCGCTGATCGCCCTCGCTCATCCGACGTTCCAACCATCGTACGGCGGCGGAAATCAACAGGACGAGAACGAGGTATTCAAAGATCAGCACAGTGTAGATTTCCAACGCGCGGTATTCGTTGGTGTTAAGGTCATTGGCCCGGCGCATCAGTTCCTGCATGCCGATGACTGACACAAACGCGCTCATCTTCACGATATAGATAAACTGGTTCGCCAAAGGCGGCAGGATGCGTTTGATCGCCTGTGGCAGGATCACATAGCGCATCGTCTGCGCCTTGGTCAGCCCGACCGTCTGGGCGGCTTCGGATTGGCCACGATCAATCGACTGGATGCCTGACCGGTAAATCTCAGCCGTAAAGGCGCTATCAGACAGGGCGAGCGTGATGACGCCGGCCCAGAACGGATCAACCGGAAACTCGAACCATGTGCCGCGGATCAGAAAAGGCAGGCCAAAGTAAATCCAGAACAGAAGGGGGAGGAGCGGGATCGAGCGGATAAATTCCACGTAGATCCGGTTCAGGATGCGCAAGGCGCGCCAGGTCGACATGCCCATCACGGCGACGATCAGGCCCAGGGTTATCGACAGGGCCGCCGCGATGGCCGAGATGTAGATCGTGCTGGGATAGCCAGCGATCAGGAACCACAGGTTGATGCGCCCTTGTTCCAAGGTAGGGTCCACCACGTACCAGCCCCATTCTGAGCTGGATGAACAGGCTGACAACGCCAGGCAGCCCATCAGGATAATCAGCGCACGTTTCAGCCGTTCGCGCGTTAGGTCGGCCGCATGGGTTCCGGTGGTCATCAAGCGGGACCTCAGTGCTTCAGGATCTGGTTCAGGAAGGCGCGGCAGCGTTCGGTCGCCGGCGCCTCAAAGAATTCTCCGGGTGGGCCCGCTTCGACAATTTCGCCGCCATCCATGAACACCATCTGGTCCGCCACTTTGCGGGCGAAACCCATTTCGTGGGTGACGACGATCATGGTCATGCCTTCTTCGGCAAGGCTGACCATGACGTCCAGCACCTCTGAAATCATTTCAGGGTCCAGTGCCGATGTCGGCTCGTCGAACAGCAGGATCTTTGGCTCCATGCACAGCGACCTGGCGATGGCGACGCGTTGCTGCTGGCCGCCGGACAACTGCGTGGGGCGCTTGTTCGCCTGCTCGGGGATGCGCACGCGGGTCAGATAGCGCATGGCGCGATCTTCAGCTTCTTCCTTGCTGACGCCGCGCGACTTCATCGGGCCCAGAGTCAGGTTTTGCAGGACTGTCAGATGTGGGAACAGGTTGAACTGCTGAAACACCATCCCAACCTCGGACCGGATCGCATCAAGCGAGGCGCGGTCGTCTGACAGTTCCGTCCCCTCGACGCGGATCACACCTTTTTGATGGGTTTCTAGTCGGTTCACGCAGCGCACGACCGTTGATTTTCCGGAACCGGATGGGCCGCAGATCACCATACGTTCGCCGTGTGCTACGCTCAGATCGACGCCTTTCAGCACATGAAAGTCGCCAAACCACTTGTGTACGCCCTGCATTTCAATCGCGAGAGGTTGGGTCGCAGCCACGTAATTCACCTGTCTAATTTGTGTGACATTTCCACCGTAAAGGTTTTTAATGAATGCAGCCTTGTTCACAAGGCTAATCGACATCAGGCGTCGCCGCCTTATCTGGGCGATGGCGTAGAAGGCGCATCCTGCGCTGACCAATGGGAGACTTCCTCAGATGAAATTCGCAGTTACCGCGCTCTTCGCCGCCGCGTTGAGCTTTATTTCCGCACCCCCTGCAGCGCAGGCTCAGTCGACGCTGAACGAAATTCTGGACACTGGTACGCTGAAATTCGGCACGACTGGCGACTGGAACCCGATGTCCGTGCGCGACACCGCGTCTAACAGCTACAAAGGCTTTGACATCGACGTCGCAAACGAGCTGGCCAAAGACCTGGGCGTGGCGGTTGAATTTGTGCCAACCGACTGGAAAACGCTGGTCAACGGCGTTGTCGCTGGCAAGTACCACATGACGGGCTCGGCCTCGATCTCTCCTGCACGGATGAAGGTCGCCGGCTTCTCGGAAAGCTATATTTCGGTTGAGATTTTTCCGTTCACCACCAAAGACAAAGCAGCAAATTTCGACGGTTGGGACAGTCTGAATCAGCCCGGCGTCAAGGTCGCCACGACCCTAGGCACCACGTTTGAGAAGCTGGCGCGCGAGTGGTTTCCCAACGCCGACATCCAGGTGGTTGAGGCCCCGGCCCGCGGCTATCAGGAAGTTCTGGCGGGCCGCGCCGACATCTTCATCACGTCCAACATCGAAGGCTCGACGCTGACCGAAAAATTCCCGGTCGCGCGCGTTGCCGGCGCAGCGCCGCGCTCGCCAACGCCAATTGCGATGCTGTTGCCGCAGACCGATCAGGTCTGGATCAACTACGTCAACAACTGGGTCAAAGTGAAAACCCTGCAGGGGTTCTTCGGAAAGACCCGGGCGAAGTGGGGTCTTTGATCTTACTTTTGTAGTTTTGGCAGGGGGCGCGCTGGCGCCCCCTCGCCCCCCGGGTCGGCGATGATCCCGTCCAAGTTCTGACAAAAACGCCACAGATCCTCTTCAAAACACGCCAATAGGTGGAATGACTGGATCAAATACAACCTATGCGCTAATGATCACTCCGGTTTATCTGGACTTTGGGGCGCTAATGGAAATTTCGATCAGTCTGCTTCAAGTGGTTCTGGCCCTTGTATATTTCTGCGCAGGCGCCGCGGCTGTCTTTTTGGGGGGCACCGTATGGCGCGGGGCGGCTCGCAGGATGCATGCCCGCTGAAAAGAGAATGCAGCGCATCGTCAGGGCCTGATCCTGCTTGATGCGTCAGGTGAATTCCGGGCGAACCGCGGCGCAAAGGCGCTGCTGGGTGGGTTTTCGGGTGCGCGTCCAACGATGCGGTCGATTGTGGACCGCATCGGCGATGGGCGCGACGGCGCGATGGACACACGCACATTCAAGGCGACGTTGACTGAACTGACCACGCGGGGCGAACCGTTTGAAGCGATCATCGACACCAAGTCCGGTAAGCGGTTGAATGTGATTGGCGAGCCGCGCGGTGCCAGCATCGCCCTTACACTTCACGACATCACTGAAATCTATGCTGACGCCGCCGATGCGAAGGCCCGCGCGAAGCAATCTGGCGAGCAGGTGGAAATGCTGAACAGCCTTCTGGTGGGCGCCAATGTCGTCGTGGGGCGGCTTGACAGGGATGGTCAGCTGGTCTGGCGCAGCGACGCATTGGCGAACCTTCCTGAAGGAGCGCGCGACGCCTTGAAGCGCGCCGCGCGCCTGGCACACGCCTCGTCCGCCGGGCCCAAGACAACATCGGACGTCATGGTCGGCGAGGTGTCATATTCGCTGGACGTTCAGCCGATGACCAACGGGGGGCTCTTGTTCCACGCCTCTCTAATTAATTCTGAAACTGGCGGCGAAGAGGCGTTTCACTGGTTCGTCAACACGATGGCGGAAATTTTTGCGCATCTGAAGGTCGGTCTGATGATCTTTGACCAGGACCGACGCCTTACCCTGTTCAATCCGGCGACGATTGAGCTTTTCGGCGGCGATGCGACCTCGTTTGCCCGGCGTCCGACGATCGCCGAAATTCTTGATGGCATGCGAGAGGTGCGCGCCATTCCCGAACAGGCCGATTCTGTCGCCTGGCGTGATCGTTTGCTGGACCAGTTCGAAGGCGATGAAGCATCGGAATATGTTGATGACTGGCATTTATCCGATGGTCGCACGATCCATATCATCGCCCGACCGCACCCGTCTGGCGGGCTGGCGGTGACGGCTGAGGATATCTCGGAAAGCATCGATCTGCTGCGCGCCACAGCAGCCGACAAGGCTGTAATGCTGGCCACCACCAATTTCCTGGAAGAGGCTCTGATCGTCTTTGGCCCTGACGGTTTGTCGAAATTGGCCAACGCCGCATTCCTGCGCCTTTGGAATTTCTCACCAGAGGCCTTCTCAGAACCCATGCATGTCAGCGACGTCGCGCGCCACTGCCTGTCCAAAGGCGGGGGCAAGGCGTATTGGTCAATGATCCTCGACCGTGTCACCACGGGCGTGGGTCGGCGCAAGGCGATTGAAAAGTTTTCGCTGCGCAGCGGTGCGATCGTACAGGGGCGCTATTCGCCCATGCCAGATGGGTCTTCCCTTTTGGTGATGTTCGACATCACCGCGTCCGAGACGACCGCCATTGCGCTGCGTCATCGTAACGAGGCGTTGGAGCATGTGGATGAAATCCGTGGCGCGCTGGTTGATCAGATCTCTCACCAGATGCGGACGCCGCTGAATGCGGTGGCTGGCTTTGGACAGTTGCTGGCGGATGAGCGCTTTGGCGCGCTTACCGAAAAGCAAAGAGCCTATGTCGACGGCATCGTTCAATCCTCGGCCGAACTGCTGGATGCGATCAACGGGATGACTGACCTGATCACGGTCGCCGCCGACAGTATGAGCCTTGAAGGCGAGGTTCTGAACCCCGCCGATATGCTGGACGAGGTGCTTGATCTGGCGACGCGCCGCTTTGTCGCCGAAGGCGTCGTCGCCGATGTCTACTGCGAGGGGCTGGGCGAGACGTTCCGCGCCCACCGGATCCGGTTGCGCCAGATCATTTTCAACATCCTGGTCGATGCGTTGACCAAGCGCCGCGACGGGTCGACGATTGAGGCGCGTATGTCGATGGTAGGGCGCACGCTGGTCATCGCGGCGTCTCATGATCCGGTTGAAAACGTCAATAATGGTGGTCTCGCGCTGTCGTTGGTGCGCCGCTTCACCAGCCTGCACGACGGCTCGCTTGAGGTGTCAATCGCCGAAGATGGGCGCCGCCATATCCTGTGCCGCCTGCCGGAATGCGAAATCCGCGAGGGCTGGGAAGATGCGCATGAACTTCCTCTCGCGGTGGAAGTCTGATCGCGGTATCACTGCCCGCGACATGCCCAACCAAGACCTCGCGCCTCCGCCTGACCTGATCCTGATGCTCGCCGACGACGCTGCGACGGCGCGGCTGGGCTCGGCCTTAGGCGCGGTGCTGCAGGCGGGTGACGCGGTTCTGCTGACTGGCGGGCTGGGCGCCGGCAAAACCGCCCTTGCGCGTGCAGCGATCCTGGCGCGCCTGGGCGCTACCGGGCGGGTCGATGAGGTTCCATCCCCAACTTTCACCCTTGTTCAGACATACGAGGCCGACATCCCGGTCTGGCACGCAGACCTCTACCGCCTGTCGGGCGAGGATGAGGTTTATGAACTTGGCTTGGATGAGGCATTTGAGAAAGCCGCCGTTTTTGTCGAATGGCCCGACCGATTGGGCGGCGCAGCGCCGGCACGCTGGCTGGCCATCCATCTTGATTTTGACGCGAGAGGCGAAGGCCGGATCGCAGCGGTCCGCCAGCAAGGCGGCAGCTGGTCGGCGGCCCTGAAAGCGATGGAGCATGCGGTATGAGCCGGGCTGACCTGAAACGTCGATTTCTGACTGACGCCGGATGGGGCGCCGCCAAACTGTCGCTATTGGCTGGCGACGCGTCCAACCGCCGGTATGAGCGGCTGACGAACGGCCCCGGCGGCGCGCATGCGGTTCTGATGGACGCGCCGACCGAACGTGGCGAGGACATTTCTATCTTCCTGGCGTTCACTGGCCACCTGGTCGCGCATGGCTTGTCCGCGCCCACGATCATCGCCGCGGACATCCCCGCTGGCTTTGCGATCATCGAGGATCTGGGCGACGATCTTTACGCCCGCGTCGCCGCTGCCAATCCAGCGCTAGAGGCGCCATTATACGAGGCGGCGGTTGACCTGCTCGCTGAAATCCATCGCGACCCGCCACCCGTCGCTGTTTCTGGCGCCGGCGCAACGGTGACCGTAGCGCCCTATGACCAGAGCGTGTTGCAACGCGAGGCGATGCTGGCGCTGGACTGGTGGCGCGCCGGGGTGCGGGGTGATGCGCCCGACGACCAGCTTGCAACTGACTGCATCGCATTGGTCGCGGACGCTTGCGCGGTGGTGGCCGAAGATCGGCGTGCGCTTGTCCTTCGGGATTATCATGCAGAAAATCTGCTTTGGCTGCCTGATCGCGCAGGCCTGCGCCGTGTGGGGCTGCTCGACTATCAGGACGCGCTGGCGGGCGCGCCCGCCTATGACCTCGTGTCGCTGCTTGAGGACGCCCGCCGCGACACCAGCGACGATCTGCGCCGCGCAATGATCGCGCGCTATGTCGACGTCACCGACGCTGATGCGGATGCGTTCGCCGCCGCCTACGCAGCGCTGGGCGCCCAACGAAATCTAAAGATCATTGGCATCTTTGCGCGCCTATGGCTGCGCGACGCCAAGCCCGCCTATCTGTCGATGATCCCGCGCGTTTGGGATCATCTGCAGCGTGATTTGTCCCACCCATCGCTGGCAGGGCTCGCCGCCTTTGTGCGCAGCGAAATTCCCGCGCCCAGTGATGACGCGCTGGCTGTGGTCAAGGCTGCACGGGCATGACCATCGACACCGCGATGATCATGGCGGCGGGGTTTGGAACAAGGATGGGCGCGTTGACGGCTCAGACGCCCAAACCGCTGTTGCCCGTGGGCGAAACCGCGCTGATCGATCATGCGTTTGGCTACTGCGCGGTTGTGGGTGTCAAACGTCATGTGGTGAACCTTCACTACTTTGGGGATCAGATCAAAGATCACTGCGCCGATCGCAATGATGTCGTGTTCTCGGAAGAGCCTGACTTGCTGGAAACCGGTGGCGGCGTCGTCAAGGCGTTGCCTTTGTTGGGAAATAGCGCCTTCTTCGTGCTGAATTCCGATGCGATTTTCACGGGTTCACCCCCTTTGCGGCAACTGGCGCAGGCCTGGGATCCCGCCAAGATGGGCGCACTGCTGCTTTTCGTCCCCCGCGACGCGGCGCTGAGCTACACCCGCGCTGGCGATTTTCGGCTGGAAGGCGGCCGTCCTGTCCGCCGGGGGGCGGCAGCTACGGCGCCTTACGTCTATACCGGCGCGCAGATTATCACGCCGGGCGCCTTTGCCGGTGCGCCAGAGGGCGCGTTTTCGACCAATGTGATCTGGGACGATTTGATCGCGCGGGACCGCCTTTTCGCCGTCGTTCACGATGGCGGTTGGGTCGATGTCGGCACGCCGGATGGCTTGACCATCGCCACGGATGCGCTGGCGTGACCGGGATCTTCGACACATCGGGCCCGCGCGTCTTTGGCCTGCCGCCCGGCGTTGATTTCACGGGTGAGCTGGCCCGCGGCCTCCGCACGCGGTTGACCGGTCATCCGGTTGAGGCGCTGGCCCGCACCCAGATCGCCATCAACACCTCACGCGCCGCCCGCACCCTAGCGGCGGCGTTCGAAACAGGCGATGCGGCGACCTTTCTGCCCCGGATCGAAACGTTCGAACGCTTTGTCGAAGACCCCCGTGCGCCCATCGCCCCCGCCATCGACAGGCTGGAACGGCGCCTGACGCTGACCCGCCTTATTGGCGCAATGCTTCAAAACGATCCCTCGCTTGGCCCACCAGGCGCTGCGGGACCGCTGGCCGACACGTTGGCGCGTTTGCTTGATGAGATGCACGCGGCCAAGGCACCGCTTTCTCGGCTGGCGGATGCGGTGACCGATGAGGCCCTGGCGGATCACTGGGCGGCGTCGCTGAAATTTTTGGGTGTTCTGGGGGCTGCGTGGCCCGATCACCTGGCCGAACGCGGCCGGATCGATCCCGAAGCGCGCTACGCCGCCGCCGCCGCCGCGAAGATTGCGGCGCTGGGCGAGACGCCGCCCGATCACGTCGTCATCGCCGCCGGATCAACGGGGTCCAAACGGGTCACCGCAGATCTGCTGATTGCAGTCGCCAGCGCGCCACAGGGCGCCGTGATCCTGCCCGGCTTTGATTTTGCGCTGGATGCTGACGGGTGGGCGGCGGCCACGCCTGAACACCCGCAGTTCGGCTATCGGGAACTATTGGACCGCTTTCGCTTGTCCCCTGTTGACGTGCGGCCCTGGACGGGCAAGGCCACGCCCGGCCCCCGCGCGCGCCTCTTGGCGGAAACCCTGCGCCCGGCCCCTGTCACCCATCACTGGCTGACGACGCTGCCATCGCTGCGCCAGGACATCCCTGACGCGACGCGGGATCTGACCCTGATCGAAGCGCCCTCGCCCCGGCGAGAGGCTGAGGCGATCGCCCTGATCCTGCGCGAAGCGTTAGAGGGGGAGGGCGCCGCCGCACTGGTCACGTCCGACCGCACGCTCGCCCGCCGCGTCGCCGCCGTCCTGGCCCGCTGGGGAATTGAACCTGATGACAGCGCCGGTCGCCCCCTGTCGCTGACCCCGCCTGGTATTTTCCTGACTGCAACAGCCGCCCTTCTGACCCGGCACTTTGACGCGGTGGCGTTGCTGGCGCTGTTGAAACATCCCTATGCCGACGTTCCGCCATTGGAAGTCGCGCGGCTGGAGATGGAAGGTCTTAGAAATCGCGATATCGCCCACAGGCTGACGGGTGTCGATGCGCTGATCGGGGCGCACGCGTTTGACGATGCGCCGCTAGTGGACGAAGCGCTTGCGCGTGGGCTCAGCTGTCTCAGCCCGTGGCCAGCGGGTCAGGCGCGGCCCTTGGCCGACCTCGTCCGCGCTCATCGGACTGCGGCTGAGGGGCTGGCGAATAACAAGTTGTGGGCCGATGCAGATGGCGCCGCCGCCGCCGCCGCATTGACCCGGTTGGAGGAAACGGCTGGTGCCTATGGTGCCGCGACCCCGGCGGATTATCCCGCGCTCTTGTCCACCGCCTTGTCCGAAGCGGGCGATGTCGCAAGCGACGCCTTTCGCGGTCATCCGCGCCTGTCGATCTGGGGGACCCTTGAGGCGCGGGCGCAAACCGCGGACACGCTTGTTCTTGGCGGCCTGAACGAAGGCGTTTGGCCCGCCCAGCCCGCACCCGACCCGTGGCTGAACCGCCAGATGCGCGCTGCTGTCGGCCTGAACGCGCCTGAACGGCGCATTGGCCTGGCGGCGCATGATTTTCTGCAGGCGGCCTCGGCCCCGCGTGTGTTCCTGACGCGGGCCGTGAAATCCGACGGCGCGCCCACTACGCCCGCGCGCTGGTTGTCACGGCTGACGACGCTGCTGGAAGGCGCAGACATGAGCGTACTAGAGGCTATGAAAACACGCGGCGCAGACTGGCTCGCTTGGGCGCAAGCGATGGATGCGCCATCCGCGCCCGTAGCCCCGGCGCCCCGCCCTGAACCGCGTCCGCCCGTCGCCGCCCGCCCGCGCGGTCTATCGGTAACCGAGATTGAGACGCTGATCCGCGATCCGTATTCGATCTACGCCCGCCGCATCCTGCGCCTGCGCGCGCTGGATGAACCCGGCGCCCCGCCAGACAAACGGCTGCGGGGAGAAACTTTGCATTTGGTGATGGAACGTTTTCTGGCCGCCAGCGACCCATGGCCCGGCGCAGCGCCCGCCCGCGCGTTGTTCGACCAGATCGCAGACGATGTCGTCGCCGAAATGACGCCGCCGCCGGCCTTGTCGCGGATCTGGCGCGCGCGGCTTGCGCGCGTTGCGCCATGGATCGTCGAAAAAGAGGCCGCGCGCCGCGCTGAAAGCCACCCCATCGGCGCTGAGCTGAAGGGAGAGGTCGTTGTCCCCACCGCCGCTGGCCGCTTTACCCTGCGTGGCCGGGCTGACCGTATCGACCGGCTGAACGCGGGCGGTGTGGCGATCTATGACTACAAGGCCGGGCAGGCGCCGTCGGACAAGCAGGCCAAAACCTACGCCAAACAGCTGCCGCTGCTGGGCGCGATGGCCGAGGCTGGTGCCTTTGAAGCCTTTGCAGCGGAAACCGCTGCGGTGCTGACATATATCATCCTCTCAGGTGCCAAGGATGGTGGCGACGACAAGCCGATTGAACCGGATCCCGCTGCGCTGGACGGGTTGGTCAAGTTGATTTCCGCCTTCGAAAATCCTGATCAGGCCTTTATCCCGCGCGCCTCGCCCGAAAAGCAAGCCTGGACCAGCGACTACGAACATCTGTCGCGTTATGGCGAATGGACCGACCGCGCGCCGGGAGATGAGGCATGAGCGATATTGGCCTGACAGCCCAGCAGGCGCAGCAGCGAGCCGCCGATCCCGCAGGGTCTGTCTGGGTGGCGGCGAATGCGGGATCGGGCAAGACCCGCGTTTTGACCGAACGCGTCGCGCGGTTGCTGCTGGAAGGCGCACCGCCCCAAAAAATCCTCTGCCTCACTTACACCAAGGCCGCGGCGGCTGAGATGCAGTCACGCCTTTTCGGCATGTTGGGCGGTTGGGCGATGATGGAGGAAAACGCCCTTCGCCAGCAACTGACGCAGCTTGGCGGTGGTGATCTGAACATCAACCTTGCGCAAGCCCGGCGTCTGTTCGCCGAGGCATTAGAGACGCCGGGCGGTCTGAAAATCCAGACCATCCACGCCTTTTGCGACAGCCTCTTGCGCCGTTTCCCGATCGAGGCGGGCGCGCCGCCGACGTTTCGTACGCTGGAAGGGCGCGAGCAAAAGACGCTGATCGCAGAGATCCTTGATGAAATGGCGGACGATCCGCCGTTTCAGGACATCGCGGCGATCCTGAACGAAGACGCGCTGACGGACCTCGCCCACGAGATCATCGCCAACCGCCGCCGGTTCACGCCAGTCCCGGATGACGCCGCTATCGCCGCCGCGTTTGACGCAGCGCCGCCTTTCGACCTCGCCGCCGCTCGCGCTGCCGCAATCGACGCCCTGGATGATCAGGCGCTGCTGGCGATGATAGCGGCCTATGCCGTTGGCACCGCCAAGGAACAGACCAAGGCGACGCGTCTGCGCGAGGCGTTTGAGGCAAAGGGTGCCGCGCTGGCCGATGCGCTGATCGGCGATTTCCTCAAAAAGGATGGCCAGCCTTATGGCGAGCGGAACCTTGCCACCAAAGACAGCAAGGCGGCCGAACCCAACTGGCCCGCCCTGACCAACCATCTGATCGACATCGCCGTCGCCGCACGTGAAAAGGCGCTGGCGGCGGAAGCTGCGGATCGCACCGCGCGGCTGGCGCGGTTTGGCGGCGCGCTGACGGCCCGGTACGAGGTGCGCAAGGCCGCCGCCGCCCTTCTGGATTTCGACGATCTGGTGGGCAAGGCGCAGGCGCTGCTGACATCCTCCACCATGGCGCAGTGGGCGCTGTACCGGCTCGACGGGGGGGTGGATCACATCCTGGTGGATGAGGCGCAGGACACCAGCCCCGATCAGTGGTCCGTGATCCGCACCATCGCCGAAGAATTCCATGCGGGGCAGGGCGCGCGCAACACCGGGCGCACGCTGTTCGTCGTGGGTGATGAAAAACAGTCGATCTACAGCTTTCAGGGTGCTGCGCCGGGCGAATTTGATCGCATGCGCCGGCATTTTGACGATAGGTTCCTCGCCGCCGAAACCCCGATGCGGCAAGAGGCGCTGGCCGCATCCTTCCGATCCGCGCCCGCCATCCTGACCGCCGTGGATGCGGCCTTTGAAGGTGAGGCTGCGACGGGGCTCAGCGCCGGAGGCGACCCGGTGCGTCACCTTGCGTTCCATCAGACCCGCGCGGGGCGCGTTGATCTGTGGCCATTGGTCGAACCGGATGACTATACGCCCGATCCGGAACCCTGGGCCCCGGTTGATCTGCCTGCGCCGCGCGAGACGCGAGTGCGGCTGGCCGGTCTGATCGCCGATCATGTAGCTGATCTGTTGGCGACGGGCGCGACCCTGCCGGGCGGTGGCCGCTCGCTGACCCCGGGCGACATCATCATCCTGTTGCAGCGACGCAACCCGATGATGCCGCCCCTGCTCCGCGGCTTGAAACGGCGCGGCGTGCCGGTGGCGGGCGCAGACCGGCTGATGCTGATGGACGAATTGGCGGTTAAGGACCTGCTGGCTTTGCTGAGGTTCGTCGCTACGCCGGATGATGACCTGACGCTTGCGGCGCTCCTCCGCTCGCCCTTGTTTGACGTGGACGAAGACGCCCTGTTCCGCCTCGCCCACCCGCGCAAAGGCACGCTATGGCAGGCGCTGCGCGGCCAGGATGATCTCTTTCCTCGCGAAGTCCGCATCCTGCGCGGGTTCCGCGACGGCGAAGGATTTGACCGACCTTACGAAGTGCTGGAACGCGCACTGACGCAAGATGGTGGCCGCGCGCGGATGATCGCGCGGTTGGGGGGGGAAGCCGAAGATCCGATTGATGAACTTCTCGCCCAGGCGCTAGCCTATGAGCAGGTGGAGCCGCCCTCGCTGGAGGGCTTTCTGGGTTGGATGACTCAGGGCGAGGAAGAGATCAAGCGTGATCAGGAAGGCGCTGCGGGGCGGGTTCGGGTGATGACAGCCCACGGCGCCAAGGGGTTGGAGGCGCCAGTGGTCATCCTGCCTGATACAATTCGCCAAACGCGCGCCGACAAGGGCGTGATCGCCAAGGTCGATATCGGGGGCCGTCCCGCCGCCGCATGGAAAGGCAAAAAAGGCGAAGAGCCCGCCTTGCTGGCCGCCGCCCGCGACCGCGCCGCTGCCGCACAGGCCGAGGAACAGCGCCGACTGCTATACGTTGCAATGACCCGAGCCGAAGACTGGCTGATTGTCTGCGGCGCGTTGCCCAAACGCGCGGGCGATATCTCTGATAACTGGTATGCGATGGTCGAAGCCGGTCTGGATACCCTGCCAACCGAAACGATCCCTGCGCCCGGCGACCTGGAGGGCAACGTGCGCCGCTTTGAAACTGGTGACATGCCGCGCCCCGCACTGACGCAGGACGCTGCGCCTGACACCAGCCCGCATGCGCCACTACCCGCGTGGGTGACCATGCCGCATCAGCCCGAAGCGCGTTCGCGGGTCAAGCGCCGCGCGGCGAGCGAACTGGGTGATCACGTCGAAAAGCGCACCGGGGGCGCATATCCCCCTGAGGTCGCACGCATTCGGGGCGAAGCGATTCACGCCGTTCTGGAACATGAAGCGGCCAACTTGTTCGACGCGCAGGCCATCGTCGCCGCCGCGGCGCCAGACTTGCCATCCGACCTGATCGCCGCCGCAGCGTCTGAGGCGCTGGCCGCCCGTGCACTGTCCGAAGCGGCGGCGTTTTTCGCACCCGATGCGCTCGCCGAGGCGACCGTCAGCCTGTCAAGGGGAGATGAACGCATCATCGGCAGGATCGACCGTCTGGTGGTGGTGCCGGGCAGGGTTGATCTGGTTGATTTTAAATCCGACGCTGCGCCGCCAGCGCCCGGCGCACCGCCGCCCCAGGGATATCTCGCACAATTGGCCGCCTATCGCGACGCGCTGGCGCTGATCTTTCCGGATCGGATGATTTGTGCCCACATTTTATGGACCGCCGTGCCCCGGTTGGATCTGGTCAAAAGCAGCTTGCTCGACAACGCCTTAGGCGCGAGATGGTGAAGGGTGCGGCGCACTCAATAGCAAACACTGAGAGCAACGCGCCTTGACCGCTGCGAACGCGCTTCCTAGGTTCAGCTTCGGCTTCACCGAACGAAGCGCCAAAAAAAGAGACATAGGAAGGATTGATCATGTCTACGGTCGCCGTAACCGACGATAGTTTTGAAACCGACGTGCTGAAATCCGACAAGCCAGTCGTTGTCGATTTCTGGGCGGAATGGTGTGGTCCCTGCAAGCAGATTGGCCCGTCTCTGGAAGAAATCGCAGCTGAAATGGGCGAAGATGTTGTGATCGCCAAGGTGAATATCGACGATAACCCGAACGCCCCATCACGCTATGGCGTGCGCGGCATTCCAACGATGATCCTGTTCAAGGATGGCGAAGCCGCTTCAACCAAGGTTGGCGCCGCACCGAAAACAGCGATCGAAAGCTGGATCAAGGAATCGATCTGATCCGCATCGCTTGATGTGAAAGGCTGGGCCGTGCGCCCGGCCTTTTTTCTTGCGTCGGGTTTTGCCGATTAAAGTTCTGATATGAATGCGATAGGACGGGCATGCCTGAACGCGCCGCCATCCCCCGCGCCATAATCTGGTTCTTCTGCCTGATGGCGCTGCTGCTTAACGTACTTGTTCTGGCTGAAGTGTCGCGCGGATCCGCGCCCAGCATCGCCATCCAACACACCGAAGGCCCCGCAGTTGATCACGTCGCTTTTTGGTCGGCGGGGCGCATAGCGAACCAGGGCGCGGCGGCTGAGGCTTATGATCCGGCTGCGCTGACAGCAGTTCAGTCAGCCGGTCTTGGTTATGATTACCGGGGGGAGATGTTGTGGTTCTACCACCCACTCGCCCAGATCATGGCGCAGCCCTTTGCGTTATTGCCACCGGTCTGGTCGCTGATCGTCTGGAACGCGCTGGGCATCGCGGCCTTGCTGGTTGTTGTCTGGCGCATCATCCCCGATCCGCTTGCGCTGATGTTGACGACGTCGGCGGGGCCGGTCTTTTCTGTCCTCTATAATGGCCAGATCGGCCTGTTTATTGCGGCGATTGCGGGCATGTGCCTGTTGTCGCTCGTCACGGATTTGGCGGAACGCGACGCAAACGGTCGCCGAACGGGGGCGTGGCTGGCCCTGCTGTTACTGAAGCCGCCGACCGTTTTCGCCGTTCCCGTCGCAATGGCCGTTGCGGGGCGGTGGCGGCCAATCTTGGCCGCTGTGGCGTTGGGGCTGGTGTTGATCGCGATCAGTGCGCTGATCCAGGGCGTTGGCGGCTGGACGGCGTTTCTGCAAACACTGACTGGCACTTCGGACTACTTCATGACCGGCGACAAGGCCCCGGCCTTCTGGCCGAAATACGCCAACCTTTATGGTGCCGCTCGCGCGAACGGCGTGGGTTTCTGGCCTGCGGCGATCGGGCAGAGCGCGCTTGTCATCGCCGGGCTGGCGCTGGCTATCGGCGCGTTGCGTGC
>CBFHXH010000088.1:0-15257 GCA_965659735.1 uncultured Pikeienuella sp.
AATTGCCCAGTGCTTTCGCCAATGGCTGGCGGAAAATCCACTATGACATGTATGTAGCCTGCAAACCCGATATCTTGGGCGACATCACCGATCTTGGCGGCGTGGCTGACGCCAGCGTCGGCGCGATCTGGTCATCGCACAACATTGAACATCTTTTCGCGCACGAAGCGCCCCGCGCCATCGCCGAATTTCGCAGGGTGCTGACCGATGACGGCTTTCTGATCATCACCTGCCCCAAATTGAAATCCGCATGCCGGGTCGCCGGAGCAAAAGGTCTCGACGCCACGCTTTACACCTCGACCATGGGGCCGATCACGCCGCGCGATGTGTTGTTTGGGCACCAAGCCTCAATCCGCAGTGGTGGGCATTACATGGCGCACAGGAACGGCTTTGACCTGCAAAGCCTGAATGCGCTTCTGGCCGGCGGCAGGTTCAGAAGGATCTATGGCCAGCGAAAAGGCTATGAGCTGTGGTTCATCGCCTCCAACGCCGACCTCAGTACGGATGAGGCGCGCGATCGCCTTGCGGAAATGAAACCCAAACGGTTGGAAGTTGCCTGATATGCGCACCATCGGCGCTTTGATTTTCCCGGAATTTGAGCTCTTGGACCTCTATGGGCCATTGGAGATGTTCTCCATGTATCCGGACGAGTTCGAAATCCGCATCGTCGCGCAATATTCGCCAGATGTGCCCTCCTCCGGCGGGCCGCGGACGGTGGTGGATGATCAGATTACCGAACAGGATGACTACGACATCCTGCTGGTCCCCGGCGGGCGCGGCACGCGGAACGACGTCGACAACCCAGTCCTCATCGACTGGCTGGCCCGGGCCGCCGCGAAGGCGGAAATTGTGGCGAGCGTCTGCACGGGATCCGCCCTTCTCGCCAAGGCGGGGTTGCTGGACGGCAAAGCCGCCACCACCAACAAGCTGGCCTTCGACTGGGTGGCGGGATTTGGCCCCAAGACCGACTGGAAACGCAGCGCCCGTTGGGTGGAGGATGGGAATTATTTCACCGCCTCGGGCGTCAGCGCCGGCACCGACATGAGCCTCGCTGTCATCCGCCGCCTGATGGGCGACAAGGCGGCGGACAATGCCGCCTTCTGGGCGGAATACGAGGCGAACCCAGACCCTGAAAACGACCCCTTTGCAATAGAGGCAAAATGACTGATTTCACCGCAATGACCGACGGCCCGGTCAAAACCCGCCGCGACGGCGCAATTTTCGAAGTGACGCTGGACCGGCCCAAGGCCAATGCCATCGACCTTGCCACGTCCCGCATCATGGGCGACGCGTTCAAGGCGTTCCGCGACGATGACGACCTGCGCGTCGCGATCATCACCGGCGGCGGCGAAAAGTTCTTTTGCCCTGGTTGGGACCTGAAGGCGGCGGCGGATGGCGATGAGGTTGACGGCGACTATGGTGCTGGTGGCTTTGGCGGCATGCAGGAAATGCGAGGGCTGAACAAACCGATCATTGCTGCCGTGAACGGCATCTGCTGCGGCGGCGGGTTTGAGGTGGCGCTGTCCGCCGACCTGATCCTGTCGTCAGACACAGCCAGCTTCGCCCTGCCCGAAATCCGGTCCGGCACTATCGCAGACGCCGCCTCTGTGAAACTTCCAAAGCGCATCCCCTATCACGTCGCGATGGACCTCCTGCTGACGGGCCGCTGGATGGAGCCAGAGGAAGCGCAGCGGCTAGGCATCGTCCGGTCGATCCACCCGGCGGCGGAGCTGATGGACGCCGCCTGGGACCTCGCCTGCCACCTCGCCTCAGGCCCGCCACTGGTCTACGCCGCGATCAAAGAGGTCGTGCGGGAGGCGGAGCGGATGACGTTCCAGGAGGCGATGAACATGATCACCAAGCGCCAGTTCGCAACGATTGATACGCTGTATGACAGCGAGGATCAGTTGGAAGGCGCGAAGGCGTTCGCAGAAAAGCGCGATCCTGTATGGAAGGGGCGGTAAGGGCCTTGGATACGACCGTCCCCGGTTAGACCCCGGGCCTATTGCAAAAGATGTTAGGCCCCAGGGCAAGCCCGAGGCGTTGAGTTACCAAACCGTCAGGGCGTGGTTCAGGGCGAGGATTTCACGCGTGAAACCGCATTTAACCACCTGACTTCGTTAGACCTCCCAGTTTGAGGCACCTATAAAACTTGCGCACGAAAGACTTGCTGCAGCAATTGGGGTGAAACCGTCGTTCTGGCTTGGTGCCAGACGCATCGGAATCAAGCCAAAGGCGTCCACTGCCCGGCAGCGGTTTGCATGCAAACCGCGAGAGGGGTTGCGAGCTTCAGGCTGTTGGCCGGCAATGATTTGCCTGCAAACCATGAGAGGCCGTCCCGGCGGTCTGACACTTTTGGAGTGGAGCGCTAAGCGGACACTTTAGATGAACTGAGCTTCGATAAATCAAGAAGAACAAAGGTTACGGCGTCAGCCCACGGCCCGACGCGCGCATCGGCTGACGTTTCAAAATTTGAAGCGTCGGATGGTGGGCATGAATGCCCACCCGACACCAGCGCTTAGCGACAGGTTTGCCCAAATTGTTGCCGCACTGGCTCCCATCACGCCCAGATCTCCACCTGCTAAAATCCAAACCAAACGCTGGTCCTTGCCGGACCCGATCCGGCAATCCAGACACTTCAACACAAGATGGAAGCTGAAGGCCCGGATCAAGTCCGTGCAAAAACACGCACCCACAAACCCAACGTCGATGTCACGCCATTACTTTCGAGAATCCGCGCCGATCTTGAACGCATCCCCCCCATGATGATGCTATACGCATCAACCGCACTGCGTTGGGCAATGATCACCCAGACACTAAATCATACTCCGGAAACCACGCCCGCTTCCTTCGCAAACACGACCCCATCTCTCCCGACTAGCCGACCTGATCGCAGCATTTGGCGACGATATCGGGCACTAAACGACCGCGTGGCCAGCGCCCTTCTCCGCCATTAACTAAATATTCACCGAGTTTCGGCCGTCTGGCGTCGCACCCTTGTCCCGAAAGGCCGCCTATGCCCCGCCTCACCCTGCTCGTCGGCGATCCGTGGATTGACCTTTCGGCGCTAAATGGCCCCTTGGCGCGTGCTGTAACAGGGGTGGGCGCGCTTTACCCAAGCACGGGCTTGGGGCCCGGCAAGGCGCACAACAATCTGGCCTGGCAGTTGGATCGCGACACGCGGTTCACCCAGAAACTGGGCGACTGGACGGCCCTGGCGGCGGAGGTCGCCGACGCCAAACCAGCAGAAATTCTGCTGAACCTTCCACTCACCACGCCGGAGCCGGCAGCCGCGATTTCCGAGATGCGGCGCAGGTTGCCTAACGTGATCAGCGACATCCGCATTCTCCTCTACCTGCGTCCCCATGCAGACCGGATCATGGCCGCGCAGAACCGGCTACTGACCCTTGGCGAGGGACCCTTCGACACCCGCGCATTTCTTGACCGGGCGCTATCGTCCAGCGCCTGCAGCGCCGCGCCCCACATCGCCGCCTAGCGCAGCGCGGTTGGGGAGGAGCACCTAACGCTCGCCCCCCTTACGGCCAAGGCGATGCAGGGCGACTACATGGTGACGGATGTCATTTGGCGCGCGTTTGGCAAGGCCGCCAACCCAGCCGGCGGCTGGCCGCGGACGCCCAGCGCCAAGGAACAGCGCATGATGCAGATCTTTGGGGCCGCGCACATGCTGATCGGCGGACAGTCGCTGGCAAAGGCGCTGGGCGCCGACGTCGCCGCAATGGCCGCCGACGCGTTCGCAACGCCCGAGGCGGCGCAGGCGAAATGGTCGTTTGTACAGGCCTGCGACATCGAACAGATCTGCCTTGATGACGCGCAGGCACTGGATGACATCACTGGCGGAATGGCCTTTGTCGACGCCCTGCAACGCGAAACAGCGCGCGCGAAATCAGCCGGCGCACCCACTCCGGCGCTCAGCACGGAAACAGCGGTCGCCATGCGCGCATCCGCCCATGCCATGGCGCGTATCGCGAACCGGGTGAGAGCGGGAAATTCGATAAAATCTTCCAGAGATTCTATAGCGGCTTAACCCCCTATATACTCCGGCAGGCGATTGTCACCCCGACAAAACAAATGGGGAACATGCGGATGTCGGACCAAAAGCCTGACCGCGCTTTCATTGACTATAACACTTACAAATGGGGTCGGCTGAACCAGGTCTATCGCGGCCCCAAGCCTGACTATGGCCAGCCTTACGTCGCCTGCATCGGCGGGGCCCAAACCTTTGGCCGATACACCGAAACGCCGTTTCCCGTCCATCTTGGCGCCAGCCTAGGCATGCAGGTCGCGAATCTGGGCGCCGGCGGCGCTGGTCCTGGGTTCTTTCTGCGCGATTCCATGGCGTTGGAGGCGGCTTCGAACGCCGAGGTCTGCGTCATCCAGGTGATGAGCGCGCGTTCCCTTTCCAACCGTCTGTTCCGGGTCAGGACTAAGAAGAACGCTCAGCTAAAGGCGGTGTCCAAGGCCCTGTCGGATCTGTTTCCCCATGTGGATCTTGAGACCTTCTCTTACGCTCACAACATGCTGAACCAGATCGCCGAAGAAGATCCGTCAAAATTCATCGAAGTGGAAAGAGAGCTGAAAACAGCCTGGGTGGCGCGCACACGGCTGCTGTTGGAATCGATCCACACGAAAAAGGTACTTTTCTGGTTTTCCGAACGCGCGCCCAGCGAAGAACAGGGCGTAAATGACAGCAAGGCAATGCTGAAATATCCGCACTATGTCGATCAGGCGATGATCGATGCGGTCACGCCATTCGTCGACAAGGTTGTCTACTGCATTTCGTCGGACGGGCTGCCCCAATCGCTGCTGATCAATGGCAAAACGGTGCTGGAATCACCCTTTGGCATGCCGGTCAGGGAAAACTGCTACTACCCCTCGCCGGAAATGCACCAGCAGGCTGCCGAGGCGCTGGCCCGACCGATCTATGAGCTTCTGAAGGCGGACCGCACGCCGCGGCGCGAGCCTTCCGTGCTGATCTAGGCCGACTTTTCGACTATTTTGAAACGATGGATGGGGCCGTTGATCGGCGGCCCCTGCCCCGATTTGCACTCAGAGGATGGCGCGGATCCGCTTGATCGCCTCTTCAATATTCTCGACAGAATTTGCGTAGGAAAACCGAATGTAGTCATCCGCATGCACGCCAAAGCTTGGCCCCGCAACGGTGGCGACGCCCGCCTCCTCCAAAAACCGGGTTTGCAACGATTTGGCGCTTTCCCCTGTGCCAGAGATATTCGGGAACGCATAGAATGCCCCCGCCGGGTCAAGGCAGGTAAAGCCGGGCAGATCATTCAGGGCGGCGACGATCACCCGGCGACGTTCGTCGAAGGCGGCCATCATCTTATCGACAGCGTCTTGCGGCCCGTTCAACGCCGCGATCCCAGCGAATTGTGTGGGCGCATTCACGCAGGAGTGCGAGTTGATGCAAAGCCGCGTCGCCTTTTCGACCAAGGCGTCAGGCCAGACGGAATAGCCAAGGCGCCAGCCTGTCATCGCATAGGTCTTCGACCACCCATCCAGCAGGATCAGCCGATCGCGAATGTCAGGGTACTCCAGAAAGCTGGCGTGTTCCGCGCCGCCATACAGCATGCGGCTGTAAATCTCATCCGACATGACCGTCACGTCCGGCCAATCGGCAAGACCGGCGACCAGCTTTTCGATTTCCTCGCGCGGCGTCGCGCCGCCAGTTGGGTTGCCGGGTGAGTTGACGATGATCAACCGGGTGCGTTCATTGACGTTCGCTAGCAGTTCTTCCGCCGAAAAGGCGAACCCGTTTTCTTCACGCAGGACGATGGGAACTGCCTTGGCGCCGGTATATTCGATCATCGACCGATAGATCGGAAAGCCGGGATCGGGGTACATGATTTCGGCCCCCGGCTCGCCAAACATCATGATCGCGAAGAACATCGTCGGTTTGCCGCCGGGCATGATGACGATGTTGTCGGGGTTCACCTCGGCCTTGCGGCGGGCGGCGATATCGGCGGCGACCGCTTCACGCAATTCGAGGACGCCATTCGCCGGGGTATAGCCATGATGACCGTCGCGCAGCGCCTTGACCGCCGCTTCGACGACGTGGTCAGGCGTTTTGAAATCGGGCTGGCCGATGCCAAGGTTGATGATGTCCTTGCCATGCCGCGCCAGTTCAGCCGCGCGGGCGAGCACTTCGAAGGCGGTTTCGGTTTGAAGGCGGTCGATACTGGCGGCGAGCGTCATTCGATGGGTCCGTTCGGCGTGAGGAGGATTTTTCCATTCCGTCCGCCGCGCCACGCATGGGCAAGCGCCTCGGACAGCTGATCGAGGCCGTAAGTCGCCTCAACAGGGCTGACGATACGACCGGTTTCAAAGGCGGCGGACATCTCGGCGAAAAGCTTCACCTTTGCGTCGCGGCTGGCGGTCATCATGTAGCCGGCCAGCCAGAAGCCGGTGAGGGTCTGCCCGCGCACGACCAGATGGCCGGGTTCGATCTCACAAGGGTTCCCGTCGAGATAGCCATAGTTCACGATCGTGCCCTGATCAGATACGGCGTCAGCCATCCACCGCGTCGCTGCGCCGCCCATCGCATCAATACCCAGCGGCACATGCCCATCGGCGCCGATTTCGGCTCGCATCCGGTCCGCCTGATCTTCGCCGCCCAGAATGACGACATCGGCGCCATGTTCCCTAAGCGGGGCGATCAGCTCTTCGCGCCGGACAAGGTTCACCGTCTTCACGCCCTTTTCCTTCGCAAACCGGATCAAATGCAGCCCAACGGCGGAGTTTGCAGCGTTCTGGATCACCCAATCGCCGGGCTTCAGATCGACATAGTCGCTCAGCATCATTGCTGCGGTCGGCGGGTTTATTTTCAGCTGCGCCGCATCACGCCATGGCAGTGATTTGGGAATGGGTAAGATGTTGGCCTGATCTTCAACCACCTTCTCAGCCCAGTTGGCGCGGGGCAGCATCATCACGTGGTCGCCCACAGCCAGATCGCCGCCAGCCCCGACGCTTTCAACAACGCCGACGCCCTCGATCCCGCAGGGCGCAGGCAGGTTTTCGGGACCGGGATAGCGGCCTTCAAATCCCAGAAGGTCGGCGGGGTTGATCCCGCAGGCCATGATCTTGACGACCGCCTGGTCCGGGCCGGGCGTTGGATCGGGCGCTTCAACGACTGTGCAAACTTCGGGCGGCGCGCCATGGCCGGTGAGGTGAACAAGTTTCATCTGTGGCCTCTCAGGAAATGATGGGGAGGATCGTGGCCGTATAGGCGTGATTAAGAGTGCGACCGGTGGCCGGGTCGCCAAGCTCCATCCGGAACTTTTCTGATGGCCGCACACCGCCGATCGCCGGGATCGCGCCGCAGAACATGATTTCATTGTCAGCCAGCGCCGCGCCTTCGATCAGGCCATCCAGCGGCAGAACCTTGGCGAGCGAGCCGTCCATGTAGAGAACCTCAGCCCCACCTTCGTCGATCCAGGCGCGCAGGGTGATCTGGTCGAGGTCAGCAACGCTGTCCAAGCGCCATGCCTCCGCCCCGATCGGCTTGGCGCAGATCTGCTTGGAATGCGCAACGGAGTGCGCCTCCAGCCCGCGATCTGTGTGGTCTGAGCCGACTGTCAGCCACAGGACGCCATCCTTGCGAAAGACCACAGCCTCAACTTCACCCGAACTTTCGGCGCCCAACACTTCGATCTGGTCGCCCTGCGTCACCGTCGCAGCTGATACGCGGTAATAGAGAGGCGTTTCAGACGGCGCCGGCACGCCAATCTCGGCCAGCTCGTCGATATGGTGCTGCACGGCAGCGGCGTCGCGGCCAGTCCATCCGGCGACGACCGTGCGGGTCGGCGTGAATTCGATGGGGCCGTCTTCAGTCTGAAATATCATGATGCTTCCTCCGCCCGTTATATTGCGGCGGCGTCCCTGCGGGTCAACGGCTGCCCCGGCGACGGTTGCGAAGGGGCGATGGTTGATCAGCGCACCGCGGGCGGCGCATCGCCGAGGCGCGGTGACAGACGCAGCCTTGATCAGCTGTCGCCTGACGCTTCCGCCCGGCTTTTGCCGGTGACTTCCTGCGCCAGCGCCGCGCCCATGAACGCATCAAGATCACCGTCCAGAACCCCCTGACTGTCAGAGGTTTCGACGCCTGTGCGCAAATCTTTCACCATCTGGTAAGGCTGCAGCACGTAAGATCGGATCTGGTTGCCCCAGCCGATATCACCCTTGGCGTCATGCGCGTCCTGGATCGCTTGGGTCCGCTTTTTCATCTCCAGATCATAGAGCCGCGATTTCAACGCCTTCATTGCGATGTCTCGGTTCTGGTGCTGCGACTTCTCGGAAGAGGTCACAACAATCCCCGTCGGCTCATGCGTGATGCGCACCGCGGAATCAGTGGTGTTGACGTGCTGACCACCGGCGCCCGAAGAGCGGTAGGTGTCGATGCGGATGTCATTTGGCGCGATTTCAATGTCGATTGAATCGTCCACAACAGGATAGACCCATGCGGATGAGAAAGACGTGTGCCGCCGCGCAGCGCTGTCATATGGCGATATCCGAACCAATCGGTGCACGCCGCTTTCCGATTTCAGCCAGCCATAGGCGTTCTCGCCCTTGATCAGGTAGGTCGCGGATTTGATCCCCGCTTCCTCTCCGGCGGTAAAACTCTGCAGTTCGACCTTGTAGCCGCGCTGTTCGGCCCAGCGCGTGTACATGCGCGCCAGCATCGACGCCCAGTCGCAGCTTTCGGTGCCACCCGCGCCAGAGTTGATTTCGAGGTAGGTGTCGTTGCCGTCGGCCTCGCCGTTCAGCAGCGCTTCGATTTCCTTTTCGGCGGCGACGTCGCGCAGATGTGTCAGCGCCTCTTCAGCTTCGGCGATGACGTCGGCGTCATCCTCCATCTCGCCAAGCTCGATCAGCTCCTGATTATCAGCAAGTTCCTGCGCCAGGGCCTTGTAGGCGTCGATGCTGTCGGACAGTTTCTGACGCTCTCGCATCAGTTTTTGCGCCTTGGCCGGGTCGTTCCACAGCTCGGGGTCTTCGGCGAAGGCGTTCAGCTCCTCCAACCGGCGTTCAGCCGTGTCCCAGCTGAGGCGCTGGCGCAGCAGCTCCAACGACTTTTCGATCTCAGCAACGATGGTTTCGGTTTCGGCCCGCATAGCCCGCCTCGGTCTAAATCTTGAACAGTCTTCCTATAACCGCCGGCTCCGCGCGACAAGCGGGGTCAGTAAAGGCCGCCGGATTCCAGGTCGTCGTCCAGGTTGCCCGCGGGCCGCGGTCGCGAGGGATATTCGTCTGTGACGACCGCTTCCAGCGGCGTTCCATCATCGGTGGCGTCTTCTTCACCGCCCAGAGAGAACGGCAGATCGCCCCCGCCCAGAAAGCTGTCGGATGCGCGGCCGATGACATAGGCAGTCTCGTAAAGATCGGGCACCTGGCCTTCGCGGAACACTTCGCGGATCGTGTCGCCACCTTCCCCATCAGGCAGTCGTTCGCCAGTAGACCGGTCAATGGTCGCATAGACGATATCCGGCGGCGTGCGGAATTCACCTGCGGGGCGCATTTTCAGAGCATCACGCATGAAGTCTTCAAAGATCGGCGCGCACATCCCGCCCCCGGTGCCGCCTTTGCCCATCGGACGGGGATTGTCGTAACCGACGAAACAGCCGGCGACCAGGTTCGGCGTAAAGCCGACGAACCAGGCGTCTTTGGCGTCGTTCGTCGTGCCGGTCTTGCCTGCGACAGGCACGCCCAGCGAAGAAAGCCGCGCCGCGGTGCCGTGCGTTGCAACGCCTTCCATCATTGAAACAAGCTGGAACGCCGTGACCCGGTCCATGATCCGCCGCGCAGTGGGCACAGGCCAGGGTTCGACAGATTGACGTTCTTCGGTGGTGCAGTCTTCGCAGATGCGGGCGTCGTGGCGATAGATCGTGCGCCCGCGCCGGTCCTGAATGCGGTCGACCAGCGTGGGTTCAACGCGGCGCCCGCCATTGGCAAACATCCCGTAGGCCGCAACCATGCGGTATAGCGTAGTTTCCCCAGCGCCCAGCGAAAAACTGAGATGCGCAGGCATGTCGTCGTATACGCCAAATCGTTCAGCATAATCGGCGATCACACCCATGCCGACATCCTGGGCTAAACGCACCGTCATAAGGTTTCGCGACTTTTCAATGCCCAGACGCAGCGGTGAGGGCCCGTAGAACTTATTGGAATAGTTCTTTGGCTTCCACGCCTCGCCAGCCTGTTCGACAACAACGGGCGCATCCAGCACGATAGTCGCCGGGCTGTACCCGCTGTCCAGCGCGGCAGCGTAGACGAATGGTTTGAAGGATGACCCAGGTTGGCGCCGGGCCTGCGTCGCCCGGTTAAACACGCTGTGTTCGTAGGAAAAGCCGCCAACCAGCGCCAGAACGCGGCCCGTCGCGGGGTCCATCGCCATGAACCCGCCCTGCAGTTCAGGCACCTGTCGCATCGACCACCGATCAAACGATCCGTCGTCCTTCTTCAGTTCGGTCACCAGGATGACGTCGCCAACGGTCCACACGTCTGAAGGTTTTTTGGGAGTCGGGCCCAAACGTTCGCCTTCCAAACGAGGACGCGCCCAATCGCGCACATCGGCGAGGTTGATGTAATGGCCGTCAGCGTCATCTTCGACGGCTTCGACACCGATGCGGATACCGTTCTTGCCCACTACGGTGACGACAGCGGGCATCCAGCCTTCGATGTCGCGGGGCGCTTCAGCCTCCGCCAGCTTCTTGCGCCAGTCTTCAACATTATCTGGGCTGACATTCTCCAACTGATCCAGAGGGCCCCGATAGCCGCCCTTGGCGCGGTCCCAGCTTTCCAGCTTGGCCCGCAGCGCCTTTTCAGCCAGTGACTGTAGTTCAGGATCAATGGTCGCGCGGATTGCGAAGCCGCCCTCATAGAGATTTTCACCAAGACGGTCAGAAAGCTGGCGGCGCACTTCGTCGGTGAAGTAATTCGTCTTGGCGACGCGCGGCAGTTTGCTTTCAATCTCACCTGACTGAAGCGTAGCGAGCGGGCTGGCCTTGGCGGCCTCCGCTTCTTCGCGGCTCAGGTGACCGTTCTGGGCCATCTCCTCCAACACGTAATTTCGGCGACTGATCGCCGTTTCACGCTGGCGGACCGGGTGATAGCTCGACGGCGCCTTGGGCAACGCGGCCAGGTAGGCGGCGTCCTGGGGGCGAAGTTCCTCCAACGTCCGGCCGAAATACCGGCGTGCGGCGGCGGTGACGCCATAGGCGTTCTGGCCCAGGAAAATCTCGTTCAGGTACAGCTCAAGGATCTGGTCCTTGCTCAGCGCCCCTTCGATCCGCGAGGAAAGGATGAATTCCTTGATCTTGCGTTCAACCGCACTGTCTTCGGCCAGAAGGAAGTTCTTGATGACCTGCTGGGTGATGGTCGACGCGCCGCGCAGGCGTTGGCCAGATTGGACGCGGCGCACATTGTCCACCATCGCCTTGACCACGCCGAAGCCATCAACCCCGGTGTGGAGATAGAAATTCTTATCCTCAGCCGAAATAAACGCATTTTTCACCACCTCAGGCACTTCGTCGATCGGGGTGAAAATGCGCCGCTCACGCGCAAACTCGGCAATCACGGCCCCCTGACCCGAATAGACTCGGCTCAACGTCGCGGGTTCATAGTTCGACAGCGTATCGTAATCGGGAAGATCGCGGTCATAGACCCAAAAGACCAGCGCAATAACCGCGATGCCAGCGATGGCCGCGATGGAGAATGCGCTGAAAAGAAATCCGAGAAAGCGGATCATGGATGTCATTGCCCCGGTTGTGGATTCCAGTCAGGTTCAGAACGTTATCGTCGCCCGCGTGCGGTCATTGATGCGAGTCGGGGCGAATTTACGGCGATGGCGCGGAAATTTCAGCCCCCTTTGCCCGCTTAACCGGGCTGGGCCCACTGATATCGCGCAGATGTGCGCGTCAGGACCCAGTCGTGAACGCCTTGCGCTATCGCTTCGACCAGATTTTTGCGCCCTTCTTCCGATGTGATCCGCGCGCGGTCGCGGGCGCTGTTCAAAAACCCAAGCTCAACCAGCACCGAGGGCACATCTGGCGCTTTAAGCACCCGGAACCCAGCCGATTGTAACGCGCGGCCCTTTAAAACCTTGGACCGAACTTTCAGTTGCTTGACCAAAGCTTCGGCCAGATCGACAGACGCAGCATCGGTTGAACGGCGCGAAAGGTTGACCAGGATCGTCGCGACATCGTCTTCCTGTGCGTCCAGCGACACCCCATCGATCCGGTCCGCGCGATTGTGGCTTTCGACCAAGGCTGCGGCTTCTGCGGTCGAGGCGTCCTCTGACAGCGTATAGACCGACGCGCCGCTGGCGACCCCTGTTTCGAGCGAATCGGCATGGATGGAAATCATCAGATCCGCCCCGGCCCGCCGCGCCCGTTCCACACGGGTGCGCAAACGTAGGAATTCGTCGCTGTCACGCACCAGAAAGGCGCGGTATCCGGGCCGCGCCTCAATTGCTGCGGCGAGGTTGCGGGCGTAATCCAGCACCAGTTTCTTTTCGACAAACGGGCCCGCGGTTGCGCCAGAGTCGCGGCCGCCATGGCCTGCATCAATCGCGACGACGACGGCACGCTTGGGCCGGGGTTGGGGGATCGGGGGCGCGGCTGCCTCCGCATCCACCCGATCATCCGGCCACCCAGCGCGGGCGGTGAAGGCGGCGTCCGTGTCCGGGCGCAGCTTGATGATCAACTGCGCCGGGGCGCGCAATTCCCCGTCAACCGTATAAGCCTCAGTTACGGCGGCTGCGCGTTTCAGGTCGATCACCAGGCGCGACACGCCGGGTTTGACCAGACCAAACCGCAAGCCTCTGATCAGCTGCATCGCCTCCCCCGGGCGCGGCGCATCCAATCGCCAGTCCAGTTCAGGCAGATCAACGACGATGCGTTTTGGCCCGTCCAGCGTGAACAAACGGAACGCCGGGCGTACAGTCAGATCAAGTTCGACGGTGTTCTCCACGCCGTCCTTCGTCAAACGCGCAGACAAGGCGGCTTCGTACCCTGCTGCGCCAGACGCCAGCAGGGCCAAAAAGCCGACAATCGCCAAGCAGGCCTGTTTCATTTTCACCTCGTACCGCGCGCTTTGGCGCGTTAACCGCTCATTCAGGTTTCACCCGTTTTATTTAATTTGTATCACAGCTGACGCAAAAGAAGAAAATTCCATTTGGATAAAGCCGCTTAGTTCACTATGTAGGCAGAAGGCGTGATACGGCTAATAGAGGCCGCAGACCGTCAAACAGCTGATTTTCAGCAGAAAGCGCCGCCAGCGCAGGCTACGGTCTGATCTGGAAGAACGTTCAAGTCCGCTTTCTAAGGCGCGCAAGCGCCGCCCGCAAACACCCGCGGCGAGGCCGCGAAGGGAAACCATGACGAGACGCGTGTCAGATCGCCGAATAAACGCACCGCCACAGGCGGCGCGGTCGGCCATGTATCGCATGCCGCTCGTTCATTCAGGACAGATAGCGCCCCCCGGCCAGACCGGCCCGGCTGCGCTGCAATGGAATCAATGGCGAAGAAAATGCTTATCGACGCCACGCACCCGGAAGAGACCCGGGTCGTGGTCGCAGACGGCTCGAAGGTCGATGAATTCGATTTTGAGAGCGTCAATAAACGGCAACTAGCCGGAAACATCTATCTGGCGAAGGTCACGCGGGTCGAACCCTCGTTGCAGGCTGCGTTTGTCGAATATGGCGGCAACCGCCACGGCTTCCTGGCGTTCTCGGAAATCCACCCGGACTACTATCAGATCCCGGTTGCAGACCGCGAAGCGCTGCTGGCTGAAGAAGCCGCCAACGAAACGTCGGAAGACGACGACGAGCCGAAAGAAAAGAAAAAGCGGTCACGCCGCAGTTCCCGATCCCGTGGCCGGAAGAAGAAGGTCGCCGCTGATGATGCGACGGCTGAAGCAGTTGAAGGCGAAGCGCCCGCAGCGGCGGACGGCGAAACTGCTGAGGCCGAAGCCACCGAAGCTCCTGCGGACAAAGCGCCCGTAAGCGAGGAGCCGATCGCCGTAGCTGATGCGCTGCAAGATGCGCCAGTTGCAGAAGATGCTGCTGTGGAACCAGCCGCCGAGGCGGCAGAAGCGGCGCCTGCAGACGCCCCGGCCGAAACCGCCGAAGTCGAAGCCGCGCCTGCGGAAGCAGAAGCGGTTGAGGCAGACGCCGCGGAAACCGAATCTGCCGACGCAACAGACGCGTCGACTGAAGGCAACGACGACGACGACGATCCCAAGACTATTGCGGAAAGCGCAGGCGCAGAGGATGGTGAGAGCGTTTCTGAGCCGCTGGAAGATGGCGCCGCAGCCAAAAAGGCCGACGAAGCCGAAGTTGTAGCCGGGCCAGATGTCACCGTCGAAGTAACGCCCGAAGCGGAAGAGCCCGCGCCCGCGGACGAGGCCCCTGCCCCCGAAGCTGCAAAAGCTGAGGAAACGGCATCCGAAGACGCTGAACCGGCCGAAGCCGCAGAGGACACTGCCGCGGAGAGCTCTGCCGAAGACAAGGTGCCCCCGGCCGAAGACGCCCCGGATGGCGACGACGACGACGCCCCAGACGATGAGGTTGAAAGCGTCGGCGCCGAAGATCTACAGGACGAAGTGCGCCCGCGCCGCATTAACTATCGCCGATACAAGATCCAGGAAGTCATCAAGGTTCGCCAGATCCTGCTGGTCCAGGTCGTCAAGGAAGAGCGCGGCAACAAAGGCGCTGCGCTGACCACCTACCTGTCGCTTGCAGGCCGGTACTGCGTCCTGATGCCGAACACGGCGCGTGGCGGCGGCATCAGTCGCAAGATCACCAACGCCGCTGACCGCAAAAAGCTGAAATCGACGGCGAATGAGCTGGAAGTGCCGCTCGGCATGGGCCTGATCATCCGCACGGCGGGCGCCAAGCGCACCAAGACGGAAATCAAGCGCGACTATGAATTCCTGCTGCGCCAGTGGAACCAGATCCGCGATCTGACGCTGAATTCCGTCGCGCCAGCGCTGATCTACGAAGAAGGCGACCTGATCAAACGCTCGATCCGCGATCTTTACGGGCGCGACATCGACACCGTTCTGGTGGAAGGCGACGCCGCCTACCGCGAGGCGAAAGACTACATGAAAATGCTCATGCCGTCCCACGCCAAAAACGTGCAACAGTATCGCGAACCGACGCCTCTCTTCTCGAAGTTCGGAGTCGAAACCTACCTGTCCGCGATGTTCAATCCAACGGTTCAGCTAAA